>ONBJ01000064.1 GCA_900316025.1 uncultured Eubacteriales bacterium
GGCAAATCCGGACAAGATATTTCCGGCTTATTCAGTATGCTTGTTTCTTGATTTTTTGTGCATTTTCACGATGCTTTCTTAAATTTGCTCATTTATAGTCATAAAGAATAATTGATTAAAGAGGTTTTATGAGAGAGATAGTTATTAATAAAAACGATGCAGACCAGAGGCTTGACAAATTTCTTTCCAAGCGTTTTAAAACTATGCCTAAATCGCTTATGTACAAATATATACGCACAAAGTATATAAAGGTGAACAATAAAAAGTGCGAAATCTCAACTATGCTTAAAGATGGGGACGTACTGAAGCTTTTTATAAAGGACGAATTTTTTGATGATGACAAGGAAAGTGAGGAAAGCTATGAATTTCTGAAAGCTCCGCTGAAGCTTGATATTATATATGAAGATGAAAATATTCTTATTCTGAACAAGAAGCCGGGGCTTATAGTACACCCTGACAAAAGCTATCATTTTGATTCGCTTATAGCGAGGGTGCTGCACTATTTGTATGAAAAGGGCGAGTACAATCCTAAAAATGACAGAAGCTTTGCTCCTGCGACGGTCAACAGACTTGACAGAAACACAGGCGGTATTGTGATAGCTGCAAAAAATGCCGAGGCTTTAAGAATTATGAATGCCAAAATAAAAAGCCGTGAAATAAAGAAGCTGTATCTCTGTATGGTGCAGGGAAAGCCGAGAGCCGAAAGCGGAACTGTAAGCGGCTATCTTGAAAAGAACGAAAGCAAAAATAAAGTGCGTATTTTCAGCGAAAATGCTCCCGACAGAAAGTATATAGAAACAAAATACAGGGTTATAAAATCAGTCGGGAAAAACAGTCTTTTAGAGGTTGACCTGCTTACGGGAAGAACTCATCAGATAAGAGCAAGTATGGCAAAGCTGGGAAATCCGCTTTTAGGAGATACTAAATACGGATATAAAAAATCATCTGACGAGAAAGACCCGTTCGGGTATCAGGCTTTGTATGCTTACAAGATAATATTTGAGTTTCAGAGTGATGCAGGTATATTGCAGTACCTTGACGGAAAAAGCTTTGAAGCTGACAGTAAAAGCATATGGTTTACAGATTTTATATGAGATTTATCAGGGTTTTGTTTGACTAACCTGTTATAGTGATAATATAATTGTATGAAAAGGATTATTCGAGGAGGTAAAAATATTGAGCAGTCCTGCCGATAAACTGAAATGCAACAATCTTTCTTCACCTGTTGTAAATAAGCTTGCATCGCTTTTCAAGGTTTTGGGAGATGAAACAAGAGTAAAAATAATATACGCTTTGTCGGACGGAGAAATGTGCGTGAATGAAATCTCACAGATTTTGGATATTTCGCAGTCTGCCGTTTCGCACCAGCTTAAACAGTTAAGAACTGAGGGGCTTGTAAAAACAAGACGTGACGGAAAGAATATCTATTATTCCTTTGATGATGAACACGTTGTTGATATTTTGAATCAGGCTCTGGCACACATAAAGCATAAAATTGAGGAAAGTCAGTTTTTATAAATCAAAAAATTAACGGGAGATATTTTAATGGGAAGAGAGCTTGCACTGTATGAAAAGGCTGAAAGAAGTATAATAAAAAAATACCGTAAGGAAATCTGGAATCCGTTTATAATTGCACTGAAAGAGTACCGCCTTATAAACAGCGGCGATAAAATTGCCGTGTGCATATCAGGGGGAAAGGATTCAATGCTTATGGCAAAGCTTATCCAGCAGTTACAGAAATACAGTGAAGTTCCGTTTGAAGCTGAATATCTTGTAATGAACCCCGGATACAGTACAGAAAATATGAAAAAAATAGAGCATAATGCGGATATTCTCAATATACCGATAAAGGTATTTGAAACGAATATTTTTGATGTTGCGGATAAAGCGGTAAAAAATCCGTGTTATTTATGTGCAAGAATGAGGCGAGGCTGGCTGTATAAAAAAGCAGGTGAGCTTGGCTGCAATAAAATAGCACTGGGACATCACTTTAACGATGTGATAGAAACTACGCTTATAGGTATGTTTTACGGCTCACAGCTTCAGTCTATGCCGCCGATGCTTCACAGTACAAACTTTGAGGGTATGCAGCTTATACGTCCTATGTACAGAATATATGAAAGCTCAGTAATTGCATGGCAGAAATATAATAATCTGGAATTTATACAGTGTGCTTGCAGACTTACCGAAAAAGCTGAACTGACCTCTGACGGCACAAGCATTTCAAAGCGGCAGGAGGTAAAGGAGCTTATAAAAAGACTTAAAAAAACAAATCCGAACATAGAAAAAAGCATATTCAACAGTATACATTCTGTTTGTCTGGATACATTTCCGAGGTATAAATCTGACGGTGAGGAGCATTCGTTCCTTGAAAAGTTCTGATTTTTGGGATTACATAAAAACGGCATTGGCGGTGTTGTGACCGTCAATGCCGTTTGTTTTTTATTTTTAATTTACGGATTTATCGGTTTATCTTTTTCTTGAACGTCTTTTCAAAAGCATTCTGACTGCCGAAACTCCGCTGAAGCCTGAAAGTAAAAGTGCAGTCAAAATCATCAGATAGTTTACATCGCCTGTTTCGGGTGCGTTTGAAGATGAATCCGAATTACCTGAAAGTGTGTTTGTGGAATTATTATTACCTGTAGTGCTGTTGTTTGTGGTATTGCCTGTAGTATTACCTTCAGGAGTACCGCTGGTGTTTCCAGTGCTGTTTTCTGTGGGATTAGTTGAGGGGTCAGTGCCGCCTTCAGGTACGGAAATTCTTTCTGTTTCAGCACATATCGTACACATTCTTTCCCTGATTTCCTCTGATGTTTCCACATCAATTATGCTTACCCAGTTGCCCCACTGGTGACCTGTTGCAGGAATTGTTTCTGTTCTGGTAGCACCGCATACGGTACAGGTAAATTCTTTTATACCGTTTTCCGTGCAGGTAGGAGATAATGTGATTGTTCCCTCGTCCCAGTTGTGATTACCGTTGCACTGGTCAGTGTGTAAGCTTGCAGGAACAGAGATAGCTTTTATAGGATAGTTATCAACATCAAAGCCTGATTTGCCGTCAAAAGTCATAGCAAGCAACGGTGCAAATTTGGGAGTGTCTGTACAATACTGATATGCCTGGTCAATAAGGCTTTGTTTTAAATCAGCCGCATCGCTCCAGCTGCCGTTGCTGTAGAAATAGCTTTCGCCCTCGTTGATAACTCCTTTAATTTTTGTGTTGTAAAGATTGAACATAAACGGGAAAACGCTGGTGTAAGTTTCCTGATTGTCCTTGTTATACTTCATTGTAAGAACAACGGAATATTTTTCGCCCTTTTTGAGTGAATATTCACCTGAAAGGTCAATTTTATGAGAACCGCTGTATTTATGAGTATGAGAACCGCTTTCAAGCAGGATACCTGATTCGGGATTATCGTTTGCAAGGCTTTTATATATTTCATAATTTACTGTAGTATCAGGGGTGTTTGTATAATATGAAATCTGATAGAGATACTCGTCCTCCTCAGCGTCAAATACGTTTGCTGTTTTTGTTTCGGAGCTGTAATCAGAATTTGCATACAATGCAGAAATCATCATATCGTACTGGTCAAAATTCTGAGTTTTATATTTTACGGAAGAAGTATTGTCAAATTCAAAGCGGAGAGGGTCATCTATGCTCTGGTCATAATAGGAAAGGTAGAAATATCCGCTGTCATCAATACCGCCGGGATTGGCATTGGGATTTTCATAAAAGGTTCTGCCGTGTGCATCTGTAGTTGCGGTAGCTCTGTCCTCATCTGTCAGCGAACCCAGACTGTTCTTGACGATGAAAGCACCGTTTGCGGGAGGAACGCTTTTTGTTACGAGTTTTCCGCTTGAATTTTTAATTGCGAAATTTTCCTTGGGATAGTTGTCATCATAGCCTACGATAGTTACATCATGATTGGAGGTGTAAGGCGAGTAACAGTACTGTGACCAGTTGGTATTTTTAAGTATATTGTCGCCGAACATATAAATACCTACGCAAACGCTGTGACCCTGTGAAATCTCAGATTTTATTGCGTTAAGACCTTCTTCACTGAATGAATAACTGCCGTCCGTGTTTCTGACATTAGGAGAAGGCAAAGTACGGCTTTCTCTTAAGAAAGCGTTTGAAGGTGCGTTCATATATTCAGCATTGAGAGGAAGACTCCAGTCATCAGCTTCGGAATATCCGGGATTGGTTTCGGAACGAAGGCGTTCCTTACCGCTGTAATAATACGGAGTATCTCCGTTTACTGTTACGCTTTCGTCAACAGGATAGAAACCTGCTGAAAACAGATTGGAAGCAGTATGATGAGAACCGCCGAAATAATATATTACATTAGGATTATCTCTTTCAGGTTCGCTTACGTCAAGACCTTCACCAACCTGAGAGGAACGAACCCTTCCTTTTGAAACTTCGTCCGCAGTAATCGGGTGATATACATACCAGCTTATATATTTTTCGGAAAAATTGGCATTGTTGTTTTGCTCACCTGCAGCAACACCCAAATCATTGGCGAAAAGATATGAGCTTTCCGCAGCGGCAGCCGCTCCGAATGCCCAGCACGTACCAAAGGGAGTTTGCAGCTTTACGGGAGTAACATAATTTTTTCCGTTGTAGTTTCTGAGGTCGATAGAGGACGGCAGTTCTGACGTATCATCTGCCGTGGCGGAAAAAGAGCCTGTGGAAACTGCCGACATAATCAACAATGATGTAAGTACAACACTGACTGCTTTTTTTAACATAATTGTTTCTCTCCTTCATTATAATAATATAAACTATAAATGAGCAAATCTGAAAATTGCACAAATACTTGTCATTCCGAACGCAGTGAGGAATCTTTTTTAAGACCCTTCACTGCGTTCAGGGTGACATGAACAAATTCAAAGACCTGAAATTTTCATCTGAAGTCATAATAAGATAAAAATATGTTCATTTTAGCATTTTAATAATATCATTTTAATAATATCATTTTGACAAATAAAAATCAACAGGAATATAAAATTTTTCGTTCAAAATACGGGAATTGCAGGGTTTGATTAAGCTTTTTAAAAAGCAGCAATGAAGAGATGAATTATCACTGAAAATTTTGTGTAAGTTATATATTAAACATTATAAAATTTAGTTAAATTGTTAGTATATTGTAAATTGAAAAAAATTCCTTAATGAGATATAATTTAAAGGGTCATCAATAAATCGGTAATGTGTAAAATAAGGGGGAGTACGATGTTTTTTCTTTGCAAATGGGACGAGCTTCCCGAATATATGAAGAATGACGAAGTAAGAAAATATTACGATATATTAAGTCAGAAAAAGCTGGCACTGTTTTTAAAAAGACTGCTTGACATAATGATTTCTTGCGTACTTATATTGATACTTATAATACCTATGGTTATAATAGCAATAATAGTAAAATGTGATTCAAAAGGGTCTGTGCTTTTCAGGCAGACAAGGGTTACTACAAACGGAAAGCGTTTTAAGATACTTAAATTCCGTACTATGGTTGACGGAGCAGAGAATTTGGGCGGACTTATAACCGAAGCAAACGACAAGAGGGTTACGAAAATAGGCGAGAAAATGAGAAAGTACAGGATAGATGAGTTTCCTCAGGTATTCAATGTGCTTGTGGGTGATATGAGTTTTGTGGGAACACGTCCCGAGGTTGAGAGATACGTCAATAAATACACACCCGAGATGTATGCAACGCTTCTGACACCTGCGGGTATAACATCTATGGCGAGCATAAGCTATAAGGATAACGATGAATTTTTCACAGATCCCGAACTTGTGGATAAAAACTATATTGAGATTATACTTCCCGAAAAAATGAAGCTGGATTTGGATTATTACAGACGCTTCAACGCTTTTTATGATTTGCTGGTTATGTTCAGAACAGTTGGCAGTGTGCTTCACTGATGGTGGGTTATGTCTGATATAAAGCTGAATTTTTTCTCAAAAATTTTTCTGAATATATCTGTGTTCAGAGTTACATACTTTTCATTACTGTTTATGTGTTCGTTTTTTTACACAGATGTTTTTGTAAACAATATAAAGCCGTTTTTTCTTCTGTGGGGATTTTATCTCATATATATGTATCAGATAAAGCCACGCAGATACTACAGAGGAATGTATTTCAGATGGCTGGCTGCATTTTTGATTTGCGGAATACTGACGGCAGTTATACATATTGCGGATAATTTTTTTCCGAATATTATTCTGCTGGGACACGTTGCGGTGTGTTTTTTTGTATTTTACAGTATGCACACGGAGAGAAACAGGCATAGAAAGGCAAGAGAGCTTTATGCGGTTTCGCTGATAATGCTTACAGCAACGACAGTGGCTATGATATTCAGCTTTGTTTCCCTTCTGTTCGGAGAGTATCATACGGAATTTTTCGGAAACCGCTACAGTATGGTTATATTCGAGAACCGCTTTACGGGAATTTTTATCAATCCGAACCTTCTGGCGTTTTACGGTGTGACTGCAATATTTTTTGCAGATGTTCTTTGTAAGAGTGATTTGTACGTTGATGGAGATATATCGGAAAAGCTTCCGAAGGCATTTTTTATAATATGTGTTGTAATAAACGTTATAGGAATATTTCTGAGTGATTCAAACGGTTCACTTCTTCTTCTTGCGTGCTATGCGGTGGGAAATCTTATTTATATAATTTTCGGATTTTTCAAGAAGCTGAGCCTGAAAGGACTGATAATAGGAGCAACGTCCGTACTGTTGGCTATGGTTGTTTTAACGGGAGCGTTGCTGGGACTCAGGATTTTTTCAAACCGTGCTGTTTCGGTGGCACTCAGTGCAGGAAATGCGGTATCTCAGAGTGAGGCAATAAATCCTGACCAGAAAAAGGGTGATGCCGGTCATAACGGAAATGATATGAGCGTTGTAACCTTTGCACACGAAAATGAAAATCTTGACAGCGGAAGAATAGAACTGTTGAAAAAGGCGGTCGTGGTTTTTTATAATAATCCGATACTGGGAGTGGGCAAGGAGAATATACTTATTTACGGCGAAAGGCTTATGCCGAAGGGTTTTAAATACAGTGATTTGCATAACGGGTATCTTACCATATTGGTAAGCAACGGACTTGTGGGTTTTATATTATTTGCAGTGTTTGCGGTTTCTCTGGGAAGAGATTGTCTGAAATCTGTTTTTCTGGAAAAGAGTGATTTAAAGAAAAGTCCGTTTTTATGTATGTTTGCTTTTACGTTTGCCTATTCTCTGTACTCGCTGGTGGAAAAGACGGTTCTGCTTGAACAGACATATATGGTAGTTACATTCTGGTATGTTCTGGGGTATCTGAGCTGTTATATGAAGAAATATGACCACAGCAAGGAAAATATTTCTTTTGCAGGTATTTTCGGAAACAGGGGCATTGATGCAGAGAAAAATGAAGCTGTTCCCGAATTTGACAAGTAGACTTCCAGATAAATTATACCTAATTCTCATTAGAAAAAACGGTGACAACTGACTATGATAGAAGGATATATAGCATTTGCGGCAGGAGCAGATATACTTGCTGTATGGATTATAATTTCGTCCCTGAGAGGATATTCCTTTGCCAAAAGGCTGTTTATCGGGATTTTTATAGTATATATGACATCGCTTGTGGCGGTAACAATTTTTCCTGTAATTTATTCAAAAGACTTGATACCCACAGCACATCTGAAACTTGAACTTATACCTTTTGGTACTACCGTACACTATATAAAGGGAGCTTTTGACGGGTATTCTCCCGTTAATTATGTGGTTATGCAGCTTCTGGGAAATATACTGATGACAATTCCGCTGGGAATAATGCTTCCGTTTCTTATAAAGGATAAGGAAAAGAAAGTATATATGGCTGCGGCACTGATAATTCCTGTTTCCATAGAGCTTTCGCAGCTTGTAATGGGATTTGTTACACAGACTATGTACAGAACGGTTGATATAGACGATGTTATGCTTAACTGTCTTGGAATAATCATAGGCTACAGAATATATAACAGAGTGTTGCCGCAATCTTTGAAGAATTATTTTCACGAGGGTATAAAGATTTAGATTTTTATAAAAACAAAGACAAGAGTATCAGTTGGTCAGAAAACTGATACTCTTGTCTTTATCACAGAAAAATTTTAAATACTTTTTACCGAATATGTAACGCCAAGAGTTTCCGCATATTCTCTCAGGGACGGACAGTCGCTGTTTACATTTATCTTTTTAAGATTGTTGCAGAACATTATTGCGTTAGGGTTTATATCGGAAACCGTGTCGGGAAAAGTGATTGAACTGAGGCTAAGACATTTGCAGAACGAGGCGAAGCCTATACTGCTCACATTTCCGCAGAGCTTTATATTTTCAACCGAACTGTTGTAAGCGAAAGCATAGTCAGGTATAACCTGTACGTTTTTGGAGAGTGTGATTTTTTTGAGGTTATTGCAGAAGGAAAAAGCGTTGTTGTATATTTTGTTTACCGAATTAGGCATAGAGTATGACGTATCGGATTTGTTTTCGGGATAAGCCATAAGTGCGGACATATCCGAGGTATAGAGAATGCCCGATTTTGAAACATAGTGCGGATTGTCGTTACAGTCTATTTTTTCGAGAAAACGGCTGTTATAGAAAGCAAGAGTGCTTATGTTAGTAACGGTATACGGTACTGAAACAGTATGAACGGCAGCGTTGTTTTTTGAATTTTCAAAGCAGCGTGCATCAATGGAAGTTACAGGAAGGCTGTCGATGGTAACAGGTATGGTTACATCTTTTTTGCTGCCTTTATATTTTAATATTGTTACAGAATTATTTGTTGTTTCGTATGTAAAATCCTGAAAAACGTGTTCTTCAGCAGGTTTTTCATAACGAAGTCCCATAACGGAAGATGAGGAACTGCCGTCTGAGGATTTTCTGGATACCTCATATGAGCAGGCATTTAATGCTATAAGATATGAACCTGCGGCTAAAGCACTCAGGGTACAAGCGATAAGTTTATCAATCCTGGTCATAAAAACCCTCTCCATAAATAATAATATTTGTTGAATTATATCATAAAAATTTGTGATTGTGAATGAATAAAGTGTAAATTAAGTCAAAACATTGAAGCTGTCAGTTGTAAGAAACGCAGCAAATTAAATTTTTAATAAAGTGTTTAAATATACTTTTAAAACTGTAAAAATTAATGACAAATGACAAAAATAGTGATATAATACAATATATTTTCATATTTTTAAAAAATTATTTGATACATAAACTTCCTTGAAAATCACATTTGTTAAAGGAGCGTTAATATATGACACTGAAAAACATTGACAATCGAGATACATCGGCAGATATTATACGTATAATTGCCGTCTTTTTAGTTATTTGTGTTCATTTTTTTCTCATGAGCGGCTTTTACGGTCAGAATATTGACGGTTTTGAAATGTATCCGCTTGTTACAATGCGTACCTTGTCCGAGATATGCGTACCGCTTTTTATGATTCTCACAGGTTACCTGATGTGCGGCAAAAAGCCCAACAGGGATTATTATTCAAAATAGGAAAAACACTTTTTGTTTATATAGGTGCATCTATTATGTGTGCTTTGTTTATGGCAAATTTTTTTGACAAAACCGTTACGTTAAATAAATTTGTTTCCGGAGTGCTTGAATTTACTATGGCTCCCTATGCTTGGTATGTTGAAATGTACATAATGTTTTTCCTGATGATACCTTTTATAAATCTTATGTATAACGGGCTTGAAAGCAGAAAGAAAAAAATAATTCTTGTAGGAACTTTCATAGTTGTTGCGATACTGCCGTCATTGTTTAATAGTTTCAGCTTTTACGAAACAACTCAGCTTTGGTTTAAGCCTGAGAATTATGATAATCTTTCAAAAATTTTCCCAAACTTCTGGGTAACTGTTTATCCGTTTGCCTACTACTTTATAGGTTGTTATCTGCGTGAATATCGTCTGAAAATAAAAACTATCGTGTTGGTAATACTTCTTGTCATAAGCATCTTCCTGTTCGGACTTCTTAACTTATACAGAAATTTCGGCTCGATTTGGAAAACATATCCTTATGCAGACTGGGGAGGATTTACAACCTGTATTATCGCAGTGCTTTTATTTGAAACAGTCAAAAGAATGAAAACAAATGAACTGCCGACATTTATAAGACGCATACTTATGTTAATGTCACAGTGTTCGTTAGGGATATATCTTACATCATATATCGGCGATGTAATAGCATATGACTTGCTGAATAAGAAATACACTAGCATTTATGATAAATTTTCCTGTTTTCTTCCTACAGTGCTATATGTATATGTAATTTCACTGCTGCTGTCGATAGTGATTGAGATTTCATTTTTTTTGCTCACAAAATTTGTGTTAGGGGAGCTGAAAGGTGTTGCAGATACTATAAGGAAACCGTAGCGGAAATCAGACTGTGATTGCAGCCGTCAGGAGCGTACGCTCCTGACGGCTGCAATCACCAACGTGAATATCAATAATTTTCTGCCCTTACCTCAAAGAAGCTCTGAGGGTGACTGCATACAGGACATACCTCAGGAGCTTCCAAGCCTACAGCAATATGTCCGCAGTTACGGCATTCCCACATAGTTACACCGCTCTTTTTGAATACCTCCATAGCTTCTATATTATGGAGCAGGGCTCTGTATCTTTCCTCGTGCATTTTTTCGATAGCACCCACGCCCCTGAACTGAGCTGCAAGCTCAGGAAATCCTTCTTCCTCAGCGTCCTTAGCCATACGCTCGTACATATCTGTCCATTCATAGTTTTCACCCTCGGCAGCGTGGAGAAGATTTGTGTTGGTATCTCCCAGTTCACCCAAAGCCTTGAACCAAAGCTTAGCGTGTTCCTTTTCGTTTTCTGCGGTTTTAAGGAACAGAGCGGCAATCTGCTCATAGCCTGCTTTTTTGGCAACAGACGCAAAGTAGGTGTATTTGTTTCTTGCCTGAGATTCGCCTGCAAAAGCCTCCCAAAGATTTTTTTCTGTTTTAGTTCCCGAATATTTGTTTTCAGCCATAGATTTTTTGCTCCTTTCAGAATTTGGAATTATTGTTTACCAAAAGAAATATTTTATTATTACAAAATGTTTATATCATAAAATATTGAATAATTTATTAAATCAGATATATAATATTTATAACATTATTTGTGCAGATTGACATATAAAGCCGAAAATCAAAATTATGATATTGTTTTATTTGATAAAACAATAAAAAATACGAAAAATGCATTGACAAAGAAAAGATAAAGTACTATAATAACAAAGCTGTCGAAAAAAAGACAGGAAAAGTCAACAGAAAAGAGAAAAAAATCTTGAAAAAAGTGTTGACAAAAAGGAAACGGTTTGATATAATAATCAAGCTGTCACATTGAAAGCGGTGCGGAAAGGAAAAAGCCTTGAAGAAATTCAAAAAAGCTCTTGACAAACTGAAAAAGATGTGATATAATAACAAAGCTAACTGCTGGTTAGCACAGGACCTTGAAAATTAAACAACGTAACAAGAAAACCCGTAATTACTTTGAGTGAACTCAAAGAACATTACAAAGTGGTGACACACTAAATTAATACAATTATTTTAGAGAGTTTGATCCTGGCTCAGGATGAACGCTGGCGGCATGCCTAACACATGCAAGTCGAACGGAGTTGGAGGTAGCTTGCTACTGACAACTTAGTGGCGGACGGGTGAGTAACGCGTGAGTAACCTGCCTCTAAGAGGGGGATAACGTTCTGAAAAGAACGCTAATACCGCATATAATTACGAAATCGCATGATTTTGTGATGAAAGGAGCAATCCGCTTAGAGATGGACTCGCGTCTGATTAGCTAGATGGTGGGGTAACGGCTCACCATGGCGACGATCAGTAGCCGGACTGAGAGGTTGAACGGCCACATTGGGACTGAGACACGGCCCAGACTCCTACGGGAGGCAGCAGTGGGGGATATTGCGCAATGGGGGAAAC
>ONBJ01000035.1 GCA_900316025.1 uncultured Eubacteriales bacterium
TTGCTATTTCTGTTACTTTTTCCTTTCTTTGCACAGCTTTTAATATTCTCCACTTACTGTCTTCACTTAACATTTTCTACACCTCTTCTTTATTATCTTTCTCCATTATATCACTTTTTATTGCGTTGTGCTATTTTATTGCATTGCTATAGTTTCGTGCGGTTGCCCTGAGAGATACCCTATTGTTTAATATAAAATTCAATGCTATAATATGGTACACAATATTTAAAAAGGACTGGTGGCTATATGATTACAGTATCTAACGTGAGTATAAATTTCAGCGGAACTGATTTGTTCAAGGACGTTGAGCTGAAATTTACACCCGGAAACTGCTACGGCGTAATAGGTGCAAACGGTGCGGGAAAATCAACATTTCTCAAGGTTCTCACGGGAGAGCTTGAACCTACAACAGGCGATATAATTATTCCTGACGGCGAAAGAATGAGCGTATTGAAACAGGATCATTTTGCCTTTGATGAATATACCGTTCTTGATACGGTAATTATGGGCAATATGAAGCTGTATAATATTATGCAAGAAAAAGATGCACTTTACTCAAAGCCTGATTTCAGCGATGAGGACGGCATAAGAGCCAGCGAGCTTGAGGCAGAGTTCGCAGAAATGAACGGCTGGGAAGCTGAAAGTGATGCCTCAAAGCTGATTCAGGGTCTTGGGCTTGACGAAGGCATACTTTATTCTCAGATGAGCAGTCTTACAGGTAACGAAAAGGTAAAGGTTCTGCTTGCACAGGCTTTGTTCGGCAATCCCGGAATTCTTATGATGGACGAGCCTACAAACAATCTTGATATTATGGCTATATCGTGGCTTGAGGATTTCCTTATGGATTATGAGGGTACTGTCATAGTCGTAAGCCATGACCGTCACTTTCTGAACACTGTATGCACACATATGGTTGATATAGATTACGGAAAAATTAAAATGTATGTCGGAAACTATGAGTTCTGGTATGAATCAAGTCAGCTTGTACAGGCTATGATTAAACAGCAGAACAAGAAGAACGAAGAAAAAATAAAAGAGCTTCAGAACTTTATCGCAAGATTTTCGGCTAACAAATCAAAGTCCAAACAGGCTACTTCAAGAAGAAAACTGCTTGATAAGCTTACGGTTGAGGAAATGCCTGCTTCAAGCAGACGTTATCCGTTTGTAGGCTTTAAGCAGGACAGAGAAGTCGGAAAGGAAATCCTGTCCGTTGAGGGACTGTGCAAAAAAACAGACGGAGAGGATATTCTTAAAAATGTTTCTTTCCGTGTTGAACGTGGCGACAAGATAGCCTTTATAAGTGATAAGGAAACATCTGTTACAGCTCTTTTTGAAATACTTATGGAAAAAGAAACTCCTGATTCGGGTACATTCAAATGGGGAGTAAGCACAAGCACATCTTATTTCCCTAAGGATAATTCCGCATTCTTCAACGGCTGCAACGATACTATCCTTGAATGGCTCGAAAAATATAACAACGGCTCTGACCACACCGAAACATATCTGAGAGGCTTTCTCGGCAGAATGCTGTTCAGCGGTGAGGACGTTTTCAAGCCTGTAAAGGTTCTCAGCGGCGGCGAAAAAGTTCGCTGTATGCTTTCGAAAATGATGATGGGCGGAGCTAATGTGCTTGTTCTCGACCAGCCGACAAACCATCTTGATTTGGAATCAATAACAGCCGTAAACAAAGGTCTTACAAATTTCCCTGGTATAGTTCTCTTTACCTCGCACGACCACGAATTTATTTCTACCGTTGCCAACAGAATTATTTTTATTCAGGAGGACGGCATTAAGGATATTACTTCGGGTTATGATGAATATTTAGCTAAAAATCATCTCATAAGAGAATAAAATTTCATAGATTACAGAAAATACACCAAAATAATCTCATCTTCAAGTGTAAAATTATGATAAAGATATAATTTTTTATTGGAGATGTAAAGAATATGGTAAACCTTGTGATGATTTCGCTTATGCTTTCGGCTGTACGCAGATTTCTGACCGCAGCATTTCCCGAACAGACCGCAGTAGCTGAGGATTTTTTGTACATTACTGTCTGTACGCTTTCGTATATTGCTTTAAGATTTACGGAAAAATTCAGGTTGTATATCGGATATTTTATGTATCTTGCGTGGAGTTTCGTTGAATTTACAGCTGATATTGTTTCCGAAAGCAAAACCGAAAAGGCTATGATTTTACATTCTGTAAAAGAAGCAAGAATGATGTATGAAAACACAGGATTTGCCTGTAAAAAATAAAATACGGAATAACCGTCCCTCTTTCGCAATATAGTTTAGTAATATTGCAAAAGAGGGACAAAGTTTTATGGATTACTTTTCAATTTGTTCAATGGCTGTGGGTCTTGCTATGGACGCTTTCGCAGTTTCCGTTTCTGACGGTGCTTTAAGCAAATCGGTAAAAATACCGTATGCTCTTAAACTATCTTTTTTCTTCGGATTTTTTCAGCTTCTTATGCCTGTAATCGGCTGGCTGTTCGGAAAACTCGGAGAAAGCTTTATAAAAGATATAGACCACTGGACTGCATTCGGAATACTTTCTGTGATAGGCTTCAAGATGATTGCAGATTATATAAACGAAATACGTGTACGTGGTATTCAGGAAGAACATAACACACTGTCTTTACATACAATGCTTATACTCGCTCTTGCGACCAGTATAGACGCTCTTGCAACCGGGGTTATACTCCCATCTGCCGTAGGTGCTTCAAGCCTTACAGCGATGTTTACCGCTGTTTTTATCATAGGTTCAATTACATTCATTATAAGCTTTTCCGGAATTTATCTCGGAAAATTTTTTGGCTATGTTTTTTCAAGACATTCAGGTCTTTTCGGTGGTGTCATACTCCTGACTATTGGCTCTAAAATCTTAATTGAGCATCTTATATACGGTATATAGAAATATAAGCTGATAACAAAAAGCCTGCGTCAACGCTCAGTCAGGCGATTGCAGCCAATCAAAAGCTATGCTTTTGATTGAAATGTCAAGGCATAGCCTTTGACATTTCGCCTGCAAACTTCGTTTGCAGGCGGCTGCAATCGCCGCAGTGTTGACGCAGGCTTTTATTTTGAATTTTATATCAGTAATTTTTCCTTACAAGTCTTTTAAGCTCTCCCGCTTTGCTTGTGTCGCCCTCAATTCTGAGTTTTCCCATAGCACAGGCAGCAGAAACGCTCATTTCTCCCCTTGCTATCCTGAGAAAGTCAAAGGTATCAGCTATAAACAGGACATTAAATTCAGTATAGTTGTAAGGTTCTACAAACAAGTTTTGATTTTCAAACTTAACGTAAAATGTTCCGCCGCCTTCTCCCGTCATGGTAATCTGCATAGCAAGAACACCGTTATATCCGTTAAAACCAGAGTGCATAAAAATATCTTTCGTTTCATAAAAAGCTTCCCAAAACGTCATTTACCTTTCCTCCGTCTATTATCATTTTGCCGAAAGCCGAAGCTATAGCAAAAACAGTTATCAAAGCGTTAAAATTACATACATACTATCCTTACACTATATATGTTAGCATTTTACGTGTGCAGTGTCAAGAGTAAATCCTGAACTTAGCAAAGCAACCTCAGATATTTACTTGCAATAATCAGCAGATAATGCTATACTGTTCCAGTAAATATTTTGAGGCGGAGAGTATGTATGAACAATCAGGTTTTATCACATTTTGATGATTACTGCTGTACATTCAGACTTATAAAGTCTGCTTTAAACGGTATCGGTGCAGATATAAGTGATTTAAACATAAACTGGAAGCATATATTTGATATTTCAGATAATATGAGCGTTACCGCATTGGTAAAATCAGGAATTGATTTTCTTCCGGATAATCAGAACAAGCCCGAAAACGATATTTACATTCTTTTTAAAAATGAGTTCAGACGGCAGGCCGTTATGGATTCCAATCAGATGTATGAGCTTAAGCTTATGCAAAAAGAATTTGAAAAAGCAGAAACAGATATGCTTGTTATGAAGGGGTGTTTCTTTAAAAAAATATATTCTTCATCTGTACTGAGATATATGGGAGATATAGATACATATGTAAGATTTTCCGACTTTAAAAATGCCGACAAAATACTTGAAAAGCTGGGATATCAGCCTTCAAAGATGGGCGGACACGATAAAATATTTGCAAAGCCTCCGTTTATATGTCTTGAACAGCATTTCACTCTTTATGACGGAAAAAATCCTGCTATAAAAGATTATTACGCTAATATTCTTGACAGATGTACTCTGAAAAACGGATTTTCTCATATATATGAGATGACACCGGAGGATACTTACATATACCTTTCCGTACACGCCGTACACCATTTCAATTATGCAGGCATAGCTCCCAGAATTTTTATTGACTACTATGTTTTCAGAGAAAAATTCGGAAACAATCTAGACTGGGATTATGTATACAAAAAATTAAATGATTTCGGATACCTTGAATTTGACAAAAAGGCTGTCGAAATTGCATACTGCTGGTTCGGAAAAGACGGAAACGGGCTTGATAAATCAAGTGATTTGCAGCTCTTTCTTGCAAGCTGCAGCACATACGGAACTATGGAACACAATGTAGGCATAAGAGCCTCCAAAATGACTAAAACAGGGAAAAAACCCAGCAAAATTAAATTTTTTCTTAAACAGCTTTTTCCTGATTTCGATAATATGAAAGCTCAGAATCCAATTCTCAGAAAATTTCCGCTTCTTCTCCCCTTTGTCTGGATAATATATATATTCAGGCGGGCATTCTCATCTTCCACAAGGCATTACTACGGAAATATAAACAAAGCTTCTTCAGATTTTTATGCCGGAATGATAAGGGAGCTGGGGCTTGATAATCAAAAAGATTAAACAAATTTTTGTGAAAAGAAGAGATTAATTATAATGAAACCTGTATTTAAGATAAGTCTGATAATTTGTTTTTTTGCCGTACTGGCAGGACTGATGTGGGCAGGCTCAGTAAAAACATACGCTCCTTCTCTCGAAACCTCGGCAGAAGCTGATATTTCTATTTCCGATTCAGAAAAAACTACAGAAAAAACTACACGACCTCCCGAAAAAAAAGCTGAAAGCTCAACCTCGCAGTTTACTAAGAAAAAACTTGACAACATAGACAATATGGTATCGGATAAACTCAGTGAAATAAAATTCAACGGAACATTTCTTGTTGCCGTAGGCGATGAGATAATATATCATAAGGCTATCGGATACAGCGATGCCAAAAAACATATTCCGCTTTCACTCGATACCAGATATGAAATAGGTTCATGCTCAAAGCAGTTTACCGCTGCCGCTGTCGCAAAGCTTGCTCAGGAAAATAAACTTTCTCTGAACGACAAAGTAACAAAATACGTAAAAGAGGCAAAGCTTGCCAAAAATATAACTGTTGCACAGCTTATGAATATGTGTTCGGGTCTTCCCGACTACCTCAATCAGTACATATATATGCTTGAAGCTGAGGAAAGGGATACCGATGCGGATTTTTCAAAAAAGGAATTTCTGGAATGGCTGAATAAACAGGGACTTAATTTTCAGCCCGGTCAGTTTTTTGCTTATTCAAATACAAACTATTACCTTCTCGGACTTATAATAGAGGAAGTAAGCGGAAAGCCTTATGAGGAATATATAGCAGATGAAATTTTTTATCCGCTGTATATGGATAACTCTTCACTCAGTATGTCCGATACAAACTGCAGCGGATACCTTGATTCTGACTGGACGGAGGGCATCAAGGTAGACAGCTCGTATTTCTATTCTGCCGGAGAGATAGTTTCAACCACAACAGATATGCTCAAATGGATGAACGCTTTCAGCCGTGGTAACGTTCTGGGCAGCGAAATGCTTAAAAAAGCTACTCATACAGGCTCGGACGGATTTAATTACGGCTTTGGCTGGTTCGTTACAAATGACTATTACTATCATACGGGAAACACTGAGCTTTATTATGCAATTGATATTTTCAACCGAAAGCATGATATGAAAATAATCGGTCTTTCAAACGTAAATAATACCAGTCTTCAGAAAACAGGTCTTAATATTATGACAGCCGTTGAAAAAGAACTTTTTCCCTCGGAAAAAAACAAGACCGACAAAACAGATAAAACTACAAAGCGGTGATATAATATGAAAGTTACAGCTATTATAGTTGCGGCAGGCTCTTCAACCAGAATGGGAAAAACAGTCAGCAAGCAGCTTATAAAATTAAACGGTTCGGAAACTATTCTGCATACTCTCCGTGCCTTTGATAAAGCAGCGTCAATAAGCGAAACTGTCGTAGTTTGCAGGGAAAGCGACATTTCAAGAATAAAATCCCTTGCAGAAGAAAACGGTATCAGAAAAATTACCGCTTTTGTCTGCGGCGGAAATACAAGACAGCAGTCTGTGGCAAACGGTATAAATGCCATAAGCTTCGATACCGACTATGTTGCAATTCACGATGGTGCAAGACCTCTTGTTCTGCCCGAGGATATAGATTTGACAGTGAAAAATGCCGTCAGATACGGAAGCTCCGCTTTGGGCGTTTTCGTAAAGGATACTATAAAGATTGTTGACGAAAACGGATTTATAGAAAGCACTCCCGACAGAAGCCGACTTGTTGCCATTGCTACTCCTCAGATTTTTGAGCTTTCTCTCTACAAAAAGGCTATGCTCAGGGCTGAGGCTGAAAAAAAAGATTATACTGACGACTGTCAGCTTATCGAAAGCCTTGGCGAAAAGATTTTCGTTACTTTCGGCAGTCCCTCAAACATAAAGCTGACAACTCCTGAGGATATAATAACAGCCGAAGCTTTTCTGCGTTCCTCGGAATAATTTTCAAACGCTCAGCGTAAACCAACACTGCGGCGATTGCAGGTATTTTCAAGCCGCAAAGCGGCTTGAAAATACTGAAAAAACGGCATAATGCCGTTTTTTCAAATAAAAAGACTTTGTCTTTTTATTCTGCAATCGCCTGCCCTGCGTTCAGATGAATTTCAGTTTCTTATTAAAAATTTAAGGTGGTATTTATTATGCGAATAGGTCACGGCTACGATGTACACAGACTTACCGAAAACAGAAAGCTTATATTAGGCGGTGTGGAAATTCCCTATGACAAAGGTTTGCTGGGACACTCTGACGCTGATGTACTTCTTCACGCAATAGCAGACGCTTTGCTCGGTGCTGCGTCTATGGGTGATATAGGAAAGCTTTTTCCTGATAATGACCCTGCTTACAGCGGTGCAGACAGTCTTTTGCTTCTTAAAGATGTATGCGGAAGAATAAAGCAGAAAGGCTTCAGAACAGGAAATATTGATGCAACGGTTATCGCACAAGCTCCTAAGTTAAGACCTTATATAGACACTATGCGTAAAAATATAGCATATGCCTGTGATACAGATATTGACAGGGTAAACGTAAAGGCAACAACAGAGGAAAAACTCGGATTTACGGGAAGCGGAGAAGGTATTTCCGCACATGCGGTATGTATTCTTGAGGAGTTTTAAATATTCTAATCCCGAAAAGGAGAAATCCGAAAAATGAACAATCCCTGTGGTCTTTACATACACATTCCGTTTTGCAGCGGAAAATGTCCGTATTGCAGTTTTTTTTCAAAAACCCCCTGCAATACCGAAACAGAAAATTATGTTTCACAGCTTATCAGACTGATTGAGCATTACTCGGCTGTTTATTCGGACAAGGTTTTCGATACCATGTATATAGGCGGCGGAACGCCAAGTGTAATCGGTACTGAAAAACTTTGCCGTATAGTCGAAAAATCTATGGACTGTTTCAATGTGAGTTCACCCGAAATCACGGTAGAAATGAATCCGACCTCGGCACAGCATATTGACTTTGAACGTCTTGCAAAATCAGGAGTAAACAGAATTTCTCTGGGCGTTCAGTCGTCAGATGAGCAGGAACTTAAGCTTCTTGGACGTAAACACAACTGCTGCACTGTAAAAAAATCAGTCGATATGATACGAAGTGCAGGAATAGACAATATTTCGCTCGACCTTATGATTGGAATTTCACGTCAGACCGAACAATCTCTGATTTCTTCCATAGATTTCTGCATTGAAAACGGTGCAAGACATATTTCCGCATACATACTCAAAATTGAAGAGGGTACTCCCTACAAAAAAATATACCGCACTCTCAATCTACCCGATGAAGATACTCAGGCTGACCTTTACAGCCTTATGTGCGGCTATCTGGAAAGCAAAGGCTATATGCAGTACGAAATATCAAACTTTGCTGAAAAGGGCTTTGAAAGCCGTCACAACCTTAAATACTGGCATTGTGACGAATATCTCGGACTTGGTGCTTCCGCTCATTCTCTTATGAATAAAAAACGCTTCTTCTTCCCTGCCGATATGAAAAGCTTCTATGAAAATGTTACGGTCGATGACGGCTTGGGTGCTTCCGCTGAGGAATACGTTATGCTCGGACTGCGGCTTTCTGAGGGAATTTCATTCGATGATTACCTGAAATTTTTCTCCTTACCCTTTCCGAAAGCCGCTGTAAATGCGGCGGCTAAATATCGGAAATACGGTCTTGTGCGTATTTCCGAAAAAGGTATTTCTCTTACACAATCTGGTTTTCTTGTTTCAAATTCCATAATTGCAGATATTCTTAACTTCATTTGATTTTAAAAACGCAAAAAGAACCGCCCGTTAAGGCGGTTCTGAAATTCAAAGAAAGAGTATCCTCAGCCTTTTATAAGACTTCTAAGAAATTCATCAAACTTTTCTTTCTTGTCAGCATCCAACACTCTGTAAGAAATAACCAATTCCTTTTCTTCTTTACTCAATCCGTATATTCTGTCGTCTGCAGTGATAACGTCATCTTCTCCATCATAGAACATATCCTCTATCGAATCTGCTACTTTAGAATTAAGATTCAATTCCTGATTTATACTTTCAAGAAATACGGCACAGGGTACATTGAAAATCTTGGAAAGCTTTAAAAGAGTACTGGCACTGGGAGTTGTTTTGCCTGTTTCATAGTAGGTATACGTTGAACGATCTATATTCAGCGTATTAGCTACCTGCTGCTGTGACAGCTCACAGTTCTCTCTGTAATACTTAAGTTTTTTGCCCAAACCTTT
The DNA here is from genome assembly GCA_900316025.1 of uncultured Eubacteriales bacterium. Classification (GTDB taxonomy): domain Bacteria; phylum Bacillota; class Clostridia; order Oscillospirales; family Acutalibacteraceae; genus CAG-964. The sequence goes on from ONBJ01000035.1 coordinate 9,096, forward strand.
CATAATTTAACACCTCCAGTACGAGCATAAAGTTCTATATCTTGTCTATAATTATAAGTATATCCTAAATAAATTTGTTGAAAATGTGAGAAAACATCACACGAAATTTGTTCACACGATTTATTATACAACCGTTACTGCCTTTTTATCGAAAAAAGCAGATAAAAACTTGTACTAAAATATAATATTCCATATTTGCAAAAAAAAGAATATTTTGCTGTTAAGGTATTATAAATTGTCATTCTTTTTCAGAATTTATTTTTCGATTTGCTAAAATTAATTTTCTTTTTCCGATAAATAAAAAATAATGCGAAAAAGTCTTGATTTTTTTTGCTTTACATTATATACTATATCTTGTGCTTGATAAGCACTCGTTATTCATCGTCTTATTTTAAATTTTTGCTGGTGTAGCTCAGTTGGTAGAGCAGCTGATTCGTAATCAGCAGGTCACGTGTTCAAGTCACGCCATCAGCTCCAGAAGATACCGTGTTATTCGGTATCTTCTTTATTTTTTATATAAAAATTTACCGTTTATTCATAGTGTATCAGTCAGAAATATTATATAATATTTCTGCGTTTATTTAATGTCGTTTTTTCAAATATTAACTATCGGGAGGTTTATTTACTATGGAATATGAACTGACAAAAAATAATTTTGATGAACTTGTAACAAACAAAAAGGGAATCGCTCTGGTTGATTTCTGGGCATCTTGGTGCGGCCCTTGTCAGATGCAGGCTCCTGTTATTGAGGAACTCGCTGATGAACTTGATGATGTTGTCATAGGAAAGGTAAATGTCGATGAACAGCCTGAGCTTGCTATGCAGTTTAATATAAGCTCAATACCTACTCTTATTATCTTCATGGACGGAAGATGCGTAAGTACTCAGGTAGGTTATCATTCAAAAAGAGATCTGATGATGCTGATTAATCAGTTCAGAAAATAAAATACAGTTCAAATGCCGAGCTTTTTTGAAGTCCGGCATTTTTTTACACATATTATTCTATCCCTTGTTCCTGAAAAAATTTCTGAAACCTCTTCCCCTGTTCCTGTTCGGAAAATTATGGTTTACAAGAATGGTATCCTCTCCTATAAGCTCTATGCACTCAAGCTTGAGAATTATATCCTCTTCCCTGCCGAAAAGTCCGAAGCACCTCCATTTTCCGTATACCACAAGAGAAACCACCGAAGCATTCTTTGTGTCTATCTCAACATCATCTGCATAGCCGAGCCTGCACCCGTCACGTGCGTTTATTATTTCCTTATGCCTTAAATCGCTTAATTTGCATATCATAACAATACCCCCGAAAAACTCCTTTTCTTAATATATTTACTGAAACAGTTCTGTCCTTATTCCTGTAAATCGTATCAAATTTCAATTTATGGCAATTACTCAAAAAAATATCTTGAAAAAATAAGAAATATATTATATAATCAAACACTGTGAGAAGGGGTTTGAATTTCAGAGTCCCTCCAGAGCGATTTTTACGAACCACTCTTTTATGAGTTAAGGTCATACGGACAGCCGGGTTCACTGCCGATTGGTGGTTTTAACCACTTTATTGATTTAATATTTTCGTTTCTGTAAGTAGGTTATGAATAACCAAATTATATTCTGTTATTCAAGCTTATGAAACGGTCAATAAGAGTAGTAAAAGTATTGTTGCTATATAGACTCTGCGTACCCTTTTTATCTGATGACGTGTTTTTATCGGTTTTTCCGATAAGACATTTTTCGGGTGTTTGTACCAATCACGAAAAATATCGTTAAAAAATTTACGCAGGCTGTATATTTTGTCAGTCTGCGTTTTTTGTTCTGAGGTTTGTTATGGGAAAAGAAAGAAAACTTAATCAGGATTATGCCCCTATCTATGAGGCACTGGAAAATTTCCGTCAGATGCGTGTTGTTCCGTTTGATGTTCCGGGACATAAGCATGGCAGGGGAAATCCCGAACTTGCTGAATTTCTGGGAAAACAATGCGTAAGTATTGATGTAAACAGTATGAAACCGCTGGATAATCTTTGTCACCCTGTTTCCGTCATAAAGGAAGCTGAGCTGCTTTGTGCCGATGCTTTCGGAGCAAGTTATGCTTTTCTGATGGTAGGCGGAACGACCAGTTCCGTACAGAGTATGGTTTTGTCGGTCTGTAAGCGTGGAGATAAAATCATACTGCCCCGAAACGTTCACCGCAGCGTTATAAATGCGTTGGTGCTTTGCGGTGCAATTCCCGTATATGTCAACCCTGATGTTGATACCCGACTTGGAATATCGCTGGGTATGAAAAGAGAGCAGGTGGCAAAAGCAATTGCAGAAAATCCCGATGCTGTTGCGGTTCTCGTCAACAATCCCACATATTACGGAATATGCAGCGATATAAAGGCAATAGTAGAGATGGCACACAATGCAGGTATGTACTGTCTTGCGGACGAGGCACACGGAACACACTTCTATTTCGGAGAAAATATGCCGCTTTCGGCTATGAAGGCAGGTGCGGATATGGCTTCCGTTTCTATGCACAAAAGCGGAGGAAGTCTTACACAGTCAAGTCTTTTGCTGATTGGTGAGAACGTCAACGCAGGACACGTCCGTCAGATTATCAACCTTACTCAGACTACATCGGGAAGCTATCTGCTTATGTCCAGCCTTGATATAAGCAGGCGTAATCTGGCTTTGCGTGGAAAAAAAGTATTTGCAAAGGTAGTTGATATGGCAGAATATGCCCGTGAAGAAATAAATGCCATAGGAGGCTATTACGCTTTCGGCAAAGAACTTATCAACGGCAATTCGGTCTTTGACTTCGACCCCACCAAATTAAGCGTTCATACCAGAGATATTGGTCTTGCAGGCATTGAGGTATATGACATTTTACGTGATGAATATGACATTCAGATAGAATTCGGCGACATAGGAAATATACTTGCTTATCTTTCCATAGGCGACCGCAGGCAGGAGCTTGAAAGACTTGTCAGTGCATTGGCAGAGATAAGACGCAGGTATCAGAAAGACAGCAGCGGTCTGCTCAGTCAGGAATATATCGACCCAGAGGTTGTGACAAGTCCGCAGGAGGCATTTTATGCTCAGAAACACAGCGTCCCCCTCAGAGAAAGTGCAGGCTGTGTATGCAGCGAATTTGTTATGTGCTATCCCCCCGGTATTCCGATTTTAGCCCCTGGGGAACGCATTACCCCCGAAATTCTTGACTATATCGAGTATGCAAAGCTCAAGGGCTGTTCTATGACAGGCCCTGAAGACCCCGATATTTTAAACCTGAATGTTCTGGTGTAAGGAGTGTTTTTATGGAATTATGGTTCAGCGAGTTTCACGCACCCGATGTCAAGCACAGTATCAAGGTAAAGCGACATCTTTATTCTGAAACAAGCAACTATCAGCAGATTGATATTTTTGAAACCTTTGAATTCGGAAGGGTTCTTTCTCTGGACGGAAACGTTATGCTGACAGAACGTGACGAATTTATCTATGACGAAATGATTACCCATGTTCCTATGTCGGTTCACCCTGATATAAAAGATATTCTGATTATCGGTGTAGGTGACGGAGGAGTTGTAGGACAGCTTACACGCTATGATACGGTAGAACGCATAGACCTTGTGGAAATGGATCCTCTTGTTCTCGATGCGTGTCGGAAATATCTGCCTGAAAATTCCAATCAGCTCAATGACAGCCGTGTCAATATCTACTTTGACAATGCACTTAGGTTTATCCGCCGCTGCAAGGAAGAATATGACCTTATTATAGTGGATTCCCCTGACCCTTTCGGGCCTTCGGAGGGTTTTTTTACCAGAGAATTTTACGGTATCTGTTACAATGCTTTAAAAAGTGACGGCATTATGGTAAATCAGCAGGGAAGTCCTTTTTATAAGCATGATGCCGACGCTATGAAAAGAAGTCATAAAAGAATTGCAAGTACATTTCCCGTAAGCAGAGTATATCAGGCACATATTCCGACATATGCAGCAGGATACTGGCTTTTCGGATTTGCAAGCAAGAAGTATCACCCCATCGACGATCTGAATGCTGAAAAATGGCTGTCGCTTAATTTGAAAACCCAGTACTATACCACCAAGCTTCATATCGGTTCTTTTTATCTGCCTGCGTTTCTGGAAAAAATGCTGGAGGAGGTTGAGCGGTAATGCTGAAACACAACGTTGAAAATTTTATCGGCTGCGACAGTGACTATGAAAATGCCGATACCGTTCTTTTCGGAGCACCTTTTGATTCCACAACAAGCTTCCGTCCCGGAGCAAGGTTCGGCTGTTCTGCCATAAGGCACGAAAGCTTCGGACTGGAAACATACAGCCCTTATCAGGACAGGGATCTGACAGACTGCCGTATATTCGACAGCGGTGATTTAGAGCTTTGTTTCGGAAAATCAGAACTTGCTTTGCAGGATATTGAAAACCGTGCATCAGAAATTTTAAACGACAGCAAACTTCCTGTTCTGATAGGCGGAGAACATCTTGTAACATTGGGCAGTGTCAGGGCGGTATATAAAAAATATCCCGATTTGCACATTATACATTTTGATGCACACGCCGACCTGCGTAACGATTATTTAGGAGCTGAACTAAGTCATGCCTGCGTTATGCGACGCTGCTATGAAATACTGGGAGATAACAAAATACATCAGTTCTGCATAAGAAGCGGTGATAAATCAGAATTTTCCTTTGCTGAGCAGCACACGGATATGCACAAATTCAGCTTTGACGGTCTTGATGAGCTTACGGAAAATCTTAAGCAGTCACAGACTCCCGTCTATTTCACGATTGATATGGACTGTCTTGACCCGTCAGTATTTTCGGGAACAGGTACGCCCGAAGCAGGCGGAGTACAGTTCAGTCAGTTACTTGAAGCAATAATCAAAGTCAGCAAAACCAATATCGTGGGAGCAGACATCAACGAATTAGCTCCTATGTTAGATATAAGCGGAGCGTCTACGGCGGTTGCCTGCAAGGTTCTGAGGGAATTGCTGTTAGCAATAAGCAATTTATAAAATAAAGGAGATTATGTAAATATGAGCAGAGTTTTAGTAATAGGCTGCGGCGGAGTAGCGTCCGTTGCTATACAGAAATGCTGTCAGGCAAGCGATGTATTTCAGGAATTGTGTATCGCCAGCCGTACAAAATCAAAATGTGATAATCTTGCCGAGCGTCTTTCGGGAAAAACAAAAACCAAAATCACCACTGCACAGGTTGATGCCGATGATGTTCAGCAGGTTATTGACCTCATAAATGACTACAAGCCCGATTTGGTAATGAATATTGCCCTGCCGTATCAGAACCTTACGATTATGGACGCTTGTCTTGCCTGTAAAGTAAATTATATGGATACAGCAAACTATGAACCCGAAGATACGGACAATCCCGAATGGCGTGCCATTTACGAAAAGCGTTGCAGGGAAAAGGGATTTTCAGCTTATTTCGATTATAGCTGGCAGTGGAACTATCGTGAAAAGTTTGAGCAGGCAGGACTTACCGCTTTGCTTGGCTGCGGTTTCGACCCCGGTGTTACTCAGGCCTACTGTGCATATGCACTCAAGCACGAATTTGATACCATTGATACAATTGACATTCTCGACTGTAACGGCGGTGACCATGGTTATCCTTTTGCAACGAATTTCAATCCCGAAGTCAATCTGCGTGAGGTTTCCGCTCCCGGCAGCTACTGGGAAAACGGACACTGGGTAGAAATTCCGCCTATGAGCATAAAACGTGAATACGATTTCGACAGCGTGGGACAAAAGGATATGTACCTTCTTCATCACGAGGAAATCGAATCCCTTGCTCTTACAATTCCCGATGTAAAGAAAATCCGTTTCTTTATGACTTTCGGACAGAGCTATCTCACCCATATGAAATGTCTGGAAAACGTCGGTATGCTTTCTACAACCCCCGTTATGTTTGAGGGCAGAGAAATCGTTCCCATAAAATTTCTCAAAACATTACTTCCCGACCCTGCAACACTTGGAGAGAGAACTCACGGAAAAACCAATATCGGCTGTATATTTACAGGAAAAAAGGACGGCATCGAAAAAACATATTATATCTATAACGTATGCGACCATCAGGAATGTTACAGAGAAGTCGGCAGTCAGGCAATAAGCTATACAACAGGTGTTCCTGCTATGTGCGGTGCTTTGATGCTGCTCAGCGGAAAATGGAATATGACAGGCGTTCATACGGTTGAAGAATTTGACCCCGACCCTTTTCTTGAAGCACTTTGCAGATACGGTCTGCCCTACCGTGAAAATCACAATCCCAAGCTTGTTGACTGACGGAGGAATGAATTTTGTCTGAATATTCAGCGGATAGCCGCATTGTATTTTCCTCACTTGAAGGGGAAAATCCTTTGAAATTGTTTTCTTCCTTAAAAACTCCCTGTTATATCATAGATGAACTGCAGCTTCGGAAAAACTGTGAAATCCTCCGTGAGGTGATAAAAAAAACAGGCTGTAAGATATTGCTTGCACAAAAAGCATTTTCAAACTATAACTTTTATCCCCTTCTGTCAGAGTACCTGTCGGGAACAGAGGCAAGCGGTCTTTTTGAAGCAAGGCTCGGCTATGAAGAAATGCCTGAAAAGGAAGTTCACGTTTTCTGCGGAGCTTACCGTGATGATGAATTTGATGAACTTCTTAAATATGCTGACCATATTGTGTTCAATTCACCGTATCAGCTTAAAAAATTCGGCTTTTCTGCAAAGAAAAGCCGAAAAAGTATAGGTTTAAGAATTAACCCTGAATTTTCCACACAGGAGGGACACGGAATATATGACCCTTGTTCATACGGCAGCCGTCTGGGCACAACACGCTGTCAGTGGGATAAGGAAATGACACCCGAGCTTATCAATTTACTTGACGGTCTGCATTTTCACACGCTTTGCGAACAGAATGCCGATGATTTAGTCCGAACCGTAAACGCTGTGGAAGCAATTTTCGGCGATGTTCTTCCAAAAATGAAATGGCTGAATATGGGCGGCGGTCATCACATTACACGGTTTGATTACGATATTGCCTTGCTTGAGCGTTGTATTACAGATGTTCAGAAAAAATGGAATGTGCAGGTCTATCTTGAACCGGGTGAAGCTGTTGCTCTTAATGCGGGGTATCTTGCGACAAGAGTACTCGACATTGTACAGAACGGAGATATTTGCAACGCTATACTTGATGTCAGTGCAAGCTGTCATATGCCCGACGTTATCGAAATGCCCTATACACCGCCTTTGTACGGTGCTGCGGAAAAGTCAGAATACTGCTATCGTCTTTCCTGCCCTACCTGTCTTGCCGGTGACATCATCGGAGATTATTATTTTAATAAAAGCTTATCTGTCGGTGATATGCTTGTTTTCGGAGATATGGCAATTTACTCTACCTGCAAAAACAACACGTTCAACGGTATGCCACTGCCGAACATATTCCGACTTGATGAAAACAGAAAACTATATCAGATTACAGACTTCAGCTATCATGACTTTAAAATGCGATTAGGAACAGAAAACTATTAACCAACTTTTTTGGTTTCAGCAGAAACCAAAGTGGCGATTGCAGACCGTCAAAAGCTTTGCTTTTGACAGGTTCAAGACTTACAGTCTTGAACAGACAGCTTTGCTGTCGTGGTCTGCAATCGCCTGTTGTTCGCTCAAATATTGGTTTAAATCACCCAGTCCCAGAATTCATCTTTGCTGTTGTTGGGTCTGCTGGGAGAAAACTCCAGCTCAGGACTTCTCATACTTACCTTCATACCTGCGGATACAGACCTTACTATAAACGAATTGCCGCCTATAGTAGCGTTATCGCCGATTACGGTTTCACCGCCAAGTACAGAAGTATTGGAATATATCGTTACATTGTCTCCGATTGTAGGGTGACGCTTGACTCCTTTAAGCTGCTGACCCTTTCTTGTGGAAAGACCTCCCAGAGTAACTCCCTGATATATTTTAACATTATTGCCTATTATCGTAGTTTCTCCAATAACAACACCCGTGCCGTGGTCGATAAAAAAGTATTTTCCGATTGTTGCACCGGGGTGAATATCTATACCTGTAAGACTGTGAGCGTATTCGCTTAAAATTCTTGGTATCATAGGAACTTTCATAACAAAAAGCTCGTGAGCAATTCTGTATACGGTAATTGCAAATACTCCCGGATAGCAGAAAATAATTTCGTCTGTGCTGTAAGCGGCAGGGTCGCCGTTGTAAGCCGCCTGAATATCCGTAGCAAGATACTCCCTTATCACAGGAATTTTACCGATAAAATCATTTACTATTTTTTCGGCTTTTTTCAAAATACAGGAACGTTGACTGTCGCAGCATTCGTCTATGTTTCCGAAAGATTTTGCAACCTGTTCTTTGAGGTTATATTTTATAAACTCAATTCTTCTGCCGACAAGATACCTCAAAAACTCAGAGCTTACCTTGTTTTTATCAAAAAAACCCGGAAACAGAAGCTTTCTTATTTCCTCAACTATCTCTATGAGAATTTCTCTGTTTACGATATTATCCTCATCAATTCTTGCCGTAATCTGATATTTGCCGTAGCTTTCCAGAACGTCATCTATAAGCTTGTCAGTATTGTTATTCATATAAACGATATTCCTTTCCTGAAATTATTTTTGTTTATACAACATTACTATAATATTATAAACCACTTTAAAGTTACGTCAATATTTCTTTTGTTTTTTATATGAATTTAAAATAATTTTGATTTTCTGCAAGATTGTAATTTAATTATTCATATGCTATAATCTAGAAGATACCTATTTTTCAGGAAGGGACGGATTAAAAATATGAAAATTGTTGATAAATTCGGAAGAGGAAAGGTAATTTTCTCTCTGGAGGTTTTTCCGCCGAAAAAATTTACAGATAATATTGAAACCGTATATGAAACTCTCGATAAGCTTACAGGAATAAATCCCGACTATATAAGCGTTACTTACAGTGCAGGAGGAAACGGAAACGTTGAACACAGCAGCAAGGTTGCTTCCATAATAAAGAAAAAATATAAGGTTGAATCACTGGCACATCTTACCTGTCTTACAAGCAGTGCGGAAGAGGTTGACAGGGTAATAAATGATTTCAGACACGCAGGAACAGAAAACATACTGGCATTAAGAGGAGATATAAACCCCAACACACAGGCAAAGAACGATTTTAAATATGCAAGCGACCTCGTAAAATATATAAAGAAAAAATATCCCGATATGGGTATAGCAGGAGCTTGTTATCCTGAAATTCATATGGAATCAGAAAATGAAGTTGACGACATATTAAAACTTAAGAAAAAGGTCGATGCAGGAGTAGATTTTCTTATTTCACAGCTTTTCTTCGACAACGAAATTTTCTACAAATTTCTGGAACGTGCCCAGATTGCAGGAATAGATGTACCGATAGAAGCCGGAATAATGCCTGTAACAAATGCCAATCAGATACAGAGAATGGTAGATATGTGCGGAGCATCACTTCCGAGAAAGTTCTCAAAAATGATTCAGAAATACGGAAACAATCCCATAGCTATGAGAGATGCGGGAATAGCATATGCCGTAAGTCAGATTGTAGACCTTATAGCAAACGGAGTTGACGGAATACATCTTTACACAATGAACAATCCGTATGTTGCGTCAGAAATTTACAAAAGCATAAAAAGACTGTTATAAAAAATGGGAGTGCGGCTGATTTGATTAAGCTTGAAAATCTTGATTTGGACGAAGCTCTTAGGTATATGGGCTGCAAAAGCAGAGAAGTGGCAGATACGCATACTCTGGCTATGCTTGAAGAATGTGAAAAGCTTGTTATAGAAAATAGTATTCCACGATACCAATATAAGGTTTTTGACATAGAAGAAACCTTTTCGGGAATACAGCTTAAAAACAGTACACTGATTTTGCAGGGCAGCGACATAAAAAATCACCTTAAAGACTGTTTCGGGATAATTCTTATGTGTGCAACACTTTCAGGAAAAATAGACGCTTTAATACGAAAAACTCAGCTTGAAGATATGACAAAGGCTGTTATCATAAACGCACTCGCAAGCGTTGCAATAGAACAGGTATGCGACAAAGCTGAAAAAGAAATATATGCAGGTATAGGCGATTGCTATAAAACGTGGAGATATAGTCCGGGTTACGGTGATTTTCCCATAGAACTTCAAAAAGATATACTTACCGTTCTTGACGCACCAAGAAAGATAGGACTTTGTACGGGAAGCAGTATGACGCTTACCCCCATAAAATCCGTAACAGCCGTAACAGGTCTGTCACATAAGCCTGTATCGCCAAAGAAAAGAGGCTGTCTTAGCTGTAACCTGAGAGATACTTGTCAATACAGAAAGGTAGGAAATCATTGTGTTCAGTGAGCTTTTAAAAAGTAAAAATTTCATAATACTTGACGGTGCTATGGGAACACAGCTTCAGGCAAGAGGGTTAAAAACAGGAGAATGTCCCGAAGCTATTAACGTCACCCATCCTGATACCGTAATGGAAATACACCGTTCATATATAGAAGCAGGTTCGGATATTGTATATACAAATACATTCGGAGCAAACCGCTATAAGCTTGCTGAAAGTGGCTATTCTGTTTCGGAGCTTGTCAAAGCTGGAATACAGACAGCAAAAAAAGCAGCAGGCGAAAGCGGAGTACTTGCTGCACTGGATATAGGCCCTATAGGTCAGCTTATGGAGCCTACAGGAAGTATGTCATTTGATAAAGCCTATGATATTTACAAAGAGGTAATTCTTGCAGGAGAAGAAGCGGATTTGATAGTATTTGAAACTATGACTGATTTGCTCGAACTCAAGGCAGGAGTACTCGCCGCAAAGGAAAACAGTACAAAACCCGTAATATGCACTATGACCTTTGAGGAAAATATGAGAACCTTTACAGGCTGCAGCGTGTCCGCTATGGCACTTACAATGCAGGGACTTGGCGTTGATGCAATAGGCGTAAACTGTTCGCTCGGCCCTGTACAGCTTAAAGATGTTGTAGGTGAGCTTGCAAAATGGACAAACCTTCCCATAATAGTAAAACCAAACGCAGGACTTCCCGACCCCTCAACAGGTGAATACGACCTGACTCCCGAAGATTTTGCAAAAAGTATGGCAAACGATATAATTCCCCTCGGAGCGGTAATAGTCGGCGGCTGCTGCGGAACAACTCCCGAATATATACGTCTGCTTTGCAAAGAGCTTGAAAAAACAAATCCTGTTTCAACAAAAATCTCAATCTCCTCTGCTGTATGCTCACCCAGCAGAACAGTAATCATTGACCAGCCCAGAATAATAGGCGAAAGAATTAATCCTACCGGAAAAAAGCTTTTTAAGGAAGCTTTGCGAAACAATAATCTGGACTACATTCTTTCACAGGGAATAGAGCAGGTACACGCAGGAGCTGAAATTCTTGATGTAAACGTAGGTCTGCCCGAAATAAACGAAGAAAAAATGATGGTAAGGGCAATAAAAGGCTTGCAGGGAGTTGTTGACGTTCCTCTTCAGATAGACTCAACTATACCTCAGGTTCTTGAAAGTGCATTGAGGGTATACAGCGGAAAACCTATCGTCAATTCAGTAAATGGAGAAGAACAATCTCTTGAAGCAGTACTCCCTCTTGTAAAAAAATACGGAGCGGCTGTTGTAGGACTTACTCTCGACAAAAACGGCATACCCAAAACTGCTCAGGGACGTTTTGAGATAGCTCAAAAAATAGTAAAACACGCAAATGCCATCGGAATAGAAAACAATGATATTTATATAGACTGCCTCACCCTTACCGCCTCGGCAGAACAGGAGGGCGTTATCGAAACCCTCAACGCACTGGAAAGAGTAAAAAAAGAACTCGGAGTAAAAACCGTACTCGGAGTATCAAACATATCGTTCGGCTTGCCTAACAGGGAGCTTGTAACCTCAACATTCCTCACAATGGCTCTGCAAAAAGGACTTGACCTCCCTATAATAAACCCCAACGTTGCCTCAATGACAGGTGCTGTACGTGCATATAAGCTTCTTGCAAACATAGACAAAAACTCTGTCGAATTTATCAAGGCATACAATAATGCAGAGCCTTCAAAAAAAACGTCCTCTGTCAGTAAAGATATAACCCTCGGATATGCAATAGAAAACGGTCTTAAAAAAGAGGGTGCTGAAATAACGGAAAAACTCCTCGAAAGTATGCCGCCTATGGATATTATAAACAATCATCTTATACCTGCTCTCGATAAGGCAGGATCTGATTTTGAAAAAGGAAAGATATTTCTTCCTCAGCTTATACAGTCCGCTACAGTATCTCAGGCTTGCTTTGAAGTGATAAAGAAAAAGCTTACGACAGAAAACAGCAGTTCAGTAAGCAAAGGGAAAATAGTACTTGCCACTGTCAAGGGCGATGTTCACGACATAGGTAAGAACATAGTCAAGGTTCTTCTTGAAAATTACGGATATACCGTCATAGACCTCGGAAAAGACGTAGAATATGAAGAGGTGCTCAACGCAGCCGTAGAAAACAGTGTAAAGCTTGTTGGACTTTCCGCACTTATGACTACAACTCTCAAATCTATGGAAGAAACAATATCACTTTTAAGAAAGCATTATGACTGTAAGGTAATGGTGGGCGGTGCAGTACTCACACCTGAGTATGCACAGAAGATAGGAGCAGACTACTACAGCAAGGACGCAAAAGAAAGCGTCGATATTGCCAAAAAAGTTCTGGGATAATCAGAAACCCAAGAACAGCATATAACAGAAAAGTTTTGGTTGAACTTTTTCAAAAGTTCACGGTTTCCAAAGGCGGAGCCTTTGATCAGGATTTTTAAGGGTGAAACCCTTAAACGGGAGGCGATTTCTATTTATACCTGTGAAGATTACAAAAAGCTCACAGATAAACTTGTTTCTGTGGCTGACGATAAACACCGAAAATTTCACAGCAAGCTTGTTCCTAATGTGAGCAAAGATACGGAAATTTTAGGAATACCCATTCCGAAAATCAGAGAGATTGCAAAAGAACTTTTAAGGGATTGTGACGATATAGACGGATATTTCAGAACCTGTTTAGTATCTATTTAAAAGTAAACGAATAAAAGCCAAAGTAACCATCTGAAAAGAAGTATGCAGTTTCCGTTCACAATTTTTCCAAAGTCT
>ONBJ01000080.1 GCA_900316025.1 uncultured Eubacteriales bacterium
GCACTTACTCCGACAGCTCCGGCAGTAATAATCAGCAGGACAGTCAACAAAACAGCCAGTGTTTTATTTAATAATTTCATTGTGTGTCCTCCTTAATACGTATTATGAGTACATACCTGAAAGCAGTATTGCGTCGTTGATTGTTATCTGTCCGTCTGCGTCAATGTCAGCAGCCTTGAAGGTGTTTGTGCCGGCATTTATCGGATAATTTGCTGTATCACCGCCGAGATAGCCCATAAGATATGCAGAATCCGTATCGTTTATAACTCCGTCATTGTTTATGTCACCGAGTTTATAGCTACTCTTTGTTACCTTGTAGGTACTGCTTATTACCTTGCTTGCTCTGCCGCTGTTGCTGTCGTTTACAACAACTTCAATTTTATAAGTTCCTGCTGCGGTAGGCTTCCAGTTGTAGGTATAGCTTCTTGAGCTTATATCCTTGGCTGTAACAACCGTACTGTCATTGACTTTAATTGTATACTTGAAATTCGGTGAGCCTGTACCTGCTTTTACCGTTGTCTTGATTGCAACCGTATCGCCTACATTTGCACTTGACTTGCTCAGGGTTGCCGATGAAATCACGGGAGCTGTATAGCCTGATACAACATAAGCCTTGTCAAGAACCTTACGTGCAAGTGTACCGTCTGAATTGTATACGAACATCTCAATCTTGTACGTTCCTGCCTGTGTGGGCTGCCAGTTGTAGGTATATGTCTTTGAATTGATTTTTGATGTCTTTACAGAATAATCATTTATTCTTACCGTGTACTTGAACGGAGCTGTTCCTGTTCCTGCAAGAACCTTTGTTGTGATTGCAACCGTATCGCCTACATTTGCAGATGACTTGTCTGCCGTAACCGATTCAATGATAGGTGTGGGATTTGTAACAACCTTTACGTTCTTTACTGTTGCCTGTACGTTCTTTCCGCTTGCATCGAATACAACTACTGTAAAGTTGAATGTACCCTTAGCCATAGGAGTCCAGTTATATGTATATGTTCTGTCTGCTGTTGTGAAGCTGTAAAGTCTTTCATCGTTAGCCTTGATTACATATCTGAAATCGGGCTGTCCTGTACCTGCTTTAACCTTTGTGGTTAGGGCTACTGTTTCGCCTACGCCTACTCTTGTCTTTGCTATTGTAAAGGATTCGATTACTGTTGAAGAGTCGCCTGTTACCTTGAAGGTACTGCTTATAACCTTGCTTGCTCTGTTGCCGTCTGCGTCATTTACAACAACCTCAATCTTATAAGTACCTGCTGTGGTAGGTGTCCAGTTGTATGTATAAGACCTTGAAGATACATCTTTAGCTGTAACAACTGCGGTATCATTAACCTTTACAGTATACTTGAAGTTGGGTGTACCTGTGCCTGACTTGATTACAGTCTTGATTGCAACCGTATCATTTACCTTTGCGGTATCTGCACTTACTGTTGCAGATGAGATTACGGGAGCATTTGTCGTAACGGGATTTACCGTATAGCTGCTTATTGTCTTTGAAGCTGTGTTGCCCTTAGAGTCTCTTACAGTTACGGCAAGTTTGTAAGTACCTTCTGCCGAAGGTGTCCATGAATAGCTGTTGCTTCTTGAAGAAGCTGTCTTTGTAGCTACTGTTGTGCCGTTTACCTGATACGTGTAGGTGAAGTTAGGTTCGCCCGTACCTGCCTGTACTGTGGTTGAAAGTGTAACGGCTGAGTTTACCGTTCCTGATGTGGGATTTGCAGTAAATGCCGATACAACAGGGTTTTTATAGTCAACATCGCCTGACTGTACAACCTTTATGGTGAACTCTCTTGTGACTGTAGCATTATAGCTGTTCTGAACAGTTACATTTGCGGAATAATTTCCGAGTGTTGTAGGAGTGAACTCCAGAGTTTTGCTCTGTCTGTAGTAAACAGTGTTTACAGCGTTGCCTGAAGGGTCAGTTATGGCAATCTTGTAGAACAGAAGCTTTGTTCCTACGTTTCCGCCTGCCGCATTTACGGTGATGGGAACAGCCGCGTTTATTACACCCTGATTATCCGTCATACCTGTTGAAATGCCTTTGAGAATAGGTTCTTCGGCAGTGGAATCATCTTTGATTTCGTATGTTACCGATTTGGAATTTGTATTTCCTGCACCGTCTGCAACGTCTACCGAAAGGGTATATGTTCCTGCAGATGAGGGAGTCCATACTGTTGTGTTGTTTGCTCCTGTGTAGAGAGTGGTTGTACCTGCCTTGAATGTGTAGGTAAGGCTGCCGCTTCCGCCTGAAGCTGTTGCTGTGAGTGTTATTGATGTACCTTTGTACTGAGGTGAAGCTACATCTGTTGAAAATGACAGCTTGAGCTTTGACGAGTCATAGTCTGTCCATGACTTTGTTTTGTTGTTATAGACCTTGCAGTCGCCCTCAGCGATAGAAAGGTCTGCACTCTGGTCAGAGCCGTTGTTGAAAATTACACCGTTGCTGCCTGCGAGATAGGCTGAGGGGATCTGAACCTCATAAAAGCCCTCTGCGTTTTTGTCCGAATCCGTAAGCTTTACTCCCGGCCATCCGGAATTGGTGTTGCCGCCGCCGTTGCCCCAGTAATAAACATTACAGGTACTCCAGCCTGCTTCGTTGTTAAGAACAGCCGTTGCTCCGCCGCTTCCTGCGGGTTCGGTATCGGAAGAAGCAGCCGATGCCGAAAACGTTCCCATACATAACGTGCTTGTTACGACCAATGCCATAGTCAGAAAACACGAGCCTATACGGGCAAATTTCTTCTTAACCATAAATTTTACCTCCTAAGAATTTTTTCCTGCAACCATAACATTTCTCTCCGACCCACTGAGAAATATATACAATTACACAAGACAATTATAACATCTTTTTTTAGAAATAATATATTCTTTTATTGTACAAAGTTTTGTTACAATTTTTATATAAATAACATAGTTTATTTTTTAAGATATACAATGTAGATAATTAAATTTTTGTATGTTGAATATAATTGATATAATAAAAGCCATATGAACGAACCATAAGGTTACGCTCATACGGCTTTTTTTCTCAGGTTTTCAACAATCGTTTGTATTATGTTGAAAACCTTATTCATCTGTACTGTTATTGAGTGTGTCAGGTAATATTGACACATTCACAGGACAAACGCATGAAAAACTATCCTGAGCAAATCAAAAAATAATGTAGTTTTTTACATTTCTAAAATCATACGGAGATATTTTTCAGGGTTGTTAAGAATAACATAGCGTTTCAATTTCAGAGATTGCTTTTTGCCAAAACTGACTGTTTTCAGGATAGATAAAGCCCATTTGAGAATGATATTCATATTTTGAGCAGCATTTTTGTCAAGATTTTTGTTGGCATCTTCTTTTAAAGTAACATCAAGATGCCAGTGCAAGCCTTTGAAAAAATTTCTATATATTTTTTAGGAGCATTCATTAATACTTTCTTTTTCTGATGATAATTTTTACTAATTTTTTAACTTTTTCAAGAATACTTGGTTCGGAGTCGTTCTCTTCCTTTGACAAAAACTTTTAATTGTCATAGCTATACGGTGAAAAAATCACTGAAAAAGCTCTGATAATTTTTATATATTCAATTTTCACACCCGATACTTGCCATAAACTAAGGAATGCAGAGAAAACTTTCACATTTTCTCTGCATTCCTTGAGCTTAGAGGCGTTCAGAACTTATGGATTGTTCTTTTTTATTTGTAATGTCTTTTTTTCTTTCTCCTGTACAGCATAATCATACTTACCCACGAAGTTATCATAATTGCCGTCCAGATGATTGCATCGGTACTGTCTGCGGTTTCCGGTACACTCTTTCCTGATGATGTATTCTGTTGAGATGAATTGATGGGTTCTGTCGATTTGACAGGCTGTGTAGAGGTTGTGGGTTGCTCTGTCCGTTTGGAGGTGGGAAGTTCTATAGGTTTTGCGGAAGCTGTTGCTGTGGAAATTGCTGTAGGTTTTTCAGAAGTTGTTTCTGTGGGAGGTTCTGTGGGAGTAACTGCTTCTTCCGTCCACCTTGCATAGAGAACCATATCTTCTGTTATCGGTGTATTGAAGTCAAACAATGTTGTGCATTTATCATCAATATACCAGTCACCGAATATCCAGCCACTTTCTGACAGTACAGGTTTTTCCGAAATGGTTTTGCCCTCTTCAACATTCAGCGTTGCGGGAGCTGTTCCGTGTCCGTTCG
>ONBJ01000022.1 GCA_900316025.1 uncultured Eubacteriales bacterium
GACTGATATTGCTTGGCTAATTTGTAAAAAGAATTTGGTTTCAGATTAAGCAGTCGCATAGCCTGCCTTGCAGTGATTTTCTTTTCCTTCCATTCTTTATATACACTGTCCCATTTCTTTGGATATTTAACGGGAGGTCTGCCAATGGGATTTCCTGTACGGCGGCTTATTTTCTTTCCTGTAGAACTGTCTGTCGGCATTGCTGCAACACCTTCAATTTGCCTCTGACGTGTGACTTCACGCTCGTTCTGTGCAATACTTGACAGCACCTCGATCATGATATTTGTTATCATATCACCAATCCATGCCTGTTCGGGAGGAAATTCCGTCATTGTTGTCGGCATATCCAGTATCTTGACTTTTATTCCCTGTTCTTTAAAATATTGAAGCTCACGTTTCAGCTCTTCTTTATTGCGGCTCAGTCGGTCAAGACTTTTGATATAGAGAATATCTCCCTTTACCAGTTTACCGATACCAACCTTTAATGACTGATAACCGGCTCTGTTCAGATTTTTTCCGCTTGCCTTGTCCGTGACAATCATATCCTCTTCTACATATTGTTCTAGTGCTTTAATTTGTCTGTCCAGATTTTGTTCACTTGTTGATACTCTTGCATAGCCTACTGTTTTGCTCATAGCATTCACCTCTGATACTAAATATAACAAAAGTGTGTGTAAAATACAATAGCAATTACAAATATTTGTAATTGCTATATTACGGTGTTTTATAAACATCGATTTTAGTATTTGTGTTTGTGTACTTTTAAATAGATACTAAACAGGTTCTTATATAGGTGTTGTCTTTGAGTGATTTACTGAACATAGAACGCATAATATCTGTAATTTCCCTGTAATAACCATTTGCGTCACCTTTTGCCATCGGCACATCGTACTCATCAATAAGGAGAATAACTTTTTTCTTATAATAGTCATTCAACAAACGGGTCAGGAAAAACAGAGAATCCATTATATCCGATATTTGCGGAGTTTCTGATTGTATACGCATGAATTTTTTTATATCATTTTCATCAATAGCTTTATTATTCAGGAGATAAGTGTATTTTGCAAACAAGTCTGAAAGAACCAGTTTGAGTTGGGCAACTGCATTTTCAAAATTAATGGAATCTACGGTTTTAAAAGATATAAGAATTGTGGGATATTGATTTCTCCATTCATCGCAGAGTGTCTGATTTTCGGAAATTTTCAGCCCGTCAAAAATATCTTTGCTGTTTTCTGTAATGTCAAAGAAATGTTGCAGCATACTCATATTCAGCGATTTCCCGAAACGGCGGGGGCGGGTAAAAAGCGTGACTTCTGCACGGTTTGTTGTAATCTGACTAATCAGGTCTGTCTTATCAATGTAGTAATATCCGTTAGTTCTGATTTTTTCAAAGTCACTGATACCCAGAGGCATAGCATATTAAGACATATTCTCAACTTCCTTTGTAACTTTTTGTTTATTTTAACGAATAATTGAAATTGTCGATTTCAATTATTATAAACTACTCTTTTCGTGATTACAAGAGGTAAAGCAGGGCAACCACGGAAATCAATTTTCTAACTATGATTGAGCAAATATATCATTTTTCGTGATTATGCACAATAAATATACACTGCCTGTCACCCTGAACGAAGTGAAGGGTCTTAAAAAAGATTCTCTTAAAAAAGATTCCTCACTCCGTTCGGAATGACAAGCGTTTGTGCAATTTTTTAAATTTGCTCATTTATAGTTTCTAATAAAGAAAATTGATTTCCGTGGTTTTGTATAGTGAATATATTGACAAGAAATATATTTTGTGATACAATAACCTATCAAACAGGTAGGAAATTCTATCGTTTAACCCTGATAAATTTAATCGTGTAAATTTATAATGAATTGAGTTGATAATATGCTTTTTGATTTTGAAAACGCAACAATAAAAGAATATATCAAACAGGCAGAATTCGGCATAGAAAGAGAAAGTCTGCGTGTAAATACTGACGGAAGGCTGGCACAGACACCACATCCGTTTGAAAGACATAAAAATATTGACCGTGATTTCTGTGAAAATCAGATTGAAATTATAGGAGACGTATTTACAAATCCGAAACAACTCAATGACCAGCTTTTTGAACTTCAAAGGTTTATCAATACAAGACTGAAAGAAAACGGCGAGTTGTTGTGGCCGTTTTCAAATCCACCTAAGATAAGCGGA
This sequence comes from uncultured Eubacteriales bacterium, assembly GCA_900316025.1. Lineage (GTDB taxonomy): Bacteria > Bacillota > Clostridia > Oscillospirales > Acutalibacteraceae > CAG-964. The sequence goes on from ONBJ01000022.1 coordinate 2,195, forward strand.
GAAGATGAAATACCTGTTGCAGAATATACAGGCAGTCTGCAAAGTAAATCCTTATATCGGCAATATCTTGCTCAGAAATACGGTAAAATAAAAATGCTGTTTTCTGGTATTCATCTTAATTTTTCATTTTCCGGGCAACTTATAAAGACAGCATTTGAACAAAGCAAAGAGAATGATTTTATTAAGTTTAAGAATGATACATATCTGCGTCTTGCATCAAGACTTATGCAGTATACATGGCTGGTAGTGTATCTTACGGCAGCAAGTCCTGTTTCGGATTGTACTGTCGGTACGGACAGCAATGTTTATTCCTCAATACGATGCTCGGATAAAGGCTACTGGAATCATTTTGTTCCGATACTTGATTATTCCAGCCTTGATAACTATATAATGAGCATTCAGAAATATATTGACAACGGCAATCTGAACTCTGTTTCGGAGTTTTATTATCCTGTGCGACTGAAGCCTCGTGGGGCAAACAGACTTGAAACTCTTGCAGAAAACGGAATAAATCACCTTGAGCTGCGTGTAATAGATGTCAATCCGTTATCTCCGACAGGTATTTTTGTTGAGGATATACAATTTATACATCTTCTTATATTGTATCTTGCCAGCTTGCCTGAAAGTGATTTTACAGAGATTGATCAGCTCAAGTCTGTAAAGCGTATTAAGGAGGCTGCCGTATTCGGAAATGATGAAATCCGACAAATGGCAAAGCTTATTCTTGATGATATTCAGAGCTTTACAATAAAAAACTTTCCTGATTACCGAGATGTAACAGATTATCAGCTTGAGAAGATAAAAACGGGAAACAGCTATGCCGAAATTATCAGCAAACGTTTCAGCAGTGCCTATATGGAAAAGGGGTTGAAGCTTGCAAAAGAATATCAAAGGAGTGTAGGCTATGTGTGAAATATTAGGATTATCATCTCAGAGTGAATATGAAGCCAATGATTATCTGAAAACCTTTTTCAGTCACAGCAGCAAACACCCTCACGGCTGGGGACTTGGCTGTATTTCAAGAAACAGTGCTCTTATCGAAAAGGAAAGCATAGCTGCTTTAAAAAGCAATTATCTTAAGGAGAGGCTTTCACAGCCGATAAAAGCAAAGATTATTCTTGCACATATACGGTATGCTACTATCGGAAATGTAGAATATAAAAACTGTCACCCGTTTACAGGAAAGGACAATACAGGCAGACGATGGACGCTGATACATAACGGTACAATCTTTGACTATCCGTTGCTTAATCCATATATTAAAAGACAGATGGGCGACACCGACAGTGAAAGAATTTTTATCTATCTGATGGAAAGATTGAATGATGCACAGATACAAAAAGGGGCAAGGCTTGTCTTTGAGGAGCGTTTTGAGCTGTTTGACAGTATCGTTTGCGATATGGCAAAGGGTAACAAGCTAAACCTCTTGTTTTCAGACGGCAAATATCTCTATGCCCATACTAACTGCAAGGGAACGCTTTATTATCTGACAAAAAACAATATGACAATGCTTTCCACCGTTCCACTGAGCGAGGAAGTATGGCAGCCGCTGCCGTTTACTCGTCTTACAGCATTTTATAACGGAAAGCTGTTAAGAACGGGAACTGTTCATAAGCATGAATATATCGAAAGCGAAGAATCCATGAGGATGCTCTATCGCATATTTGCAAATCTGTAAAGGAGGCTGAAAATATGACAAAAGAAGAAATAATAAGTCGTCTTTATGACCGTTATATAAAACCGACTGAGAACAAAAAAGGCAGCTTTATCGGCGTTGAAATAGAAATGCCCATCGTCAATCTTGAACACAGTGCCGTTGATTTTGAGATAGTGCATACGCTGACTTCTGTTTTTTTAAAGGAGTTCGGGTTTATTCCTACAGGCATTGACGAGCAGGGAAAAATATACTCCGCACTGAACAAGCAAAACGGAGATATATTTTCCTATGACTGCTCATATAACAATATGGAGTTTTCTTTTGGGAAGGAAAGTGAACTTCACACAGTATACAGACGCTTTTGCAGATACTATGATTTTGTGCAGGACTTTTTCAGACCGTATAACTATACCCTCACGGGCATGGGTATCAATCCAAACAGACTTGTCAATAATAATATACCGATTGAAAACGGCAGATATAAAATGTTGTTTCATCATCTGTCGTCTTTCTCAAAGTATACCTGTCTGCCGATGTATTTTCACCGTTATCCGCAGTTTGGTATGTTTTCCAGTGCTTCTCAGGTACAGCTTGATGTTACAAAGGAAAGTTTGCCGCAGGTGATAAATGCTTTCAATCAGCTTGAACCTATAAAAGCTCTGCTTTTTAATAATTCCGTTCTTCTGAATGAAAACGAAGAGCTTCTGTGCTGCCGTGATATGCTCTGGGAGAACAGTACACACGGGATAAATCCGCATAATGTGGGAATGTACGATTGTGAAATAAAAACAGTTGATGATATATTGAATTATATCTCCACTACAGCCATTTATTGCGTTGAGCGTGACGGCAAGTATCTTAATTTCAAGCCTGTCAATATACTTGAATACTTCAACACGGATACGCTTATCGGAGAATACCTTGAAAACGGAGAGATACGTTCTGTGGAGTTTTGTCCGCAGTTAGAGGATATGTTCTATCTTCGTACCTTCAAGTTTGAAGACCTGACCTACAGAGGAACGGTTGAATTTCGCAGTGCCTGTTGTCAGCCTGTTTCCGATGTGATGGCGGTAGCGGCTTTTCATCTGGGACTTCTGAATAAAACGGCGGAACTTACGGCACTTATGAAAAATGACAGGTCGCTTTACAATAACGGATACAATGCAGTTGAACTCCGCCGTCAGCTTGTTTGCCGTGAACTGCCTGCTTACACTGACACAGACGGTCTGTACGCTCTTGCCGAAAGTGTTCTTGACCTTTGTAAAGAAGGACTTTGTGAACGGGGATTTAATGAAGAAATTTATCTTGCACCGCTTTATGAACGTGTCAAAAATCAGACCAATCCGGCAAAAACAATGCTTGAAAGACTGAAAAAAGGAGAAAGTATAGGCCGTATCATAAATGATTATGGCAAGTTATAAAATGAAAGAAGATTTATTCAGACATATTACGGCAAAGGAATTTATTTCCCTTGATGTTGATAAATATACAATAGTTGATCTTCGTGAACCTGATGAAGTGGTCACAGGCAGAATAGGCGGCTCGATAAATATTCCGTTCTCTGTTTTTTATTCTGAGCTTGACCGAATATCGAAAGAGAAACCTGTTATCGTTTATTGCAGAACAGGAGAGTGGAGTGAAGAAATAGCAGATATTCTCACAGATCGTGGGTATGATGTTATAAATCTTGACGGAGGATATCAGGCATACAGGGAATGTATGAAAATTCATGAAGAAGCGGAAAATAAAGCTCAGGAAAACCGCACAGAAACGATATTGATTGATGCTCGGAATCTGAAATGTCCCGGGCCTGTTGTGAAAGTTGCAGATTTGCTGCGGAAAAAGCCGACAGGAACAAAGGCAATAGTAAAGGCAACAGAGGAAGCATTTTATTCGGATATCAGAGCTTGGTGTGAATGTACGGGAAATCATCTGGATTCAATAAATATCGAAAACGGAATAATTACAGCCGAAATCACAAAAGGAAATTTTACAGAAAGTTCCTTCGATATAACTAAGCATAATGAAAAAACATTCATAGTGTTTTCGGGTGAGCTTGACAAAACAATAGCGGCTTTTATTATGGCAAACGGTGCCGCTGCTATGGGAAGAAATGTAACTATGTTTTTTACTTTCTGGGGGCTTAATGTTCTGAGAAAACCTGAAAAAACGAAAGTTAAAAAAAATCTGACAGAAAGACTTTTCGGGCTGATGATGCCAAAAGGAACAAAGAAACTTGGGCTTTCCCGTATGAATATGGGCGGAATGGGTGCAGATATGATTCGTTCCGTTATGAAAAATAAAGGAATACGTTCACTTGAAGAACTGATAGATGATGCCATATCTCACGGTGTACGCTTGGTTGCCTGTCAGATGTCAATGGATATTATGGGGCTTCGCAGGGAAGAACTGATAGACGGAATAGAACTTGGAGGAGTAACAACTTTTCTTGCGTCGTGTGAAAGAGCGGATATGAGTCTGTTCATATAAAAGGAGGGAATATATGGTTCTGTCAAATGAGCAGCTTGAACGATATTCAAGGAATATTATTTTAAAGGGCGTAGGTTCAAGAGGACAAAAGAAGCTTTTGCAGTCCCGTGTTTTGATTATCGGTGCAGGAGGTCTGGGAGCACCTGCGGCAATGTATCTTGCGGCTGCCGGAGTAGGAACGATAGGAATTGCCGATGCCGATAAAGTTGAACTTTCAAATTTACAGAGGCAGATTATACATACAACAGGTAATCTTGGAAAAGAAAAAACAGATTCCGCAAAGGAAACTATCAGAAATCTGAATCCCGATGTAAATGTTATTACCTACCCTTTTTATCTGAACAGCTCAAATATTCTTGATATAGTCAGGGTTTACGATTTTATCATTGACGGTACGGATAACTTTGACACAAAGTTTCTGATTAATGATGCCTGTTTAATATCTGAAAAGCCATTTTGCTATGCCGGAATCCTTCAGTTTCAGGGACAGCTTATGACTTATGTTCCGGGAAAAGGCCCATGCTACAGATGTATATTTAAGGAACCACCGTCCGTAAATTCGGTGCCTTCGTGCAGACAGGCAGGTGTTATCGGAGCTATAGCCGGAGTTATCGGAAGCCTTCAGGCAATGGAAGCAATAAAATACCTGCTCGGTAACGGAGAACTTCTGACAGGTTATCTTCTTACTTATGATGCACTAAAAACGGAATTCAGAAAAGTTAAGCTTCCTGAACACAAGGAACATCTTCATACGCCGATTATCAAACTCACAGATTATAATACAAATTATTGCCGCACGACTCCACAGATATAAAACTGAAATCTTTTTTCCGATAATCGGTAATAGGATTATCCTATTACCGAAACACGGAAAAAGTCTTGACAAAACTGACTGCGTATGAGATAATACATCAAAACCTACCAGTTAAGTAGGAATAAGTTACTGAACAGGGAGAAATCTATATGAATATAAAAACCTCTCAAAAGCGATGTTGATGCTGTATTATTTGTCGCAATAAATCTGAGGAGAGAATATACATGAAAACATATAAAAAAATAACCGAGCTTATCGGAGGAACACCGCTTTTAGAGCTTGAAACGGTAAGCAAAAATACGGGAGCGACAGTTTTTGCAAAGCTTGAGTATTTCAATCCTGCCGGAAGTGTAAAGGACAGGATAGCAAAGGCTATGCTGGACGATGCAGAGGCTAAAGGAATATTGAAGCCTGATTCTGTTATCATAGAGCCGACAAGCGGCAATACGGGAATTGGACTTGCAGCGGTTGCTGCCGCCAGAGGATATAAGGTCATACTGACTATGCCCGAAACAATGAGCATTGAGCGTAGAAATCTTCTCAAGGCTTATGGTGCAAAGGTTGTTCTGACTGAAGGTGTAAGAGGTATGAAAGGTGCAATTGAAAAGGCACAGGAGCTTGCTGCCGAAGATGTACACAGTTTTATTCCCAGTCAGTTTACAAACAGTGCCAACCCTAAGGTACATTATGATACAACAGGCCCTGAAATATGGGAGGATACCGACGGAAAGGTTGATATCTTTGTTGCGGGTGTCGGTACAGGAGGTACTGTATCAGGTGTAGGTGAGTATCTGAAAAGCAAAAATCCGAATATTCAGGTAGTGGCTGTTGAACCGTCGGGTTCGCCCGTACTTTCGGGAGAAAAGCCCGGGCCGCATAAGATACAGGGTATAGGTGCAGGATTTGTTCCGGAAACGCTTAATACCGCAGTTTATGACGAAGTTATACAAGTAACAAATGAAGATGCGTTTGAAACAGGCAGAGAGCTTGCCAAAAAAGAAGGTCTGCTTGTAGGTATATCCTCGGGTGCAGCCGTATGGGCAGCAAAAGAGCTTGCAAAGCGTCCCGAAAACAAAGGAAAAATAATTGTAGCGATACTGCCCGATACAGGTGAAAGATACCTGTCAACGGCAATGTTTTCAGTATAAAAAAAGAGGTAATTGAAATGAAAATCCGCAGCAATATACAGTTTAATACTGTTTCAGCCGAGAATGATGTATTTGTTTTCGGCAGAATTGCTGTGCTTGTTTGCTGCTGTATGTGTTGTACCGACACAGGCGGCTTAACGAAGGATTTTATTTAAAGGTAAAATTTGTTTTTTTTACCATATCCAAGCCGTCTGTCTGTTTTTATGCAGTGCAGACGGTCTTTTTATGCCAAAAAAGGAGATAAATATGATAGCAACACAGGAAAGCATTACTGCAAAACTTTGTTCCTTTGCCCGTGCTTATCATTCAAACATCGGGAAAGAGAAAATATTTGACGATTACCTTGCCTATGATTTGATGGGTAAGCAGGAGTTTGAAGAAATAGGTCAGCTTATACAGAATAACTTTGAACCTGACAATACATATGATAACGATGGCTTTGAAACAGAGTGCATATCCCCGAAGCTTAACCGCTATATAGCACCAATTCCGCTTTCACGCATAGCGTTTGCGGAAGAAAAACTTCTTGAATTTGCAGATAAACATTCAGAATGTCAGTATGTTATCTGTGGTGCAGGTATGGATACTTTTGCGTTCAGGAACGGTAATCCGCATATAAAGATATTTGAACTGGATCACCCTGATACGGGCAGATACAAGCGTGAAAGAATAAGGAAACTTGAATGGAATATTCCGAAAAATCTTAAATTTGTTCCTATAGACTTTTCAAAGGACGATATGACAAGTATTCTGCTTGCTTCGGGATATGACCCGAAACTTCCGGCATTTTTTGCGATTTTAGGGGTTTCATATTACCTCACACTGTCGGTTTTTGAGCAGACGATAAAAAATATAAGTGAGTTGTGTCATGCAGGAGGAAAAATCGTATTTGACTATCCCGATGAAACAACGCTTAGAGAGGAAAACTCAGAAAGAGTGCAGACGCTTTCCGAAATTACAGAAAAGCTGGGAGAAAAAATGCTTTATGGTTATTCACTTTCGGATATAAATACGGTACTTGACCGTTACGGCTTTGAAATAGAGGAGCACGAAACACCTCAGATGATACAGAAACATTATTTTGAGGACAGAAATGATGGTATCAGAGCATTCGAGAATATACATTTTATGTTGGCATACAAAGGTAGTTAAAGGGCTTCGCCCTTTAAAATCCCACAAGGGGCTGCCGCACAGTGTCTGTGTTCCCAACCCCTTGACTCTGCCCACTTTTTTTGAAAAAAAGTGGGCAAAAAACTTTTGATTGTCACCGCTTCAGGTGAGAGGATTTTAAGTTGATAACCAGGAGAAAAATGAAAAGAAATGATTATATTTGCCCATCATAAGCTTCTAAACAAGAACAGCATGAAAAAGTTTTTGATGGGATATAGGTGAGGAAAATGGTGTTATGAAAAAAATAGCCAGCTTTACGGTAGACCATAACAAGCTTGAAAAGGGAATGTATATTTCCCGTATTGACGGCGATGTTGTGACTTATGATATAAGAATGAAAAATCCAAACAAAGGCGATTATCTTGGAAACGGAGAATTGCATACAATAGAGCATCTTTTGGCTACCTTTGCAAGAAACAGCGAAATTGCCGATAATGTAATCTATGTAGGGCCTATGGGCTGCCGAACAGGTTTTTATTTGCTTGTCAGGGACAAAGTTCCGCATAAACTGGCGATAAAAACTGTGCAGGAAAGTTTCAGATTTATTGCGGATTTTGAAGGGGAAATACCCGGTAGCAAAAAAGAAGAATGTGGAAATTATCTTGAACATGATCTCCCTTCGGCGAAAAAAACAGCGTGGGATATGCTTAAGGTACTTGAAAATTACAATGAAGAGAATTTGAAATATAAGGAGTAATCATTATGTCAACATATAAGAGTATAGAATCAGCTCTTATTCACGGGGGAATTTACGGAGATGAATATACAAGGGCAGTCAATGTGCCGATTTATCAGACCTCAACCTATGAGCAGAGCGGGATCGGTGAAACACCGAAATGGGAATATTCCCGTACAGGCAATCCTACCCGTGCGGCATTGGAAGCCCTTATCGCAGAACTTGAAGGAGGAAAGGCAGGATTTGCCTTTGCTTCGGGAATGGCGGCAATAACCGCAGTACTCAGCCTTTTTCACAGCGGCGACAGGATAATTATTTCAAGCAACGTTTACGGCGGTACATTCCGTGTACTGGATAAGGTATTCAATAATTTCGGGATAGGCTATTCTATAGAGGATACTACAAACATCAGAGAACTTGAAACAAAGATAACACCTGATGTCAAGGCTATACTTGTCGAAAGCCCTGCTAATCCGCTTCTGACCGTTACAGACCTTGGTGAAGTTGCCCGTATTGCCCAAAAGCATAATATACTGTCTATAGTAGATAACACATTTATGACACCGTACTTACAGCGTCCTGTTACGCTCGGGGTTGATATAGTTATCCACAGTGCGACAAAATATCTTGGCGGTCACAGTGATGTTGTTGCAGGTCTGGTAGTTGTCAATGATGACAGACTGGCAAAACAGATAGCTTTCATACAAAATTCCACAGGAGGAGTTCTTGCTCCTTTTGACAGCTTTCTGCTTATCAGAGGAATAAAAACGCTTGGTGTGCGTCTTGACCGTCATGTTGAAAACGCAGAAAAGACAGCAAAATTTCTCAGTGAACATAAGGCAGTAAAAAAAGTATATTATCCAGGACTTCCTGATGCACAGGGATATGAAATCAATAAAAAACAGGCTAAAAACGGTGGTGTAATGATTTCTTTTGAGCTTTACGAAAACTATAACGTAAAGAAGTTTTTCAGGTCGCTCAGACTTGTTGCACTTGCCGAAAGTCTTGGAGGTGTGGAAAGTCTTGTATGTCACCCGTCGAGTATGACACACGCTTCCATTCCATATGAAGTACGTCAGAAGGTAGGTATTACTGAGGGGCTTATCCGTCTTTCGGTAGGCATTGAAAATATTGATGATATACTTTCCGATATTGCACAGGCTATTGCAGAAAGCGAGGAATAATTATGGCACTTTATGAAAATATGCAGGAACTGATAGGAAATACGCCAATCGTCCGACTGAATCATCTCGGATTGCCTGATGATGTAAGACTTTATGCAAAACTTGAGCTTTACAATCCATCAGGCAGCGTCAAAGACAGAATCGGAAAATATATGATAGATGATGCCGAACGAAAAGGTATACTGAAAAAGGGCAGCGTAATTGTAGAAGCAACTGCGGGAAATACAGGTCTTGGTATTGCATTTGCTGCACTGAACAGAGGTTATCAGATTATCTTTGTTGTACCGACAAAGTTTTCACAGGAAAAGCAGACACTTCTCCGTGCTCTCGGTGCAAAAATCATCAATACTCCCCGTGAGGGCGGAATGCTGGGTGCATGGAAAAAGGCTGAGGAAATACGCAGTACCATTCCCGATGCGGTTACTCTGGAGCAATTTAAAAACCCGTCCAATCCTCTGGCACATTATGAAACAACAGGAAAAGAAATATATGATGAACTTGACGGAAATATTGATTATCTTGTTGCAGGAGCAGGCAGCGGAGGTACATATTCAGGCGTTGTAAAGTATCTTAAAGAGAAAAACAGAAATATTGTTGGTGTTCTTGCAGACCCTGTAGGCTCTACAATGGGCGGCGGAGAACACGGTGATTATGATATTGAGGGTATCGGCAACGACTTTATTGCAGATACGATGGATATGACCCTTGTTGATAAGGTTGTAAAAATGACTGACAGCGAAGCTTTTGAAGAAGCACGTGAGCTTGCAAGAGCAGAGGGAATATTTGCAGGTTCATCGTCGGGTGCAGCACTTGCGGCTGCAAAAAAACTTATCGCAGACGGAGCAAAAGGAAATATTGTGGTTATTTTTCCGGACAGGGGCGACCGCTACTTTACAAAAAATCTATATGAATAAGGGTGTACTATGACATTACAACAGATACATTATGCAATAACTATTTCGGAGCAGGGTTCTTTCAATAAAGCGAGTGAGGTTTTGTATATTTCGCAGCCTTCGCTTACGGAAGCGGTGCGTGAGCTTGAAAAGGAACTTGGGATAATAATATTTCACCGCAGCGGAAAGGGAGTAACTCTGACAAGTGATGGTTCGGAATTTATTTCATACGCAGGTGAACTGTACCGTCAGTACGAGAATATACTCGGCATATACGGAGAAGCAGGCACATTGAAAAAGAAATTTGCTGTATCCACACAGCATTATTCCTTTGCAGTAAAGAGTTTTGTTGAACTGGTGAAAAAGCTCAGTACCGATGAATATGAATTTGCCATAAGGGAGGTTCGCACCCAGAATGTAATAGAAGATGTAAGTACTCTGAAAAGCGAGATAGGTATACTGTACCTGAGTAATTTCAATTCTCCTTTACTTACAAAGCTTATGCGTACAAACAAACTGGAATTTCATGAACTTATCACCTGTGACGCTTATGTTTACTTATGGAAGGGACATCCTTTGGCAAAAAATAAAAGTATAAGGTTTGATGAACTTATCGGATATCCGAGTCTGTCATTTGAACAAGGCGGAAGCGGTTCGATGTATTTTGACGAAGAAATACTCAGCAACAATCATTATCCACGTACCATAAAGGCTACGGACAGGGCAACTATGCTTAATCTGATGGTGGGGCTGAACGGCTATACACTGTGTTCGGGGATTATCTGCGAGGAACTCAACGGCAGTGATTATGCCGCAATACCTTTTGAGCCTGACAGCGAACATCCCGGCAGCAAGATGAAGATAGGATATATAACCAAAAAGAATATCCGCCTCAGCAGAGTTGGCAAAATGTATATTGAAGAACTGAAAAGATATTTGGGAGTACAAGATGAAAATAATTGATTTTCATACACATATCTATCCTGACAAAATAGCAGAAAAGGCTTCACAAGCTACAGGAGACTTTTATCATATAAAACCGTCTTACAGCGGAACAAGTAAAGAATTGCTTTCAACAGGCAGAAAAGCAGGTATTTCACGCTTTGTTCTTCTGCCTGTTGCCACAAAGCCTAATCAGGTAAGAAGCATAAACAGGTTTATCTGTGACGAGGTGGCAGCACATGATGAATTTTACGGCTTTGGCACACTCCATGCGGATTGTGATAATCTTTTTGACGAAACGGACTTTATCATAAAATCAGGTATGAGAGGCATAAAACTTCATCCAGATACACAGGGTTTCAATACAGATGATAAAAGGCTGTTTGAAATATTTGACTATATTCAGGGAAAGATACCGTTGCTTATACACTGCGGTGATAAGCGATTTGACTTTTCACATCCACGCCGTCTGAAGAATGTTATAGAAAACTTTCCACATCTGCAGGTTATTGCGGCACATCTGGGAGGCTGGTCGCTGTTTGATGAGGCTTTTGCACTTCTGAAAAATGAAGATTGCTATCTGGATATTTCCAGTACAATGATGTTTTTGCCGCAGGAACAGGTGGAGCATTATATACACAGCTATGGAGCAGACAGGATACTTTTTGGTACTGATTATCCGCTGTGGAATCCTGTTAAGGAGGTTGCTTCCTTCAAAACGTTACATCTTACATACGGAGAATATGAGAAAATTGCCTATAAGAACGCACTTGAAATACTTGTCAGGTAATAGGCTGTACCTATTACCTATTATATAAATAGGATATTAGACAAACAAGAAAACCAATGCTATAATCAGTACACTGAAACGGAAAGGAGTAAATCACAATGACAAAGACAACTGTAATGACAATGTGTATAAATAACTGTATGTGTATGACGCAGAAAGCAGTTTTCTGTGTCAGGGCTTGCTGTGCTTTCCGAATGTAACGGAGTTTTTCTGTGCTTTGAACGGGAAGTCAGTCACGGCTTCCCGTTTTTTACGCTATTTTTAAGGAAGTGTGATTAATGAAAGTAAAAACAAATAACAGTTTAGCTTCTGAAAATATACATTATGCAGCTATAACGGCGATGTTTGCGGCTCTTATCACAGTAACGACGGCATTTATAAAAATACCTGCTCCGCTTGGTTATGTCCACGCAGGCGACAGCATGATATATCTTGCAGCAAGTATTCTGCCCGAACCACTCGGATTTGCGGCGGCTGCAATCGGAGGAGGACTTGCAGATTTGCTGGCAGGCTATCCTCAATGGGCAATACCGACGGCGATAATAAAAGCACTGAACGTTCTTCCGTTTTTTCTGATAAAGCGTATTCTGAAAAACAGTTCCAAGCTTGAAAAGATTATCAGCCTTCCAAATCTTCTGATGCTGATACCTACCACAATAGTGACGATTGTTGGTTATTTTGCAGCAAATGCTTTGCTTTATGACATAACGGCGGCAGTTGCGGAGATACTTCCGAATCTTGTTCAGGCAGGTGTCGGTGGGGTATTGTTTGTAATACTAGGGAAAAGTCTTGATGCGATACATTTCAAGAAGAAGATATTATCCCAAAGAAAGGAAAAAAGATATGAAGCATAGAAAAATAACGGCACTCATATTTGCCGTATTGCTTTGGCTTACAACACTTACAGCCTGTACAAATCAGTCTGCCGGTAAAGAAGAGGTTACGCCGACAACGGCTGCGTCCTCCGAAAGTCAGACTGAACCCCGAAAAGACTGCTGTCACGAAAAAGCAGAAGGCAGTTCAAAGCCTGATTGCTGTAAAGAAGAAAGTTCACATATTCCCGATTGCTGCGAAAATTAAATCCATATAAAAAGAAAAGAAAGGAAAACTGTTATGAAAATAAAAATTACTGCGGTATTTATTGCCGTTTCCCTTATATTAACCGCTCTTGCAGGCTGCAATACGCAGGGCAATTCATCGGATACTACGTCAAAAGTTTCATCTGACAAATCAGTATCGGCAGGAGCATTGGAAAAGACAAGTTTCAACTTAGGACATCTTAATTCAACCGCTCATCTTCTAGGCTTTGTGGCAAAGGAAGAGGGATATTTTGATGAAGAAGGACTTGACGTAACGCTTACACTGTTTTCGTCCGCTGCGGAACTTTCCACAGGACTGGAATCGGAAAAATTAGATGTTGCTTTTATCGGTTCAGTACCCTCCATAACATTTCAAAGTCAGGGACATGACCTGACAATATTCGGCGGTGCAATGACAAACGGTCATGGCTATGTTATCAAGCCTCAGTATGTTGAAGGTCTTAAAAAATGGGACGTGTCTGTACTTAAAGGAAGAAATGTTGCATCTGTGAAAAACAGCGTACAGGACGCAGAACTTCAGATACTGCTTAAAGATAAGAAAATTGAAATCGGAAAAGGTAAAGACAAGGTAAATATAGTTTACTTTGACAGTCAGAAAGATGCCTACAACGCTCTGCAGAATGACAGCATTGATGCTGTGTCGGCATATTCGCCTTACACATCACTTGCCGAAAGTCAGGGTTATAAAATAGTTTACCGCTGCTCGGAAGAACCGCTTCTTGAAAATCAGCCCTGCTGCCGTCAGGTTGCTTCAACAGCAGCACTGAGCAAATACCCTAATTCTTATCAGGCATTTGAGAAAGCACTTATCAGGGCATATAAGTTCACACAGGAAAATCAGGAACAGACGATAAAAGATGTAAAAAAATACATAGATATTGAAGAAGATCTTATTAAAACCGAAATATACGGTGGTTACGGTACTTCGGTTCCAGACCCGGATAAGCAGGGTACAGTTGCTTTGAAAAAATCCATTGTTGAGCTTGGATATACGGAAGATTACGATATTGACAAGCTTTATAACACTGATATTTATAAAAATGCACTTGCAGAGCTTAAAAAAGAAAATCCTGACGATAAAATATACGCAGAGCTTCAGAAGCACTTTGACCAGTTTGAATAAGCGTTAATAATTCGTTTTCGGTGTGCGGAGAGGAATTTTGATAAAAATTCCTCTCCGCAGGAAGGAAGAGAGGATAACAAATGAGCAAGATAGAGATAAACAATCTGACAGTCAGTTATATTGAAAAGAAAAAGAGCTTTACAGCACTGAAAAATGTCAGTTTTTCCATAGAGGAAGGCGAGTTTGTCAGTGTTATAGGCTCAAGTGGCTGTGGCAAAAGCACTCTGCTTAGTATCCTTGAGGGTATCAATACTCCAACGGAAGGCGAGATACTGATAAACGGCGAACCTGTTACAGGAACAGGAGCTGACAGAGGTGTTGTGTTCCAGCATTACTCCCTTTTTCCGTGGATGACGGCAAGAAAAAATGTTGCATTCGGAATAAAGCAGGTCAATAAGACAGCAACCAGAGCAGAACGCTATCAGCTTGCAGACGAGTTTCTTGAAAAGGTAGGACTGGAACGGTTTAAAAATAAATATCCCTCTCAGCTTTCAGGCGGAATGCAGCAGAGAGTTGCAATAGCAAGAGCACTTGCGATGGATACAGACATTCTTCTGATGGACGAACCTTTCGGAGCGATAGACGCAAAAAACCGTACTATATTACAGGAGCTTCTGCTTGAACTATGGGAAAATGCAACTCCGAGAAAAACGGTTGTATTTGTTACCCATGATATTGATGAAGCAATATTTCTTTCGGACAAGATTGTAATGATGACTGCAAATCCTGGTCGTGTCTATCGTGAAATAAAAGTTCCGTTTGAGCGTCCCAGAAATCGTGTGGAGCTTGTACAGACAAAAGAATACAACAAATTCAGAAATGAGCTTCTGGCGATGTTCTACAGCGACATTGTAAGCAAAATCGGCGGCGAGGAGGTAGTACTGTAATGAATACACAAATAAAATCTGTTATACCATCGGCAATTACATCTGACAAAAAAGAAAAAACAGTTTCAAATCTCAGAAATGAGATTTTCCGCAGATATTTAAGAGTGGTTCACATTCTGTTTGCTGTACTTATTCTGATACAGTTTATGCCGAATCAGCTGTCTTCAGATGTATACGCTTCTTATGTTATATGGTTTGCAGTAGGAGTAGAAGTGTTTACGCTTGTTTTTTCGGCTTTCATTAAAAAAGCTGAAAGTCTGAATCTTTTTGTTGATATTATATCGTTTATATACGGGCTGCTTATAGCATGGACTTTGGCAACAGCAAAATTCAATATACTTAAAGCTGCACTTTTTCCGCCGCCCGGAAAGGTTTTATGGCAGTTTATCGGTGACTATGACAAGATACTTACCAATATACAAAGTTCTGTAGGAATTATCCTGCAAGGTTATTTGCTGGCAATTTCAGTTGCCGTGCCGCTCGGATTGTTTCTTGGTTGGAGTGCAAGGCTCGGAGGAGCTGCCACATACATTTCAAAATTTCTCGGTGCAATTCCGCCGATAGTATATATTCCCTATGGAATAGCACTTTTACCGACATTCCGCAGTGTATCCGTATTTGTTATATTTCTTGCTACTTTCTGGCCTGTATTTGGCGGAACAATGAGCGGTGTTATGAATGTTGACAAGAAAACCATAGATTCCGCAAAGGTACTGAATGTAGGAAAATTTACAATGCTGTTTTCGGTCATTCTTCCGTCATCATTACAGCAGATATTCATCGGCTGCAATCAGGGACTTACGGTTTCATTTGTTCTTCTGACCTCTGCCGAAATGATAGGGGCACAGAGTGGTCTTGGATATTATATCAAAAATTACAGCGATTTCGGAGATTATACAAGAACAATAGCAGGACTTATTGTTGTAGGAATTGTAATAGTTGCAATATCTTTTTTATTCAACAAAATACAGAACTTCCTGCTTCGCTGGAAGCAGTGACGGAGGTATAGGAATGAAAGAAATAATCTGGCATGGACGTGGTGGACAAGGAGCATTTACCGCCGCAAGACTTTTGGGGGAAGCATACTCTCTGCGGAAAAACACCTTTGTTCTTGCATTTCCGTCTTTCGGGCCTGAACGCAGAGGTGCACCGATAAGAGCCTTTACAAAGCTTGATACAAAACCGTTAGGCAACAGAAGCGAGATAACAAAGGCAGATTACAGTATTTTTCTTGACGATACGCTTTTTACAGAACAGACCTTTAATGAACTTAAACCTGAAGGGAAAATACTTCTGAATACTAAAAAAAGCATTGATGATGAAAGAGTCATTACCATTGACGGTGACAGCATTGCCGAAAAATATCTGGGTTTTCCCATCACAAATACAATACTGCTGGGAGCATTGGCGGCTGTATCGGGATTAATTTCTCTTAACGAGCTTACGGACGCTGTAAAGCAGACAATGCCGCCAAGACTTCATGAAAAAAATATTGCTGCCGTAAAGGCTGCATTTGAGGAGGCGGGAAAATGAAGCCTTATCTCAGAGAAAAAATACCGTCAGAATTTGAAGATAT
This sequence comes from uncultured Eubacteriales bacterium, assembly GCA_900316025.1. Lineage (GTDB taxonomy): Bacteria > Bacillota > Clostridia > Oscillospirales > Acutalibacteraceae > CAG-964. The sequence continues at coordinate 18,645 of ONBJ01000022.1, forward strand.
ACCTGATAATACTTCCTATGAAGCAGGTTATCTGGTAACAAAGAATGCAGGCTGGAGGAATGTCAGACCTGTGATAGATGCAACAAAATGTGTGGGTTGTCTGAATTGTTACCTCTACTGTCCAGATGGTGTTATATTCAGAAAAGACGGAAAAGTAGATATAGATTATGATTTTTGTAAGGGTTGTGGCATATGTAAAAAGATATGCCGTCTTAACGCAATAGAAATGGAGGCGGAAAAGTAATGGCAAGACAATTTTTATCAGGAAACGAAGCTTTTGCCTATGGTGTACGCCTTGCCAGTCCTCAGGTAATTTCTGCCTATCCTATAACACCGCAGACGATTGTTGTTGAAAAACTTTCGGAATTTGTAGAGGACGGAAGTCTGAAAGCCGAATTTATTCATGTGGAATCCGAACATTCGGCACTGTCCTGTGCAATGGGAGCATCATCGGTTGGAGCGAGAGCCTTTACGGCAACCTCTTCACAAGGATTGCTGTATATGGCGGAATGTCTGCCTTATGCCGCAGGAGGAAGATTTCCGATTGTAATGATGAATGCAAACCGCTCAACGGCACTTCCGTGGAATATATACGGTGACCAGAGAGATTCCGTTTCCCAGCTTGACAGCGGCTGGATACAGGCTTATGCCGAAAATGCACAGGAAGCACTTGACCTTGCTTTAATGAGCTTTTACATAGCGGAACATAAAAAGGTAAGTACACCGTTTATGGCAAATCTTGACGGCTTTGTACTGACACATACTTATGAAGTTGTTGATGTTCCGACTAAGAAACAGGCAGATGAATTTCTGCCGCCGTACATTACAGAAAATAAAATGTCTTTGGAAAAGCCTAAAAATCTTGGATTTTCCGCAGGACCCGATACGAATACATTTTTCAAATACAAAGAGCATATCGGCTTGCTGAATGTCAGAAATGTTGTCGGGGAAGCCGAAAAGAAGTTTGAAAACATTTTCGGAAGAAAATATTCAGGTCTTACCGAAAACTATAGAACTGATGACGCTGATTATATACTTATCACTCTCGGAAGTATTTCAGGGCTTGTCCGTGAAACAGTGGACAAACTGAGAGAACAGGGCAAAAAGGTTGGTATGCTGAGAATAAGATATATGCGGCCGTTCCCGAATGAGGAAATTGCAGAAACTGTCAGAAATGCAAAATCACTTGGCGTTCTTGAAAAGGATATTTCCTTTGGTAACGAGGGTACAGTCTATACGAATGTAAATTCCGCCTTGAAAAAGTTGGGAATAAATATCACGTCATCGAACTATATAGGCGGTCTGGGAGGAAAGAATATTTCTCCGCAGGAGATTGAAGAAATATTTGAAGAACTTAAACAGAAGAAAACAGTTGTCAGATTTCTTGGGATTGAGGTGAGATAAATGGCAGTCAATGCGAAAACACTTAATGAAACAGAATTTTTCTATGGACATAAGGCGTGTGCAGGTTGTGGAGGCAGTCTTGCGGTAAGAATAGCGTTAAAGGTTCTGGGAGAAAAGACCGTTGCCGTTTTACCTGCAGGCTGTATGTCGGCTGTAGGTTTCAACTTTCCGCAACTTTGCTTTGGAAACAATGCCATTATCTCCACATTTGCAGGAACTGCGTCAATGCTGACAGGCATACAGGCAGGACTGAAAGCACAGGGAATTAACGATTTCCATGCAGTAGGCTTTGCCGGTGACGGAGGAACGGCTGATATAGGTTTACAGGCATTGTCCGGAGCGATAGACAGGAACGACGATATTCTATATATATGTTATGACAACGAAGCTTATATGAATACGGGAATACAGAAAAGTTCTCTTACACCGTTCGGAGCAAAGACAACAACAACACCTGCCGGAAAGAATATACACGGAAATCTCAGACAAAAGAAGAATATGTTTGAAATTATTGCCGCTCACGGGATACCTTATGCGGCTACCGCAAGTGTCGGATATCTGAACGATTTTATGAGGAAAGTGGACAAGGCAGGTAAAATCAGAGGAACAAAGTATATTCATGTACTGGCTCCATGTCCGACGGGCTGGGGCATAAAAACAGATGAAACGGTCGAAGTGGCAAAAGATGTTGTTGACTGCGGATTATGGTATCTTGCCGAATATGAAAACGGCAGCTTTAAACTGAACTATGAGCCGAAGGAATTTTCAAGTATTGAGAATTACCTGAGAAAGCAGACCCGTTTCAGACATCTGTCTGATGAAGATATAGCCATTATCCGATATTCCCGTGATTTGAAATGGGAGTTTATACACAAAAATTTCAGATGAAAGAATCAATACTAAAGGAGTAATCAACGATGAGCAGAGATATAAATAATAAATATTGGGACGAAGAACTGGAAACGCTTCCCCGTGAAGAACTCGAAAAAAGACAACTGGCAGATTTGCAGGAGATTGTAAAGTTTGCCTATGAGAATGCTCCATATTATAAGCGTTCATTTGACGAAGCAGGAGTAAAACCTGAGGATATTAAAACACTGAAGGATATTCAGAAATTTCCGTTCATCAATAAAACGACACAGAGAGATACACAGGGTGTCGGTTCATTTCTTGGCGAACTTGCGGCAGTGCCGGAGGAAGATGTGGTATTTATTTCAACTTCATCAGGTTCAACAGGTGTTCCGACAATGAGTCCGTTTACGAAAAAGGACTTCGATGAATTTCAGGATACAGAAAGCCGCTGGTTCTGGCAGATAGGTATGCGTCCGAACGACAGATATGTTCACGCACTGAATTTTTCGCTGTATGTGGGAGGCCCTGATGTTATAGGAGCACAAAATCTTGGAGCACTTTGTATCTGGGGCGGAACTCTTCCCAGTGAAAGATTGCTGTTTGTTCTTAAGACCTATCAGCCCACAGTCATCTGGACTTCACCCTCTTACGCATGGCAGCTTGGAGAAAAGGCACTCAAAAGCGGCATAGACCCTAAAAAAGATCTGAATATTAAGAAAATCATTGTTGCCGGTGAACTTGGAGGCTCTATCGATGCCACCCGAAAGGCTATCGAAGATATATGGGGTGCAGAAGTATATGATTTCTACGGACTGTCGGATATTTTCGGAGCTTGTGCCGCAATGTGCGAAGCCAAAGATGGACTTCATATCGCAGAAAACCATATTCTTGTAGAAACTGTTGACATTCACACAGGAGAAGTACTTGAACCCGGTCAGGTAGGCGAACTGGTATTTACAACACTCAGAAAACATGCCCGTCCGCTTATCCGTTTCCGTACAGGCGATATAGGACGTATCGACACAACAAAATGCTCATGCGGAAGAACTCACGGAAGAATCCATATTTTAGGCAGAAAAGACGATATGTTTATTGTTTCTGCTGTGAATGTATTTCCAAGCGACATCGAAGCGGTTGTCCGTAAACAGAAGGGCATTACCGGAGAATATCTTATCCGTATCTTTGAAAGGGATTTCACCAACAAGTACGCCGTTGAGATAGAAAAATCCGCCGACAACACCAAATCTGACGATGAGGTAGCGGCAGAGGTTTCCGCAGCACTCAAGGCTCGTATCGGTGTCAAGCCTGCAAAAGTTATCGTTCACCCTGATGGCGGACTGAATACCCGTTCCGAACACAAGTCAAAGAGAGTTATTGATGAAAGAACGCTTGAATATAACATCTGATATTGCTATAATTGTACAGAAATTCAAAAACGGAGGCAGATTTTATGCCAGCACTTTCTAAGAGAACAGAAAATTTTACTGATTCCGTTATCCGCCGTATGACAAGAATTTCCAACCAATACGGTGCCGTCAATCTGTCACAGGGTTTTCCAGATTTTGAGCCTCCCCGTGAACTGCTTGACCGTTTAGCGGAGGTATCTAAAGAGGACTTTCATCAGTATTCAATCACATGGGGGGCACAGAATTTCCGTGAGGCACTTGCACAGAAGCAGTCAAAGCTTATGGGCAGGAGTATCGACCCCAACGGTGAGATTGTTGTTACCTGCGGCAGTACGGAAGCAATGATGGCTGCTATGATGACGGTAACAAATCCCGGTGATAAAGTGATAGTATTTTCGCCGTTCTATGAAAACTACGGGGCAGATACCATTCTTTCCGGAGCAGAACCGATATATGTTCCGCTTTATCCGCCGGAGTTCAATTTTAATCCAGATGAGCTTGAGGCAGCTTTCAGACAAAATCCCAAAGCACTGATACTCTGCAATCCCTCAAATCCCTGCGGAAAGGTATTTACCTATAATGAACTGAAAATCATTGCGGATTTTGCGGAAAAATATGATACCTTTGTGATAACAGATGAAGTGTATGAACATATAGTCTATGAGCCGTATAAGCACATATATTTTGCTTCACTTCCCGGAATGTGGGAAAGAACAATATCCTGTTCGTCGTTGTCAAAAACCTATTCAATAACAGGCTGGCGTCTGGGATATATCATTGCACCGCCGCATATTATTGATGTGGCGAAAAAGGTGCATGATTTTCTGACAGTCGGTGCGGCAGCCCCTTTGCAGGAGGCTGCTGTTACAGGACTTCGTTTCGGAGAAGATTACTACAAAGACCTTCAGGCTAAATATACCGAAAAGCGTAATCTGTTTCTTAACGGGCTTGATAATATAGGTATTTCGCATACCATACCGCAGGGAGCATATTATATTCTTCTGGATATTTCAGAATTTGGCTATTCAAATGACCTTGAATTCTGCGAAGTCCTTGCAAGAGATGTGGGTGTAGGTGCTGTACCTGGTTCAAGTTTTTTTAAAGAAGATGTCAATCACCTTATCAGATTGCATTTTGCAAAGAAAAATGAAACGTTGTACGAAGCTCTTAACAGACTGGAGCATATACGAAAGAGAATTATAAGGCGGATATAGTAACAATCAGAAAACAATAACATAAAACCTAGCATACAAACGTTATATGATTGTCTGTCACTTTCATGTATATAATCATCACGATGCACCGTATTTCAGAAAACTTATTTAAATAATTTATAGTTAATATAAAGCAAAACACTCTCCTGAACCTGATGTAAAATTCAGGCAGGAGAGTGTTTTTCATTTTGCTTCTATAAACCTTAGAATATCGTTGTACACACGCATTTTATTTTTTTCGTGCAGAATGTCATGTCGCATACCCTTATAAAGCCGACAGCGTACATTGGTATATCCGACATTTTTCATCAGCCGCATTGCTTCGATAAATTTCTTTCGGGACAAAGCACAGGGGTCGTCCTCGCCTGAGAAAAATCTTACAGGCATATCGGGATTTTGCGGTGTATAATCCCCTGCATAGGCTAACATTGCCATTTTGAGCATTTCCTCATAACCGTTCAGCGTAAAGTTGAAGCGACACAGCGGGTCGTTGTTATGCTCTATCACGGCGGCTCTTTCGGAGTTTGTCCACGCATTTTTCAAACCTTCATGTCGAAACTTGCGTTCATATGATGCACCCATAATGAGTTTTTTTGCAAGCGGAGAGCGGAATCTTTTGCCTTCTATTACTTTCAGCATTCTTATTATATGCAGACCCTGATTAATCTTATCAGACCTTGACGGAGAACCTATCAGGCACAGCTTGTTTATATCAGCGTCATATTTCCTGATATAGCAGCGTGCTGCCAGAGAACCCATACTGTGACCAAGCAACGTAACAGGAAGGTCATTCCTGCCGCATTTTTCAAAAGCGTATTTCTTTACTTCGAGTGTAATATCGTGAACATCTTCTACCAGTGCGGCTGTTCCGCCCTGATAAAAGTAGCCTCTGTCCTCAGGGTCAATAATACTTTCACCGTGTCCACGGTGTTCATTGATAATCGTAAGATACCCGTTGGACGCAAGAAACCTCATAAATGCCGTATATCTGCCTTTATGCTCATTTTTTCCGTGTATAATCTGTACGATACCCTTTATATCCTCAGGATTTTCAGGCTCAATGCGTAAAACACAAATCGGAAGTTTGTCTGTTTTTGAAATATGTGTGTATTTTGTTTCAATCAGATTAGTTATAATTTTATTCTGTTGGTTCATCTTTTAACACTTCGTGACGAATTATTTTTCTGGAGGCATTTTTTAAGAAAGGATTTTTCCTTACCACCAATCTTGAAAGCTGTTTATAGGTAGGCTGTGTCTTGTTGTAGCCATCGAGGATTTTTTGCAGTGCAGCAGCGACTTCATCTTCGCTCATATTGGCAACAAGTTCCTGTTCGGGATAAATGCGGGCTGTAAGCAGATTATCCTCACCCGTTACAATAATTTCAGCTATCAGATCATTCAGAGCCAGCTTGCCCTCTATTTCTTCAGGTGAGATGTTCTCTCCGTTAGAAAGGATAATCAGGTTTTTAACCCTGCCGTTTATGAAAATAAAGCCGTCTTTGTCCATATATCCTTTGTCACCCGTATGAAGCCAGCCGTCCCTGAGGGTTTCGGCAGTTTCCTGTTCCATTTTGTAGTAACCTCTCATTACGCTTGTACCACGGACAAGAATTTCGCCGTTCTCAAATTTTACCTCAACATTGGATAACGGTTTTCCTATTGAGCCTTTTTTAGAGTTTCCCTCCCTGTTGTTTGTTATGACAGGGGAACATTCAGACATACCGTAACCTTCATATATACTTATACCGTATTTTTCAAACTCATCAATATAATAAGGGTCAAGATGAGCACCGCCTGTAAAGATACGTTTAAGCTTAGGGCCAAATACCTTCTGTGCCAGTGCTGTGGGAGGAACATCTGTTCCGAGCGATTTCAGACGCTTGTATATGGTTTCAAGCATAAGCGGTACCATAAGCATTACGTCAGGCTGGAATATGCCTATGTTTCTTATCATATGCATAAGATTATCATTTATGCAGATTACAGAACCCATCCAGAAGCCGTTGAGCCAGTCCATAACCAGACAGAAACAATGATGAACAGGAAGAACACTGAGGAATATCAGTCCCGGGCCTTCATCATACAGAACCGCTTCAATATTTGAATAAAGGTTGGATTGTGTGAGCATAACACCCTTGCTTTTTCCTGTAGTGCCTGATGTATATACAATCATAGATATATCATCTTCAGCAGGCGGTTCGGGTTCGTCATATCCCTGACCTGCTGCTTTCAGTTCGTCAACAGTTTCTGTTCCCTCATCTGCCTCACCCGAAAGTAGCCAGATTTTCCTTACCTTAGGACAGCTTTCCCTGATTTTGGGAACAAGAGCGACAAATTTTTCATCGAGAAATACACCCTCAGAATCTGAACGGTAAACGAGGTCTGTCAGGTCTTCGGCAGGTAAACCCGAGTCCATAGGTACAGCGGCGTTATTGCTTGTGACAACAGCCATATATGCCTCAATCCAATTTGCGGAACTAAGACCGATAAGTGCTATATGTGTATGGGAAAAGTCTTCTGCGGCAAAGCCCTTTTTGATTTCTTTAACAGCGGCGGAAAGTTCGCCGTAACTGCGTTCATTGACTTTCTTTTTGACAAGCCAGCGTACGGCAGGAAGTTCGGAGTAATCCGCTTCACATCTTTGCCACATAGTATAGATTGTTTTTGCCATTTATTTCCTCCAAAGTATCAGTCCATATACTCTTTCATCAGATTCAGAGCGTCCTCAACTGTTACGATACCAGCCAGCTTGCTTTCGTCCTCGCCAAATTCAAATTCAATATCGAGTTCGTCCTCAACATCTCCCAACAGGGTCATAAGATCCAGAGAACTCAGTCCGAGGTCGTTTCTGAGATTCATATCGTTTGTTATATCCTCCGCTTTGACTGAGCAATAGCGTTCCGCAATTTTCTTGAATTGTTTTTCCATATTTTCCATAACCTGATAACTCCTTTCAATATTAAGTTATACCATATCTATAATTTCGGAAATTGTTCTTCCAGGATCTTCAATACCCCTGAAAAGTATTCTCATCATATAATAATACATTCTTTCACAATCTTTTTCTGTCAGCTCTGCTGTCTGATAGTGATATGAGAAATTCAGCTTTCTGTCAGGCAGATGCGATACTGTGAGATACATTTTCTTTGTTGCTGCTCCGTTTGCGAACCACTTGACATAAATCGGCATTTTTTCTGCGTGAGGGTTCAAATCTTTTGTATTCAGCGGAGGCTGGTATGTCAGATAAACACTGACGTATGTAGTATCATCGGGGGTATTGTAGCGTTTTTTCATTTCGGCTCTGATAAGCTCAGGGTCATAGCCGCTGAACATATACAGATGGTTCTGATGGTTCTGAATCATTCTTGCAGCGTCAATAAAGCTGGTATCGCCCGAAATAACTGTTCTGCACGGGAAACAGATAGTGCGGCTGCCGCCTGAAGTGAGTTCGTCATTTGTGGAACGTCTTGAAATGAAATTCTCGATTGTAATATCTTCCTGACCGTTGTTCATCTTTGAAAGATATGTTCTGATGACAAGCAGGAGAAGATTGGTCGGGGATATCATATTGTTCAGGCAGAAATTAATGGCACGCTGCATACTGTCAACCTCAAGCTGATAGTCCTTGACAGCTACAAAAAGCTCTTTTCTTTCTATATCAGCCGCCCTGAGTTCAGGGTTATTATGTTTTTTGCGTGCTTTTTCCAATACGGAAGGTCCCTGAATATCCGAATAAAGCGGTTCTCCGTAAGTATCAAGCTGTTCGTCCCAGAAGCGTTTTGCTTTTGCAAGACGTTTTTCGTTTGAAGCTTTTTTCAGGTCGGATATCAGCACCTTTTCAAAATCCGCAAGCGGAGCGGGATAATCCTCGCCGAATTTCAGGTGTTTATACAGATTCATAATATCCGTAGCCATAACTGCAACGCCGACAGAGTCATTGAGTCGGTGATCCATATGTACAAAGAAACCCGTATAATTTTCGGGAAGCTTTACAATACGGAACTCACACATAGGAATATCGTCGCCGTCAAAGGTTTCATAAGCCAGATTCTGCATTATATTGTCAGCTTCCTTCATAGTCATGGAGGTAAAATCCATTTCCATCATATCCTCAGGCTCACAATCTGCGATATACTGCTGAATTTCGCCGTTTTCATCGGGCTTTGTAAAACGAAGCCTCAGGCATGAGTACCTTTCTTTTTCCAGTTCGATGCTTCTTTTAAGCAGAGGAATATCAATATCTGCCTGAAAAGCCGCAACGATGCTAAGACCTGACACCTGTTGTGTCTTGTACTCTTTTATCCACTGATAGTGCATATTCTGTGCTGCCGTCAACGGGTAAGTTTTTTTCATATCTTTATTACGCCTCCTATAATCAAATTGAGAATTATGTCATTACTGTTTTTTACTGTAAGTAAACACATAATCTCTGTTGTTATTATACATATCAAACCGATTATCTGTCAATATTTTTTGTACAATATATATGGTTTTGTGTAATAAAAGTTGACACAAAGAACTCGCTCATTGTCAAATATCATACTTCCCATAAGCATTCCTGATTACTCCGCCAGAAAGAAGATGTTTCTTTACACTCTTTTGTAAAGATGTGTTTTCGGGCAGAATAGAATAATCAGTTGATTTCGTATGATACAACCATTCTAAAAAATCCGAACCGATTTCGCCCTCGTCAAATATTTCAAAGAGGTTTTGAAAATGAAGGATATTGGAGTCTTTCTTAAGCATTCCTCTTAGCTGACTATCCAGAAGCCATGAATGGCATCGGTATTCGGCATTTGACAGCTCGGGATAATATTTTGAGAAAAACCGCCTCGCACTTGCTATGGAATCATCAACTGCAGAAGGCGAAAAATCCGCATCTGACGGAATATGAATACCGATAACGATACTTCCGTCAATATGTTTCATCTCATACTCCAGCTCGCCGATTCTGAACAGGTGACAGCCTGCCTGACGTGTTGTCCACCAATAGCGGTCAAAATACAGCCTGCCTGTCATTTGATTGGTTTCTTCAATAAACCGTGTGTAGCACTTCATCGTTGCGAAATATATTTCGTCGCTGATACCCTTTTTCTTAAAAACTTCATAAGCATCGGCAGACGCTTTGAGCATACACGCAAGTATTTTGATATTGTCCGTATCCTCACCGAGTATTATTTGAAGTTCCGCCAGTGATTCGGACATCTTTTCATAATCCCGAAAGGCTTTTAATTGCTTGTCAACAGCAGTAAAATCAAAATCATTAAAAAAATCAAACACACGGGATTTGACTTCCGTTTGTAATTGTATTTCATCACATAACGTATATATGTCCATTGCAGCACCTCAGACTATTATTTAACCTAAATGGGCAAGAAGTCCCCCACCTCTTAGGTGGAGGGATGAATTGCCCGTCAGCCGCAAGGCTGACTTTTTCCTTAACAATATAAATATGTGTTGCTAAAATATACATATAGGGTTTCCAAAAGTTGTTCGTAAGACAACAGTACCGTAGGGAGTACGGGAAGGGTTTGCCTCAT
>ONBJ01000047.1 GCA_900316025.1 uncultured Eubacteriales bacterium
CTATTTGGCATGAATTATTTTTGAACGCTTTCGATACCTGCAACACACCTACAAAAAATACTTTTTCTTTTGTTTTATCTCACTCATACACTCATTAGTTCTTTAAAAACTTGGAAACTGGTATCTTTTATAATAACAGTCGACATAATGTTATATTGGAAATTAAAATATGGATATATTGTCTTTATGTAATAAAATCAATCTGCAATCTGAAATTAAATCCCGTGTGCTTGCATTTTCACAGATTTTTAACAGAACTAAGCCATCAGCCGTGTACTTATACAAAGCTGATGGCTTTTTGTTACGTTTTCCTGAATAAAAGCTGGATAATGTCTGATTTATAAAATCACAGGCTAAATAAGTACTACACCGTCATATATCGGCGGCACACAGCCTATCATAATATACGTTACAACGGCAAAAAACGAAAACAGAATGATTACAACCGCAGTACCGTATACTGCAATATTATTCAAAATCAGTATGCCTGATTTATTCGTATTGTTTTTCAAAGCAGAAACGTTATTTTTCATAAGAATATTCAGCATAGCCGAAAGGAAAAATGCTCCCGTAAAAATTGACATAACTGCATAACGTATGTTCATTGTACAGGTAAAAGGATACTGGTCACAGAATATATAATATGAAACTACAGGTACGGCATACAATAAAGTGAAAAACACCTTCATTATGCTGTCCATCATACTTTTTCTGCTTATAAGAACATATATCATCGCAGCAACGGCAACAAGTGCAAGCACAATGTTTATCAAGAAAAGAGAAACTGCCCAGAAATCAAGCGGAGCTGAATATTGTGCCTCGTCAAACATCGAGGTTTTAAAAAGAGCTATTGTAGGATTATATTCATAGTAGGGGCAGTGATACCAGCCATACTGGTCATACACGCTGTCAAACTGAAATGAGCTGAAATCGGTAAGCCTTTGTAAAAAAGTATATTTGTTGCCAAGATACATAGCAAAACTTTCATCAGGCTTCATTACATAGCCGAGCGGCATATCATACTTTATAAGACAGCGTATACTCCATACAAGTCCCAGCGGTACACATATTACCCCAAAGACAACCCACTGTTTTACAATATCAAGCCTTTTGTTTTTCTGTTTTATCATTACGGCTATGAATACAACCGCTATGGCAGGTGCAACCATCCAGCCTGACATCTTACTCAGCATAGCCAGACCTACACATAATGCAATCTTAATTATATTGGCATATGTACTGTTTTTATAGTAATATACCGTATTCAGAGCGGCTGCAAGCATAAGCAATATTGAAAGCATATCATTGTTTACACTGCCTGCCAGTATAAGGAATGTAGGGTGAAACGCTGTAACTGACAATCCAAGCAGAAGCGGAACTTTGCTTATATTGAATACTCTTAAAAGCTTATACATAAGCACCATACACGCAGACGAATAAAACAGCGTAACATACTGTATACACTCGCCGACTTCTTTTATATCGCTGTATCCGAAAAATTTAAGTATGTTCAGAAATACTCCGACAGTAAAATGGTGCAGCGGAGGGTGATAGTACTGATAAATCTCCTTAGCATTCTCCTTAGGAAGAGAAAAAAGGTCATTCCAGAAACTGGATATATAACCCAGATGTCCTCCTACCTGTCCGAGTGTGCCGTTATCGTGCTGACGCTCGTAAACAGTAGTGTAAAGTATATAGGTAAGCCTTAATCCAAATCCCAGAAGTATTATAATGCCTGCAATATGTTTTGTGTCTATGGTATAGTTTCTCAAAGATACAAACAAAAGCAGAAAAGCCGTAATTACGAAAAATAAAAATACCAGCGATATATTTTCTTTAATTTCAGCAATATAAATAAGTACTGTAAGCCCTGCCGCCGTGCTTATTCCAAAGATTAAGTATTTATTGAATTTATCCTTTATGCAGTCCCTACATAAAATAAAAGTTACTGAAAAAGCAGAAATCAGGTATACGGAAAATACTACAGACAAAGAAAACGGTGAAAGTTCCCTGTCACCATTTCCCATAAATATGCAGGCACTGCATATGCACATAACCGCCAGCGATATGAACGGGTGCTGTGCAAAAACAGAAAATATTTCTTCAAGTCTGCTCATTCCCCTGTGTTCTGTCGGTACAGAACCTGTAGTTGAACTCATAACTTAAAACCTCTCTGTTATTTTGATTCGTGATATTCCTTTTCTGTGTTTACGTCCCATATATTGCTCTTATCCGTAACACCTGCAAGAATATTCTTTACCGCTTCAAAAGCCGTACACATTGAATGGTCAAGATTGTTATATCTGTGCTGTCCGTTTCTTCCTACACAGAAAAGATTGGGAATTTTATCGATATAGCTTCTCAAATCGTCCATATGCTCATATGTATCAAAATAAGCGGGATATGCCTTCTTAACTCTTTCAACGTGATAGTCTATTACATCGCTTTCGCTGTCGATAAGCTTCATTTTGACCATTTCACTGATACCCATTTTACCGAAATCGTCATCACTCATAGACCACATACTGTCGCCCTCGTTGCAGAAATATTCAAGTCCCATCCATACCGTATGCTCTATATCCTTTACAAGATACGGCGACCAGTTGTTATAAATCTGGAAACGTCCCATTTTAACGTTTCTGTCATGTACATATACCCAGTCATCAGGCACTATATTTCCGATTGTCTTTTTATTTGTCTTGTTTTCAAGATTGAGGTGCGGTATGAGAACACCTACCGTCATATAATCTCTGTAAGGAAGTCCCGAAGCTATGTTCCTGTACTTTTCGGGTACGTCATTCATACCCTCTACCAAATCCTTTACAGGCATTGAGGATATTACATAATCGCCGTAAAATGTTGTTTCCTTTCCGTTTTTCTCATAGGCTATACCTTCAAGGACATTGTTTTTATCCTTTAAAATTTTTGTTACCTTTGCACTTTTTATGATTTTTCCGCCCATTTTTTCAATCTCTGAGGCGGTAAGCTCCCACAACTGACCGGGGCCAAGCTTAGGATATGCAAATTCCTCAATAAGTGAGGTTTCTACCTTTCTGTTCTTTTTGTTGAATATCTTTCCGAATATATCCCCGAGAATTGCCTTTATGGAAAGTCCCTTTACTCTCTGAGCACCCCATTCGGGTGAAATTTCGCTGGGGTGTCTGCCCCAGAGATTTTCCGTATAATTCTCAAAGAACATAGAATAAAGTTTTTTGCCGAAGCGGTTTATATAGAAATCCTCAAGTGAATTTTCTTTTCTCTTGAAGATTGCACTTTTAAGATAGCTGAAACCTACAACAATGGTTGTACCGAAACCCATATTCTTTATAGTTTCAAATTTAAGAGATATAGGGTAATCAAAAAATTTGCTCTTGAAAAATATACGTGACAGACGGCTTCTTCTGAGCATTACACGGTCTGACTTTTCAGGGTCAGGGCCTCCGCTTACTATTGTGGCTTCTCTCTGAAGTACAATATCGTCATACGGCAAAGAACCCTGAGTAGGAAGCATTTTCTCCCACCATTCGTTTACCTCGGGAACTTTTGAAAAGAAACGGTGTCCGCCCATATCCATACGGTTTCCCTTATAATTTACCGTCCTTGATATACCTCCGAACTGCTCGCTCTCCTCAAAAACCGTGACATCATAGTCATCAGACTTTGACAAAAGCTCATATGCAGACGTAAGTCCCGCAGGACCTGCTCCTATTACAATAACCTTCTTTTTCATATCTTATCCTTTCCGTGATATTATCACAAAAAAATATCTGTCAACCTTTTTTTCTGAAAAGTATAACCTTTCTTGCCACAAAATTCCATATAAACGAAACTACCGTGGCGGTTATCTTACCTACCATATAATACTGCACGCCACTTATTATATAATACTTTGCGTTTTCCGCAAATCCTCCAAGCATAAGATTTGCACCTAAAATATCCTGAAACAGCCATATTATCGCATCATTGATAAGCAGTCCCACAACACCTATAAGAGCAAATATCGCAAATTCTGCAAGCTTGTTGTCTACCTTTGAATTTCTGAAAATCCAGAATGTACTCAATACATAGTTTGTCGCCAGTCCTGCTATAAATGAAATCGTTGCAGCCGCAACGTGAGGAACTCCGAAAACCTCAACCAAGAATGTAAGCACTCCGAAGTCAACAAGAAACGCAAAACCACCGACAAAGCAATATCTGAAAAACTGAATAAAAGTGTTATCTGTTTCTCCGACAAAAAGCCCTTTTATATTCATCAGTCTGCCACCTTATTTCTGATAATCTAAAGTACACTAGATTATATCATATAAAAAAAGTTTGTTCAACAAAATCATTCAGACTTTTTTAATTTTCATTTTGTTCATTTTGTTCATTTTGTTCATTTTGTTCATTTTTGTGCCTGTTATTTTCCCCACTGTGAGATTTTCCCAACCGATAGCTTACAAAAATCACCAGAGCCATACCCGAAGCAAAAACTCCGCCCATAATGAACATAGAAAGCGAATTGTCAGAGTTCCTTACCTCTGTCTGTGTAAAAGCGGCATTGTCCGATGACAGTTCCTCATACAATACTTCATCTGTACTTTTAATGCTTACTCCATTTTGTGTCGGAACGGATTTCGTATTGCTTTTGTCGGCTGCAGAAGCTGTTCTGCTGATTGATGAACTCTTTGAATCCGTCTGCCTTCCTGCCGCAGCAGAATTTGATGTTACTTTCTCTGTTATATCAATGCTGTATTTCATACTTTGGGAATGTTCAAGAAGCTTTTCATCAAGACTTGCCGCATCTGTCGTGAAAACCTCAAGTTCACCTGTACATACGATGTCTGCGGCTTTGAGCTTTATATCAACGAGCTTCTTTTCTGTACCTATATCAATTCCCGACGGGTTTATGTATGTTATGTTCACCTCGTTATTATCACAACAGCTTACTATATATCCGCTGCTTCCGTCATTGACCTTACATTCCTTATATTCAAAACCGTTTGTCATTCTTATGGTAAAAATAACAACTCCCACAGGTTTATCACATCTTGCCGTTAAACCTGCCGTTATAATTTTTCCTTTCATAACCTGCTTAGGTACGTCAAGACCGCTGTATATGATACTTTCGGCAAATACTGTAAAAATACACATTCTCATAAAGAGCAGGAACAACAACATTCCTGACATAAAATTTTTACGTCTTATCATAAAACTATACCATACATTCTACAGGCATTTTCCGCCGTTATTTTCAGAAGCTCCTCAACAGAAATACCCTTTATTTCAGCTATTCTTTCAGCGGTCATCATAATCATAGATGAATCACACCGCTTTCCCCTGAACGGTACGGGGGCAAGATAAGGAGCATCGGTTTCAAGCATAAGCCTGTCAAGCGGAATATACTTTGCAACCTCGACGCTGTGCCTTGCATTTTTAAACGTAACCACACCGCCTAAGCTTATTGACATTCCCAGATTTACTATTTCCCTGCACATCTCAACACTTCCCGAAAAGCAGTGCATAATTCCCTTTGGCTTGTATTTTCTCAGGATTTCCATAGTATCGCCGTGTGCGTCCCTGTCGTGTATCACAACGGGCATTGAAAGCTTATATGCAAGTTCAAGCTGTTCTGTAAAAACTTTTTTCTGAATATCTCTCGGAACACCGTCCCAGTAATAATCAAGTCCGATTTCACCTATGGCAACGGCTTTTTCGTGCATAGCCATATTTTCTATTTCTTTTAAATAATCCTGCGGAAGATTATCTGCACATTCAGGATGTATTCCTACTGCACCATACATAAAGTCATATCTTTCACAGTAATTCAGCGTCTTGCGTGACGTTTCAATATCAGTTCCTGCGTTTACTATACATATGACATTCTTTTCAGCCATAGAGGACAATACTTCTTCCCTGTCCGTATCAAATTTTTCGTCATCATAATGAGCGTGTACGTCAAAAATACCTGACATAAAAAACAATCCTTTATCATAAAAATTTCTTTTATTATAGCAAATTAACAGCCTTTTTTAAAGATATTTTTTCAGTCAAATAATATATGCAGAAAAAACCTGCGGCTTCGCTGAGGCGATTGCAAGCACCTTGCGGAAATTCCGCAAGTGAAAAGTGCATATGCACTTTTCATGTCAAAAGACTTGTCTTTTGACGCTTGCAATCGCAGCCTGAGCAAAACCGCAGATTTATTTTTTTATAAAAGAAATTTGTCAGTATCAGTTATCCTGCTTACGTTTTGCTGCGTAGGATTTTTTTCTGCTGTCTTTTTTACCGCTTGCAGATACTATTATAATAACGATAAGCACTACAACAGAAGCAACACACAATGCCACTACAATATTAAAGCTTCCGTTATCCTGAAGTTTCTGAATAATACCCTTTTTGCCGCTTTCGTGCTTGTCTGAAGCGGTGGTTGCAGTCTGTACGGTAGCAACCTGAGCAGGCTTTTCTGAAGGTCTTGAAGTATTTGCATATGTAAGACCGCTGCCGAACGGAAATACAACCTGAGTTGTATCCATTGAGCCGTCCTCTCTTATTCTGGGAATATCCACAGGAAGAACACCAAAGGGATTTTTATATCCGAAAGCCGTTTCAACAGCCGCCATTATATTAGGGCCGTAGGCATATGTTGCAGGCTGCGAGCCGTCCGTATCTGAACTGTCCATACCTATACAGCCGTAAGCCACCATAAGTGCGGCAGTATCCGTATAATTTGCAGCATCGTAAGGATTGCCTATGCTTACAACCACATACTTTTTGTTGTTCTCCTTTGCACATTCAATAACAGCTCTTGGAACAGATGTATTTATGCTGTCGGGCATTATATCATACATAGCATTCATCTCTGTGAATGTAAATACATAATCCGCACTGCGTACTGCATCGAGTATTGTTTCCGTATCATCGCCCTCGTTATAGCAGTAAATCTCATAGTCCATTTTCGGAACTGCATTTTTAGATATAAGCTTTGTTATTGCATATTCGCAGTTAGCCTTTTCATTTCCGTAAGCGGTCACAAAAACAGCTTTCTGATTATTTTCAGGCTTGAACGGCAAGGTATTGTTATCATTTTTAAGAACAGTTACAGCTTTTGTTGCTATATTGTCCTCTGCTTCGTGATTTTCCGCACTTGAAACAACTGCAAATGCAGTTTCTGCCGATACAGGGGAATAATTGTTAATTCCACGCTTTTCTTTAAGTTCAAGTATACGTCTTACTGCCGCATTTACGGTTTCTTCCTTGATAACACCATCTTTTACCGCAGAAGTAAGATTTCCGATAAGAGAAGCCAGTTCCGTACCGCTTTCCTCACCTGTCAGCGATACAGGCATAAGAAGAACGTCAACACCTGCATTTATCGCAAGTATACACGCCTGAGTAACACCAAAGTTTTCGGATATTGCCCCCATATTCATAGCGTCCGTAGTAACAACTCCGTTAAAACCGAACTTATTTCTAAGAATATCAGTAACAAACGTTTTTGAAAGCGTAGCAGGCAGATATATCTCATCACCTGTACTCTCAGACTTTATAGTCTGTGTTTCTATCTGAGGAAACTGTATATGTGCAGTCATAACCATATCCACGCCGTTTTCAACAGCCTTTTTGAACGGAACAAGCTCACACTTTTCTATTTCCTCCATAGACTTGTTGACGGACGGCAGATTTGAATGTGAATCCTCCGATGTATCTCCGTGACCGGGGAAGTGCTTTGCCGCAGCCGCAACATTATTTTTCTGAATACCTGCAATAGTTCTTACTCCAAGCTTTCTGACAAGCTCAGGATTTGACGAATATGACCTTAAACCTATAATCGGATTCAACGGATTGCTGTTTACGTCCAGAGAAGGAGCAAAATCCACATTAAAGCCTAATGCTTTAAGTTCCTTTCCGAGAATATCGCCTGCTTTTTCGGCATCTTCCTCACTGTTTGCAGCTCCTAGTGCCATATTTCCGGGAAGTGCCGTACCTTGTCTTAAACGTACAACCGCACCGCCCTCCTGGTCTACAGATACAAAAAGTGGTATCTTGTTTCTGCTTGAAACAGCGGCACTCTGCAAATCATTCACAAGCTTTACTGTCTGCTGAGTGTTTTCAAAATTTTCGGCAAAGAGTATTACTCCGCCTACCGAGTTGTTTTTAATAATATCAGCAGCTTCACTTTCAAGGATAGTCATACCTTCTCCGTCCCAGTTGCGGACAGCTACGGTTATCATCTGACCTATTTTTTCCTCAAGCGTCATTTTTGAAAGCATATCGTCCGCAAACGCTGCCCCTGCTGTCGGTATACTTATAACAATACACAAAGCACTGAGTACAACACTTAAGGCAGCTCTCAATAATTTTCTCATAATTTTCTTCAATCCTTTCCTTGTATAAATGTATTAATTTTAAGGAATTACATAGCCAATAAGCTTCTTAGTTCGTATTTTAACATAAATATATAAAAAACAACAGTTTATTTGCTCTATTTTAAAAAAATTTACAAATTTATGCTCTTGTTGACAATAACAATAACTCCGCCGCTGTGTACACATACCTCCGCATCGTCCGAAACGGCTACATTACTTATACCTATCGGAAATACTGAATCCATAACAAGCCTGTCCGCCTTATATTTAAATCCTTTCAGAGTAACCTCGGCACTCTCACAACCAAATGGCAGAACCGATACTGTTTTTCCTTTTTCGCTGCTGATAATCAGTTTTTCTTCCGTGTACATTATATATGTGAACTTGTCCTCCAGAATACCGTAACCGTTTTTCTTATAAATAAATTTAAGAAGCGATAAATTGGCATACATATGGTCTGCTCTGCCGCCCGTAGCTCCCAAAATCAGAAATTCTTCAAATCCTTCCGACATCGCATATCTTACGCAGTATATACCGTCCGTATCATCTTTTTCTACAGGAAGAACAATACTTTTTATATTTACATCGCTTTCCTTTTTCTTTGAATCAAAATCCCCGATAACAATATCAGGTTTTACCCCTGCTTTCAGTGCAGTATCAAAGCCACCGTCCGCACATATGACATAATCATTCACATCTATACTTTCCCTTATGAAATCAGGCTGACTGTACGGTGACGCACATATTATCACACATCTTCTTTTTATTTCTTCTGCCATTCCTTTATATCCTTGACCTCATTGTACATATCAACATAGCTTTTATGTCTTGATTTGCTTATTTTTCCCTGCTTTACTGCCTCGATTATCTTACAGCCCTTTTCGCATATATGGGCACACGATGTAAACTGACACGTATTTATATAATCCCTGAATTCTGGAAATGTTTCTGCCAGCATATCCTTTGATATAATTTCATAACGTTCAAGGTCAACAGTCGAAAATCCCGGCGTATCTGCTACATATCCGCTTTCCGTTTTATAAAGCTCCACACTTCTCGTGGTATGCCTACCTCTGCCCAGCTTTTTGCTTATATCTCCTGTCGCAATATCAAGCTCGGGAAAAAGATAATTCAGCAGTGAAGATTTTCCCACGCCTGAATTTCCCGTAAAAGCAACAACACTGTCCTTTAATAAATCTCTTACCTCTTCCGCACCCTCTCCCGTTTTTGTAGAAAAGGATACCGCCTTTATTCCCGACTTCTCATATATTCCCATATACTTATCTGCCGACATCATATCTGACTTTGAAAAAATTATAACAGGCTCAATATTCTTGTAAAATGCCGTTGCCGTCATCTTATCTATTATAAACAGATTAGGATCAGGCTCACAGACGGACGATACTATAAAAAGCTTGTCTATGTTCGCAACAGCAGGACGTACTATACTGTTCTTTCTCGGAAGCACTTCCGAAATAGCCGCATATCCCTCTTTTTCTATCGAAATTACAACATTATCCCCTACAACGGGCGATAATCCTCTTTTCCTGAAAATACCCCTTGCCTTACATTCAATAACACTGTCACCAACATCAACATAGTAAAAGCCTCCCAGCAGCCTTACTATTATACCTCTGTTCTCTTTCATATCAGCCCTGCCTTTTCATAATACAATAAACCAACAAAACATAAAATTTAGGTCAAGCCTTTTTAAAGGCTTGCGGTTTCCAAAGGCGGAGCCTTTGGTAGGATTTTTAAGGGAAAAGCCCTTAAACTCTCTTTCTTAGAACCTGTTTAGTATCTATTTAAAAGTAAACAAATAAAAGCCCAAGTAACCATCTGAGAGCCTGTTTAATATCTTGACATATGTAGCTTTTTGAGCAGCATTTTGTTGAGAACAAGGAAAAAACACAGGAATACTGACGTATTCCGAGCATTTTTGACGCAGTTATCGGCAAAATATGCCAAAAAGATGCGTGTGTAAGGATATTAAACAGGCTCTAAGAAATTTTTACACCCGAAAGTGATATTTTATCCCAAAAAATTACTCCTTGTTTTTTGCCAGTAATATTATAAATATTAAAATACATAAAACTCTAATATATTATGTATTAAACAGTATAAAATCATTTATCTTTTTAATTACTTGTCGAACTTACGTTAAAATTTACCTGCTATATCGCCGAATATCCGTAACTCCTTAATTTTTATTTTTCAGAATAAATTTTAAGGAGCATTTTTAAGGTGGGGACAACCCTTTAACTCTCCGTAAAAATCCAAAATTTTCATATGAAAATTTTGCTCTGAAACTATCTGATTTCCAACCGCTCAGTCAGAAAATTTTTGTCCACTCTTTTTAAAAATTAAGGTTTTATTTCAAATACAGCCGTATTTCCTTAAGCGTCAGTTTTTCATTTTCTCCCTGAGCTTCAAGGATAAATACGGCACTGCTTGTTTTTTCTTTATCAAACAGTGGCATAAAATAACCGGAATAAATTTCTTCAAAGACGAGTTCACAACTATTCATCATTTTTCTACTCATAAAACAACTATGGCAGAATTCTTCAAGAGAAGCAATCATAGCAATAAAATCTTTGCCGTCTTTGTCAGTTGACCAGTTCCAGATGGTTATTCTGAGTACGAATGCACGGGTAAGTTCTTTCTGAGGAGCATTGAAAATCATTTCAGGTGTTCCCTGTTCGTAAATTTCTCCCTTATCCATATACAGTACACGTGTGGGAATATCTTTTGCCAGTCGCATTTCATGTGTCACTATAAGCATAGTCATTCCGTCTTCTGCAAGATGACGGATAACATTTTTGACTTCTGTTACCATAGTGGGATCAAGGGCACTTGTCGGTTCATCAAAAAGCATCATCTGTGGTTTCATAGCGAGTGCTCTGGCAATAGCGGCTCTCTGTTTCTGACCGCCTGAAAGTTCATTCGGCATATTATAGGCTTTCTCTTCCAGTCCTACCCGCCGAAGTTGTAAAAGTGCTTCAGTCCGTGCTTCCTCATGTGTTTTTCCGAGAAGGTCTGTTTGTGGCATAATGATATTTTCGATTATACTTTTGTGTTCAAAAAGATTGAAAGACTGAAATACCATACATACCTTTTTTCGTACAGCGGTAAGGTCAGTTCCTTCCTGACACACATCTTCGCCGTCAATAATGACAGAACCCGAAGAGGGTGTTTCAAGACGGTTTATGCAACGCAGCAAAGTAGATTTTCCTGTACCTGACGGACCAATTATGCTTATGACTTCACCCCGTTCGACCGTCAGATTGATGTTTTTCAAAGGTACTACACCATTATATTCCTTGCAAAGATTTTTTATTTCCAGAAGACTCATTGTTCGGCAACCTCCTTTACCTTTCTTTTTTCAAGCAGTTTATTTCCCTTGTTATACCAGTTTCCAAGTTTTTAAAGAACTAATGAGTGTATGAGTGGGATAAAACAAAAGAAAAAGTATTTTTTGTAGGTGTGTTGCAGGTATCGAAAGC
>ONBJ01000081.1 GCA_900316025.1 uncultured Eubacteriales bacterium
AACTGCCGTATTTGCCGACATTGCAGAAAGCATAATCTCCGATATATGATACAGTATCTGCTATCTGTACGCTTGTTACGTAAGAGCAGTCATAGAAAGTATAACTGCCAATTCCTGTAATACCATCAAGAATAACCACATTGGTTATTTCTTCGGTATAATCTTTCCAAGGTGTGTATTGTACAGAACTGTAAGATGTGCCTTTATAGTTATAATTGTACATATCACCTTTTCCGCTTATTGTGAGAGTGCCGTTTTCCAGCTTATACTGTACATTTTCACCGCAATATCCTTCTATGGAAGATGATGAAGCTGTTTTTGTAACGGTTTCAACTGCACTTACGGTAATAAAAGATGTGTTTATAACATTGGTGCTTACCATAGCCAGTGCCATAAATGCGGTCAAAATACGGATAGCTGTTTTTTTACGTAGTTTCATTTAATCAGTTTACTCCTTTCATTTAATTGTAGTTAGTTCACAAAGTTTATTATATAAATAAATATAAATTGTTATAAATATATAATATAACAATAAAAAAATTTTTTCAATAGTAATGTTAAAATTTCAGTAAATTTTTTCCGAACTGAAATTTTCAAAGTAAAATTGAACAAAAAATATTTATGTATTTGTTCTATACGTAAAATTTGAAATGATACTTTTTAAATAGTTGCGATATTTTTATAAATAGTGTATAATTTGAATGTAAGAATGTGAGGTTACACAAATTTTTTATTTTTTAAGGAGGAATTCCATTGAGGAAAGTAATCAGTACAGTATTATCTGCCGCAACGGTTATGTCTATGGTTGGCATAGCAGCAATTCCTGTTTCTGCAGCAGATAGTAAAGCGACAATTTACGTAAGTGATTTTTCAGGAGCTGTTTATGACAAGGAAAAATCTACTCAGACACAGCTTGCAAACAAGGCTGTAGACAGAGGTTCTTATCAGTTTGAAGTGGGTGACCTTGTTAATGTAACAGTTGCATATCAGTCATCAAATCCTACAGCAATTTCAGGATATGTTGGTCACACATTTATTAACCAGAACTCTGCAACTCCTACATCGGCAGATGCTTTTAAGGTTAATACTGATTCCGTGAACAATACTATGGTTCTTACAGACAAATACTATGCTAATCAGGGACAGAATGCAGGAACATATATTGCAAACGAAGTTTCGGGAACTTTGCTTATGACTGCTCCTGAGAGTGCTGTCGAAGGCTCTACAGCAGAATCTTCAAATCCCCTCAAGGACAGAGTTTCCTATACGGCAAGTACAGGTTCAATGTCAGGTATAGCAGTATCGACAGAGAAGAAGGTTGTAACATTTACAGTAGAAATCAAGAATGCTACAACATCTTATCTTTACAGTACTATTGAAGACGCTATAGACACATCAGATGATGTTAATTCTGTAGGCGAAAACGTAAGCGTAAAGACAACTCTTACAAAGGTAGGACACGTTGGCGATGAGAGCGTTGCAGAAGTAAGCAAGAGCATACAGGTTGCTACAGGTGATATAGTAGTTTTCAACTTGAAGGCTAAATCAGCAAGTCTTGTAAGTGCATTCGGCATAACAACAAACTACAATTCTTCAGAATTCGGTCTTTACACAAGCTACAGCAAGGACGGTGTAAATACTATCGTTGCTTCTCAGGGCGGTGTTGAAAACGTAGATACCAAAACAGCAGGAAAAATAACTACTGAAGTAAGTGTTGCTACAGGCGGTTCAAATTACAATATAAGTAGTCTGACAAATCTTCAGACTGTTAAGTTTGTAGCTAAGAAGAGCGGAACATTTACAATTTCTGCTGTATTGAATTATATCGCTGATAAAGACGGCAAAGGTATAAAGAAGGGCAGCAATCTTTCAGTTACTTCATCGTCATCAATAACAGTTGCAGACCCCGACAAGATAGGTGCAGTAAGTAAGAGCATATTTGTAAACAAGGGTGATATTATTGTTTACACAGTAAAGGCAAAGACAAACAGCAAGATTGGCACATATACATTGGTAACAAAGTATAACGCAGACGCATTTGACCTTTACACAAACTACAGCACAGACGGTGTAACAACTATGAAGCTGAATCAGGGCGGTACTGAGAGCGTAAGAACAAAGACAGCAGGTACTATCAATGTTACAGCTACAGCTGCAAGCGGTTCACCCTACACAGCAACTACAGCTTCAAACCTTGAGATTGTTAAGCTCGTTGCAAAGAAGTCAGGAACATTTACTCTTTCAACTACAATAAAGAGTATGGCAAGTGCTTCGGGAACAGCTCTGGCAAGCACAAGCGTTAAATTCACAAATACAAGTTCAGTTATAAGTTCGGCTACAACCTGAATTCAGTAATCTCATAATCTTAATTGTTTCAAATTAAAAAAGCGTTTTCATCAGCGGATTTTTTCAATGATGAAAACGCTTTTTATTTGTGTTCAAGGGCTTTGCCCTTGAAAATCCCGCCAAATGCTCCGACTTTGGAAACCGCAAGCCTGTAAAAAGGCTTGACATGAATTTTATGGTGTCGAAATCAAACTAAAAGGGGAGAAATGAATTTACAGTAAAAATAACATTAAGCATAAAAGCTCTGAAGTCTGTTTCCTTCATATTAACAACACGTATGTTCATATCGTAAAGCTCTTTGTTAAGAAGCTTCTTCATATCGAGATGGTGCTGGTCGGAAATTCTTTTTTCAAGAGGCACTCTGAACATAAGGTCAAGAAATTTACGGTTATTGTAAATGAAAGTAATATCAGAATATATTTTCATTTCCGAGATATTCAGACCGCCCCAGCTTCCCCACGTTACCTCGTTATAGTGCATATCCGCAGGAGGATACTGTGCAGGAATTTTGCTGTATTCAAATTCATCTATATACTTCGCAAATATTTTGTCTACCTCGTGTGCAAGAGGACGGTTGAATATAAATATTTTATAAAGGTTTCGGAAAAGCTTCGGGGATAACTCAGGCATAGATTTTCTTCCGTAGTGCTTATACCAGTATGCTCTTATTGTTTCTGATACCCATGATTTGACCTCAACGTCAGCCTTAAGCATCTGCAAAAGGAATACATGCTTGCGGTACTCACTATCCTTGCATTTTGCTATATAGCCGTTGTTATGGTCGATAATACGTACAGTTTCATAGTAATCCTTGAGGTGATATATGCCTTCGGGAATTTTATATTCGTTATGTTTGACTTTGAAACGCTTTGCAATTTTTTTTGCCGCCTGAGCATCTATAATTTCCTTTTCAGCGGAAATATAGCTGAAGGTTCTGAACCTGTCATAAATTCCGTTGGCGGCAGCGAAGGTAGTGTTGCTGTCTATACCGCCCGTGAGAGATATTTCGGGTCTTTCCCATTTTTCCGAAATAAGTTCCATATTGTTTTTAAGTATTTCAGCACCCTGCCTTATAACCTCGTTGTATTCTGCATCGGTTTTGCATTCGCTAAGGTCTTTGAGCGGGTAAAACCTCTTATGTGTAAATGAAGCTTTTTTATATGTATAAAGTATATTGGGAACAATTCTTTTTACTTCATCAAACGGAGTAAGGTCGGCAGGCATATAAGGTCCCATTACCCTGTAGTACCATTTGTATGCGACAAGCCTTTTTGCAATATCCGACATTTTAAGCTCGCACAGGTCGCCTATAATCTGAGGGTGAGATGACATATAGAAATGGTTGTTCACATATCCGTAACAGGCTGACTGCATACCTGAAGGGTCAACCAGGAACTGAAC
>ONBJ01000048.1 GCA_900316025.1 uncultured Eubacteriales bacterium
GGAATTAATGCGGAAAACTTCAGAGAGGTTATAAACTGCGGTACGGACGGCTTTGCAGTTATGAGCGGACTTATGAAAAAAGATTACGGCACACTGTTAAACGCTCTTTACTCTGACGGAGCAAAACCATAAAGTTTAGGTCAAGCCTTTTCAAAGGCTTGCGGGTCGAGGGCAGAGCCCTCGTCAGGATTTTAAAGGGTGAAACCCTTTAACACCCAATTCATAACATCAAAAATGACGTGAAAATGTCATTTTTGCAAAACCAAAAGCACGTTCTGCTATCAAAACAGAACGTGCTTTTATATAATCCCGATTTACAACAGGTATTTTAACCTAACGGGCAAGAAGTCTGCCGCCTCTAGAGGCGGTGAGTACTTCACTATCCAAGTACCATCTCCCCAATACATAGTGTCACAAAGATAAAATACAGGAGGTTCATTACTTGCTTGTACGGGCTGTGTCATATCTTCATCATAGTCATCATAATCGTCATAG
Organism: uncultured Eubacteriales bacterium; assembly: GCA_900316025.1. Classification (GTDB taxonomy): domain Bacteria; phylum Bacillota; class Clostridia; order Oscillospirales; family Acutalibacteraceae; genus CAG-964. The sequence continues at coordinate 496 of ONBJ01000048.1, forward strand.
TCATCATAATCGTCGTAGTCATCATAATCGTCGTAGTCATCATAATCGTCATAATCATCATAATCATCTTCTGTAGCTTTCTCAGTAACATCTTCTGTAGCTTCTGCAGCGACTGTGGCAGACGAGATTTCAGAATTTATAATTTTGTATCCAGCCACAGGATACGAACTACTATCTTTGTCTTTGAAAATTACAGTAGTTTGCGGTTCAGACAAGGAACAGCCACATAAGCCTGATGATAAAATCAATGTTCCTGAGATAGCCAAACATAATACCTTAGATAGCTTTTTGAGTTTACGTATGTAGTTACACACCAAAAACAATATATCACAGAATTTGAGATGATGCAACTATTTTATTACAATTTATACAAAATTTGATGAAATAATTTCGATTTTTAATCATTAATACTCCACACCCTGCCTTGCTGTCACACCTCTGTCATAGGGGTGTTTTATTTTTGACATACACGTTACATAGTCCGCATAGACAAGTATGCTTTTGTCAAGGTTATGACCCGTCATTACAAGCTCCGTTGTTTCTGGACATTCACTCATAAGATGTATTATATCCGGAACCGTTATAAAACCTACATCTACCGCCGAAAAAATCTCGTCTGCAATAACAACGTCATACTTCGGCAGATTGTTGAGAACATATTCAAAAAGCCGTATAATATTCTTTTTGTATTTTATATGCTCCTCGGGGCTTAAATCAAACACAAACCTTACCTTTTCAGGAAGCTTAGGCATTTTTATGGTAGGTATACATTCGAGTACACGTCTTTCTCCGCTTACATCACTTTTGAGAAACTGCGTAAAAAGTACCCTTTTACCGTTTCCGCTTGCACGTACTGCAAGTCCTACTGCAGCGGTAGTTTTTCCCTTTCCGTCACCGTAATATATGTGTACCATAAACCAACACTTCCTTCATTCCGATATATTTCGTTATATATCTGTTGAAATCTCTGTCTTTTTATACTATAATTAATATGTTAGAAAAATATTAAAAGAAAAAGGTGAGTTTATGAATAATAAGAGAAGAACTTTGTTTGTAAGAATTGTCGCAATAGTATGTGCTGTGCTGATAGCAGGCTCGGTTATCCTTTCTGCTGTCGTTTACCGATAATATGAATACAATTTTAATATACATTGAACAGATTGTATAAGAAAGTTATTTAAAGTATGGCGATTATGTACCTTGACTTTCACATTCAATTCGTATAAAATACGTCTATGGTGTGTTCTTTGGGCTTAAAATCAAGAATGTATCATAATTTTCTTAAATTCCTTGAAGGAAAAGAGGTTGTTCAAATTTGAAAAAGTTAGCAAAAAAATTTATGACAGCCGCAGTTGCACTGAGTATGACAGCTACTATGTTTGCTGCCACAGTCTCAGCTGCTGATGTTGTTGCCGGCAGTAATTATGTTGAAAATGAATTTATTCATCTTTATTGCGGCAGCGACTACTCAAGATACGGCTTGAAAACAACAGGCGGAAATCCCGATAACCCTAATGATGACAGCAAAAACCTGCTTTATCCTACAACATCAAGAATGTTCGTAAGTATAGACGGTCGTGTATTTACACTGGGCAGCGATGCAGCTCCTGTTCCCGATGAAGCCGGCAAGAAAATCACAGCATCTAAGGATTATAACGGTCTTACTGTAGAAAGAATCCTCACTATTGTTCCCAACGGCAACACAAACAGAGAGGATACAGTAGAGTTCAAAATGGTTGTAACCAACAATACAACCGAAAATCACGAGGTCGGTGCAAGAATTATGCTTGATACTATGCTCGGAAGCAACGACCACGCTCCTTTCAGAATGCCTAACCTCGGTGCTGTTACTATGAGAACTCAGCTTGAGGGCAACGACATTCCCGAAATGTATCAGGCTTTTGACAATCTCTCAGAGCCTACAGTTGTTTCAACAGGAACATTCGCAAGAGGTGCAGACAAACCCGACATCGTTCAGTTCAACAGATGGGGTTCTTCTACAAACAATACCCTTATCCCCTCATGTGACAGTACACTTGAAATCGGCGACAGTGCAGTAAACTCAATCTGGAATGAGAAAACTCTTGCTCCCGGAAAATCAATCGCTTACAAGACATACTACGGTCTTGGTGAGTTTGTAGCAAGCGGAAATACTGAACTTGTAGTTGGTGCAACAAAAGCAACTCCCAACTTTGTTATCAATGAAGAGGGTACAGGATATGAGCCTGTTTCTCTTATCGGATATGTTCAGAATGCAGGTTCAACAGGTCTTGACAATGTAAATATGAACATTTCTCTTCCCACAGGTGTTTCACTCGTAGACGGTGACGCTACTGTAAATGTAGGTTCTCTCAATGCCGGCGATACAAATCAGGTTGCATGGAAGTTCAACGCAGTACCTGCAAATGTTGAGCGTGTAATCACAGTCAAGGTATCAGGCTGGGTTGCTGAAAATACCGAAACAGCTCAGGAAGTAACATATCAGTATGTAATCCCTGCTATCGAGGGTGCTCCCGAAGTTCCTACAGAAGAGCCTACAGAAGAGCCTACAGAAGCTCCTACAGCAGCTCCCACAGAGCCTGAAACAGAAGCTCCCACATCTGCTACAAATCCCACAGTTCCTGCAACAGCAGCTCCCACGGCAGCTCCCACATCTGCACCTACAAACGCAGCTACAAATGCACCTGCAAACAACAATTCTTCAAATACAACAAACAGCAATACATCATCTGCAACAGGCAAGGTTGATACAGGCGACAGCCAGTCAGCAGTTATGATACTTGCAATGGTAATCGCAGCTGCAACTGTAGTATTTGTTGTACGCAAGCGTGCAAAATAATCAGATAAATAATTATACTTAATCAACAAGAGGTAAAGTCTTTTCAGACTTGCCTCTTGCTTTTTTGGCATATTTTTTGCCAAAATCTTTAACTGAAAATATTTCAGTAATAAAACACGCCAATTTTCAGTAAATATTTTTTATTGGTGCAAATGTTTTTGTGCAGTATAAGTATGGATTTAAACCTCTGCATATGATAGAATTGTTAGTGTATGTAAGAATAAAGTCCGTACATTTTGAAAGGAATGATTATTTATGAATATAGTGGCTTTGGCAGGCGGTCTGAGCAGTGAAAGAGATGTTTCCATAATTACGGGAAAAAAAGTAGCAAAGGCATTGAGAAACAACGGTCATAAGGTATGTCTGCTTGATGTGTATATGGGCTATGACGGTGACAGCATAGATAATATTTTTGATATAGATTATGACTTCACAAAGGATATAAACGCAATCGGAGAAAATGCTCCCGACATTGAAACTGTAAAGAAAAGCAGAAAAAATCAGGCTGAGGAATGCTTCTTAGGAAAAAATGTAATCGAAATATGCAGAAAAGCCGATATAGTATTTATGGCTCTTCACGGAGATGTGGGAGAAAACGGAAAATTGCAGGCAGCTTTTGATGTTCTCGGAATTAAATATACAGGCTCGGGTTACATAGGAAGTGCTTTGGCTATGAACAAGGCTCTTTCAAAGAAAATGTTTCTCAGCAGCGGAATACCTACTCCCAACGGCAGACTTTTTAGAACTGAGGAGGAATGTCTTGAATGGAATGAATTTCCCTGTGTTGTAAAGCCCTGTTCGGGAGGTTCAAGCGTAGGTGTTTCAATTCCTAAAAACAGAGATGAATTTAAAAAAGCGGTAAAAGAAGCTTTTGCTCTTGAAAGCGAAGTTCTGGTTGAAAGCTATGTAAAGGGCAGAGAGCTTTCCATAGGTGTTCTTGAAGGAAAAGCTCTGCCTATAATCGAAATCTGTCCCAAAGAGGGTTTTTACGACTACAAAAACAAGTATCAGGCTGGACTTACAGACGATATCTGCCCTGCACTTCTTCCCGATGATGTAACTAAGGCTTTGCAGTCTATGGCAGAAAAAGTATCAGAAACGCTTATGCTTGAGGCTTATGCAAGAATTGACTTTATTCTCGACTCCGACAACAATATGTACTGCCTTGAAGCAAACACTCTCCCCGGAATGACCCCTACAAGCCTGCTTCCTCAGGAGGCTCTTGCCGTGGGTATATCCTATGATGAACTTGTGGAAATTCTTGTAAATGAATCAATGAAAAAGTATAACTGACGGGTGAACGGTATGAAAAAATTAACTTTATCAGAAATTGCGGCAGCTTGTAACGGAACACTCAATAATAACAGATACGGCGACCTCTATATCACATCAATTACAACAGACAGCCGAAAAATAGAAGAACGTTCTCTTTTTATTCCGCTTAAAGGCAGTAAGGTTGACGGTCACGACTTCATTATGAAAACATTTGCAAACGGTGCGGTGTGCTGTCTTTCGGAAAAGGAAATCGAAACCGACAGACCTGTAATTCTTGTTAAGTCGTGCTATCAGGCCATAAAGGATATTGCGGAATATTACCGCTCACTGTTTGATATTCCCTTTATAGGAGTATCGGGAAGTGTCGGCAAAACAAGCACAAAAGAAATGATTGCCGCAGTGCTTTCAAAAGAGTTCAGGGTTCATAAAACACAGGGCAATTTCAATAATGAACTTGGAGTTCCACTTACGCTTTTCGGCTTGGAGGAATATCACGAGGTTGCAGTAATTGAAATGGGTATAAGCGACTTCGGAGAAATGACAAGGCTCAGCAAAATCGTAAAGCCGAATATATGCGTAATAACAACTATCGGTGAGTGCCATCTCGAAAATCTGGGCGATAAAAACGGAGTTCTCAAAGCTAAAACAGAAATGTTCAGTTATCGTGACAAGAACGGCGGAATATTCCTGAACGGTGACGATGAACTTCTGTCAACCGTAAATGACGTTGACGGTACAGAACCTGTTTTTTACGGCTTGAAGGATAATTTTCTGAATAAATACTATGCTCAGAATATAAACAACAGAGGCGAAGAGGGTATAAGCTGTACTCTCTGTACTCCGAAAACCGATATTGACGTTACAATCCCTGCTATCGGTACTTATATGGTATCAAATGCTCTTGTTGCCGTTGCTATAGGCGAATACCTCGGTATGACCGCTGAAAGTATGGCAGAGGGTGTGGAAAGCTATAAAACAGTCGGCAGCCGTGACGGTGTTATAAAAACCGAATATATAACAATTATAGATGACTGCTATAATGCAAATCCTATATCTATAAAGGGCGGCGTTGATAATCTCGGCAATTTCAAGGGAAGAAAGATTGCTGTGCTGGGCGATATGAAAGAGCTTGGGAAAAACAGCCGACAGCTTCACTATGAAGTAGGCGAGTATGTAAAAAATTCCAGTACGGACGTTCTTGTGGCTGTAGGAAAAGATGCCGCTGATATTGCTGATGGCGGAAAAGGCGGAAATACTGAGGTTTATTACTTTGAAACCGTTGATGAAGCTTTGAAACAGCTTTCAGATATAGTCCGTAAGAATGATAATATACTTGTAAAGGCTTCCCGTGCTATGAAGCTTGAAAATGTTGTTGAATATCTGAAAACCCTCTGAAACCAAAGAACAAAAACCATAAAAGTTTTGATTGAACTTTTTCAAAAGTTCACTGTTTCCAAAGGCAGAGCCTTTGGTGGGATTTTAAATGGCAAAGCCATTTAACACAACGTAAGTTCGACAAGTAATTAAAAAATAAATGATTTTATACTGTTTAATACATAATATATTAGAGTTTTATGTATTTTAATATTTATAATATTACTGAAAAAAACAATGAGTAATTTTAGAGGATAAAATATCACTTTCGGGTGTAAAAATTTCTCAGACCTTTTAAAAACGAATTTTTTCACTTAATACTGAACAAGTGCTTTTTTATCATGTTTGATAAGAGAAGGTTTCTTTTGCAGGAAAGTATAGGCAATCATTCCTGAAATCAGATTTACAAAGAAATTATCCGAACAACGATGTCTTGTATGTTCTATCTGTCCTTTATCGGTTAAATGTTTTTTCACCTACATTATACCAGATTTCGGACAGATTTTCTTTTTTATTTTTATCGAACTCACGTTATTTTACGGACATCATAAGTATAATGAGATAAACTATGCAGATAATATATGTATCGATAGTATAAAAGATATTAATAATTCACAGAATATTCATAGAAATTTTTATTTCATTCTATAATCGAAAGTTATACTTTCGTTGCAGCATAGATATATATAATTATGTACGCACCGTTTCGGGTGCAGTAAAATCTGGGAGGCATATTGAAATGAAAAAGAACATCACAGGCAGCAATTCAGCAAACAGTTACGGAAATCCTTCTGAATTTCCCGGTATGGAAAATTATGTCAAGGTCTTTAACGATGACCTTGAATACGATGATTTCGATGATATTTATGACTATGATGATGTAAAAAAATATGACATCAATTCATAAAATCTGTCAGAGAAATCCGTCCTGCAACATCAAAGACCGTCTGAGTACAAGCAATATACTCAGGCGGTCTTTGCATTAATGAAAATTTAACAGCAGCATACCATAAAATTTATTGTTAAAAACTTATTTATATGATATAATCTCATTGATTACAGACGGAGCTGTCGAACGGGAGGTTGTGACGTGAAAAAATCTGTACTTAAATATATGAACAAAGCAGCCGCATTCATTATTACTGTACTGCTGTGTCTTAATATAACAGGCTGCGACAATCTGCCCGAACAGCTCAGAAGACTGGGCTTATCCCCCACAACAGCCACCGAAGCTGTCACTCAGGAAGCTACACTGCCTCCCATAAAGCTCCCCGGAAACTATGAAGTAAAGGATATAAAGTACGGCTTTTATTCTCTGAAAACCGATTTTCAGAAAAACCTCTATAAAAAATTCATAGAGGTTATGGACTCCATAGACGAAACTCCCGATGATGACGGTCTTTTTCCGCTTAAAAAAATAGAAATGAATGACAATCAGCTCACCGAGGGCGGTATAAGAATTGTAATAGAAGCATTCAGTTGCGACCACCCCGAAGTTTTCTGGCTTTCCAACACTTTCGGATTTTACACCGACAAAAACATAACTATGGTACATCTGTACTCCAGCTTCAGCAAAAGTCAGGTAACGGAAATGAAAAAGGAACTCAATAAAACCATAGAAAGCTTTTTAAATGAAGTTCCGTCAGGTATGGGTGAGTACGAAAGGGAAAAGTTCGTTCACGACAAAATCATAGAAGAATGTGATTATGCGGAAAATATCAGAAGCTCCCGTGAAAATCCCACCGCATTTTCAATCTACGGTGCTTTGGTAGAGCATTCGGCTGTGTGCGAGGGATATACAAAAGCTACCCAGTATCTTTTAAGAATGGTAGGAATACAGAGCATTTCCGTAAACGGCTACAGCAAAAACGAGCTTCACCAGTGGTGTATCGTAAATATAAACAAACAATGGTATCATCTTGATACCACCTGGGACGAAAAACAGGTCGGCGATGAAGCTGCCCGTGAAAAAGAGGACGACAATATCCTGTATTTCTATTTCAATACAACCGATTCATATATCGAGGCTGACCACAGAATTGCCAAACCATATACCGATTTGACGGAAGAACAGCTTTGCGGTAAGGATATACAAAAAACTCAGATTTTCAATATGCCTCTGCCTGCCTGTTCCAGCGAAAACGATACATTCTACAACAAAGAGGGTGCATATCTCAGCGATTTCTCCGACGAGGGCGAATACAACAACATCATAAACAAAATGTATATAATCGCCCAGAACAGAACAGGTTCATTCTACCTCAAAATTGCCGACAATCTTAATTTCAATACTACGTTAGACCAGCTTTTCTATGTACCTCCTTACTATTTCTTTGAGTATACTACAGATATAAACATAAAGCTTCAGAAAGATTACGGCAAAAAATACCGTATAAGCGACAGAATAACAATGTCTACTCTGGAAGACCAGAAAATAGTAAAAATCGAGCTTTCCTATGAAAAATGGGGCTGACCTCAGCGTATCATTCCCGAAAGTTTTTTTCCGCACACAATACCTATTATACAGAAAACCACACTTAAAACCGAATATAAAATCCCCGAAAAATATTCTCCTTTTTCCAGAAGCTCACAGGCTTCCAGCGAAAACGTGGAAAATGTCGTAAAACCTCCGCATACTCCTGTTTTCCAGAAAAGAACGGTATTTGGAGAAATATTTTCCTTTGTACCTGCCATACCTGCAATAAATCCTATAAGTACCGCTCCCAGAATATTCGTAATAAGTGTAAGAAACGGAAATTCCGTCTTTACGGGAAGCATACTGACTGCATATCTTCCCAATGCTCCTAAAGCTCCGCCCAACGCAACACACAGAAAATTCATAAAACCAGCTCCTTTTATCCGTCTTTATATTATACCACCTGTTAATCGTAAAAAACAGATAAAATTTCCTGTACGGAGATGAAAATATGGATATTGAAATTGCAGATATTCACCTTACAGAAGAATTATACAAAAAATTCATATCAGCCGATTTTCCCTCAAACGAACTCAGACCGCTTAAAATGATTAAATCCCTTATGAAAAACGGCTTTTACTCTGTCTACGCAGCCTATGAAAACGGTGAAATTACAGGTTATGCCTGTTTTCTTAAAGGAAAAACTATTAAAAATACAGTTCTCCTTGATTACTTTGCAGTCCGTAAGGATTTACGGGGTCAGGGAAAAGGAAGTTTGTTTCTTTCTCAGCTTGTCGGGCATATCCGAAAAACAGAACCTTACGTTTCTTTCATAGCTGTGGAATGTGAAAATCCCGAAAAAACTTCCGTTTCAGAAAAAGCCGAAAACCGCAGACGGCGTATAAGATTTTACACCCAAAACGGTGCTGTAATTACCGATACAGGCTGGTATGTTTTCGGTGTTGACTACAATCTTCTTGTCATAAAAACTTCTGACAAAACCGTTCCCGATAACTTTGCCGAAAATCTGTACAGGCTTTATATGGAGGGTTTAAGCCTGAATCCTTTTTTCAGGGAAATCGCCAAAAAAAGAATAAAAATATATCCTCTGAATTAACCGTCACAACTCATACATAAAAACCATAAAGTTTAGGTCAAGCCTTTTCAAAGGCTTGCGTTTTCCAAAGGCGGAGCCTTTGGTGGGATTTTCAAGGGCAAAGCCCTTGAACTTAAGAAAGGGTGTTTGTTAATGTTGAACCATATTATAGACCTTGAACTTCTCTCGTTTTCAGATTTGCAGGAGATTATCCAGCTTGCAGGAAAAATTATGAAAAATCCCAAAAAATACAGCGAAGCCTGTAAGGGAAAAATACTTGCAACTCTCTTTTATGAACCCAGCACAAGAACTCAGATGAGCTTTCAGACCGCTATGCTCCGTCTGGGCGGTTCTGTCATAGGCTTCGATGACCCTATGAATTCATCTGTCGCAAAGGGCGAAAGCCTTAAAGATACCATAAAAATTATGAGCGGCTACGCTGACATTATAGCTATGCGTCACCCGCTTGAGGGCAGTGCAAAAGGTGCTTCACTCTACAGCAGCGTCCCCGTTATAAATGCAGGCGACGGTGGACATCTTCACCCTACACAGACACTCACTGATGTTGTCACTCTTCACAATGAAAAGGGCAGGCTTAACCATCTTAACATAGGACTTTGCGGAGACCTGAAAAACGGAAGAACCGTACATTCACTCATAAAAACAATGTCGCATTTCGAGGGCAATAAATTTATCCTTATTTCCACTCCCGAACTCGGCGTTCCCAAATACATAAAGGATATTATGGACGAACAGGGCTGCGAATATGTGGAAATCCCTACGCTTCAGGAGGCTATGCCGCTTCTTGACGTTCTCTATATGACCAGAATTCAGCGTGAACGCTTTGCAAGTGAGGAAGAATATCTCGCTCAGAAGGGCGTGTTCGTTCTCGATGCCCAGAAGCTTTCACTCGGTAAGGAAAGTCTGAAAGTACTCCACCCTCTGCCCCGTGTCGATGAAATTGACGTTGAAGTCGATGACGACCCCAGATGCGTATACTTCAAACAGGCTGTATACGGAATGTACGCAAGAATGGCACTTATACTCCTCACTCTTGAAGGTGCAAAGTATTCATACGCAAAAGGAAAGGTTATCATTGACGAAACAGGCTGTCCCAATCCGAAATGTATCACCCACACCGAAGGATATATGCCTAAAGAGTTCCGAAAAAAAGGAAATGTCCTCATATGTGAATACTGCGACTTCCAGAAAGAACTATAATACTGCAAGCCTCCCGAAATTTTTCGGGAGGTCATTTTTATGAAAAAATTAAGTAAAATAGTTATGGTTCTTTCAAAGATTTTTGAGATTGTACATTTAGAACTTTACCTGAATTATATAAGAGCCTGTTTAATACCTTGTATATCAAGGATATTAAACAGGCTCTTTGCTTTGAAATTTTATATTTTACCTTGTAAGCCAGCCGCAATTATTTCTGACTGTTTATCAGCTTTTTGATTTCATCAAGTCTTTCTACGTGAGATTTATCGTCAGCCTTGTCAGATGTGGATTTGGGATCGGGATAGATTAACATATATTTTCCGTTGGCGGACATATAGCAGTAGTCAACAGTCTTTCCGAAAAGCGTGAACGAGTTGTTCTTCTTTACCTCGTCAATACACTTCTTGGCTGTATCGGAGCTTGTATCGCCAAATTCGTATATCTCCATCGAAAAATTGGAACCGTTGTACTTGACACCGTCAAAGCGATACCCCTCACTTGCTCCTATCAGAGCCGCATTGATTTTTACGCAGTCGTCCGAAACATATTCCTTATCCATCAGCGATTTACATATTGCACCTATACCGCTTTTTGTATTCTCCATTTCGGAAACCTTCAACTTGTTTTCTGTCGGAATAGACGCAGGCTTAATTCCGCAGCCGGCTGCCGATATTACTGTAATAACAGCTATAGCTATAATCACAAGCTTTTTGATATGCTTTTTCATACTTTTAACCTCATTTCGGTATTGATTACTATACAAGCATTCTATAAATGAGCAAATTTAAAAAATTGCACAAACGCTTGTCATTCCGAACGGAGTGAGGAATCTTTTTTAAGACCCTTCACTTCGTTCAGGGTGACAGAGTGTATATTTATTGTGCATAATCACGAAAAATGATATATTTGCTCAATCATAGCAAGCATTAACATTATATATTGTCTGATACAATAATTCAACTCATATTGAAAATTACTTTTCAGGCTTATAGCTTCCTTTCAGTGATACGCTGCGGTTGAATACGAGATGTTCGGGTGTTGAATCGACAATATCAAGGCAGAAATATCCCAGTCGCATAAACTGGAATGATGCGGGAGCAGTCATTCCCTCTACGGATTTTTCCGTTTTGCAGTTTTTCTTTATTTCGAGAGAATTAGGGTTGAGGTAATCAAGAAAGTTTCTGTCGCCGACATCGGGGTCGGGTACTGTAAAGAGGTTGTCATACAGTCTTACCTCAGCATCGGCACAGTTATTTGCATCTACCCAGTGTATGGTAGCCTTTATTTTTCTTCCGTCGGGAGTATTTCCGCCTCTTGTTTCGGGGTCATATTCAGCATAGACTTCAGTAACGTTTCCGTTTTCGTCTTTTTTGCAGCCCGTACATTTTACCACATATGCTGATTTAAGTCTTACCTCATTTCCGGGATAAAGACGGAAATATTTTTTTGCAGGGGTTTCCATAAAGTCCTCGGCTTCTATATAGCATTCTCTTGTAAAGGTGATTTCACGCTCTCCGTCCTCGGGGCGGTTGGGATTGTTCTCTACCGTAAAGGTTTCGGATTTTCCCTCGGGATAGTTTGTTATTATGAGTTTTATGGGGTTGAGTACGGTCATAATACGTCTTGCATTTTCGTTGAGGTCTTCTCTCAGGCAGTATTCAAGGAAACCGTAGTCAACTATTGAGTTTACTTTTGAAACACCAATTCTTTCGCAGAAATTGCGTATTGATTTTGGTGTATAGCCTCTTCTTCTCAGTCCGCAGATAGTGGGCATACGGGGGTCATCCCAGCCGTTTACGTAGCCTTCCTCAACGAGTGTGCGGAGCTTACGCTTGCTCATAACGGTATTGTTTATGCCAAGTCGTGCAAACTCTATCTGTCTGGGTTTTGCAGGTAAGCTGACGTTGTTTATAACCCAGTCATAGAGAGGTCTGTGGTCTTCAAACTCGAGCGAACACAGGGAATGTGTAATTTTCTCCATAGCGTCCTCAATAGGGTGAGCGAAATCATACATAGGATATATGCACCATTCGTCACCCGTGCGGTGGTGAGTGACACGGTTAATTCTGTAGATAACAGGGTCTCTCATATTGAAGTTGCCTGAAGCAAGGTCTATTTTGGCTCTTAAAGTCATTTCGCCGTCTTTGAACTCGCCGTTTTTCATACGCTCGAACAAATCGAGGCTTTCCTCAACAGGTCTGTCACGGTAGGGACTTGTTGCGGGGGTAGACAAATCGCCTCTGTATTTTCTCATTTCATCGGCACTGAGCTGACATACATAAGCCAGTCCTTTTTTTATGAGTTCTACTGCACTGTCATACATTTTCTGAAAATACTGTGAAGCATAATAAAATCTGTCGTCCCAGGTAAAGCCGAGCCATTTTATATCTTCCTTGATAGCATCTACATATTCGACATCTTCCTTTGAGGGGTTGGTATCGTCCATTCTGAGATTGCACATACCGTTATATTTTTCAGCCGTTCCGAAGTTTATGCACACTGCCTTTGCGTGACCTATATGGATATAGCCGTTAGGTTCGGGGGGAAAACGTGTGTGAACGGTTTTACCCTCAAACTGACCGCCCTTTGCAATATCTTCGTCTATAAAATCGTGTATAAAGTTAGCATTTCCGGCTGTTACTTCATTTTTTATTTCCTCTGCCATATCAAAAAATCCTCTCTTTGTTAAGTTTAAGGGCGTTGCCCTTAAAAATCCCACCAAAGGCTCCGCATTTGGAAACCGCAAGGGCTCTGCCCTTGACCCGCAAGCCTTTAAAAAGGCTTGACCTAAATTTTATGGTTTTACAGGTTTTAATTTCCGAGTTTTTCAAGACCTGTTTCAAGTCTTTTAAGGGATTCCTCTCTTCCGAGAATATCCAGAATTTCGACTGCTCCTCCGGGGGTAACTTTTTTTCCTGCGGCCGCTATTCTGGCAGGCCACATAACAGTTCCGTTCTTGACTTCAAGCTCAGCTGCTAAGTTTATGAGGCAGTCGTGTATGCTGTCCTTGTCCCAGCTTTCAAGTGACTTGAGGTTTTCGGTAACTTTTGAAAGCATAACGGGAGCGTTTTCAAGATTGGTTTTGCTTTTCTTGTTTACGAACATATCGGCTTCATATTCGGGAAGTGCTTCGAGAAAGTCAATCATTTCAGGTATCTGAGTAAACTTTGTCACACGCTGATGAAGTATATCCGTAACCTTGTTCCAGTCAAGGTCTTTTGTTTTTACGACTTCCTTATAGTAGGGCATAGCGTATCGGGTAAACTCATCTGCGGACATTCTGCGTATATATTCGGCATTGAACCATTCAAGCTTATCATAGTCGAATATGGAGGGTGATTTGCTTATTCCCTCGATTTTGAACGCTTTGGTAAGTTCTTCAAGAGTAAATATTTCCTGATTGTTTTCGGGACACCAGCCTAAAAGTGCGACATAGTTTATAATCGCCTGCGGCAGATAGCCTTCGTTTACCAGATCCTCAAAGCCTGTCGAGCCGTGTCTTTTGGAAAGCTTTGCGATATTTCCGTCAGCGTCCTTGCCCATTATGAGGGGGAGATGAATATAAGTGGGTATTTCCCAGCCGAACGCTTCATACAGGAGGTTATATTTGGGAGTGGAGCTGAGATATTCAGAACCTCTTACAACGTGGGTTATGTTCATTGTATGGTCATCTATTACGTTGGCAAAATTATAGGTAGGATAGCCGTCCGTCTTTATGAGTATCTGATCCTGAAGTTCACTGTTTTCAACGGTGATTTCTCCGAAAACTGCATCTGTGAATGTGGTCTTGCCGTCCAGAGGCATTTTCTGTCGTATTACATAGGGTACACCCTCAGCAAGAAGCCTGTCGATTTCCTCCTGAGGTAAATCACGGCAGTGACGGTCATATCCTCCGCCGGGCGTATCGTCGTCCTTCAGGCTTTCAAGACGTTCCTTTGAGCAGAAACACCTGTAGGCTTTTCCCTCTTTTATGAGCTGCTCCGCATAGGGCTTGTACATATCAAGTCTTTCGCTTTGCACATAAGGGCCGTATTCCTTTGGCTTGTCAGGGCCTTCATCGTGCTGAAGTCCTGCACTTTCGAGAGTTTTATATATAACATCTACGGCGGTATCGACATATCTTTCCCTGTCCGTATCTTCAATTCTTAAAACGAAATCTCCGTCATTACTTTTTGCTACAAGATATTCATACAGTGCTGTTCTGAGGTTTCCTATGTGCATAAAGCCTGTGGGACTTGGTGCAAATCTTGTACGTACTTTTTTATTCTGCATTGAAAGTTTCTCCTTTTTTGCTCATTTCGGGTCGGATTGACCAGTTTATATGTCCGTGTATGATATTATAACAAAAAAGATATGCTTTGTGAAGTAATCACCGCCTATAGAGGCGGGAGCTTCCTTTAATCCGCCCAACCTTGCAAAGGATTTCATTTTACAGGCATCAGTTTCCGAGGCTATGGGTTTTTTATGATATTTATATTGTCAAGGAAAAAGTCAGCCTTGCGGCTGACGGGCAATTCATCCCTCCACCTAAGAGGTGGGGGACTTCTTGCCCATTTAGGTTAAAGTACTGCTGAAAATTTTTCTGTTATAGGGTTTTTATTAATAAAACAGCTCACCTTACTAAGATGAGCTGCTTCTTTCAAAATTTTATAATTTTATAACTGTTCCATAACGTCGGAAGTATCGTGCTTAACTCTGTCCTCAACCTCTGCTCTTTTTGCATTGTTGAAGCGGTCAACTGTTCCTACGAGATAGCCTGTAATACGTCTTATTCTTTCAAATTCGTGTACGCCGTCACATTCACGTCTGCCGCACTTGGGACAGGTATCGCCTATAATGCCTGTATAACCGCACTCAGGGTCACGGTCTACGGGGTGATTTATAGAACCGTATCCTATGCCGCTTTCCTTCATAACGTGTACTACCTTTTCAAAGGCATCAAGATTTTCGCTGGGGTCGCCGTCAAGTTCTATGTAAGAGATGTGACCTCCGTTTGTGAGAGTGTGATAAGGAGCTTCAAGCTTTATTTTGTCATAAGCGGATATGTTATAATAAACAGGGATATGGAAGCTGTTGGTATAATAATCTCTGTCGGTAATTCCGGGAAGTTTTCCAAATCTCTCAGCGTCCATTCTGACAAATCTGCCCGAAAGACCCTCGGCAGGTGTTGCTATGAGAGAGAAGTTGAGATTATATTTTCTTGTTGCTTCGTCCATACGTCTTCTCATATAGCCTACAATTTCAAGTCCGAGGTTCTGAGCCTCCTTGCTTTCGCCGTGATGAGTTCCTGTAAGAGCTTTAAGGCATTCGGCAAGACCTATAAAGCCCATTGTGAGCGTTCCGTGCTTAAGAACCTCTTCGACGCTGTCGTTAAGGTCGAGCTTTTCGCTGTCAATCCATACGCCCTGACCCATAAGGAACGGATAGTTTCTGACCTTTTTTGAAGCCTGAAGTCTGAAACGTGCAAGAAGCTGGTCGATAACAAGGTCTATTTTTCTGTCGAGCTGCTCATAGAAAAAGTCGATGTTGCCGTTGCTGAGTATTGCAAGTCGGGGGAGATTTATGGAAGTAAAGCTGAGGTTTCCTCTGCCGTTTACGATTTCTCTTGAAGGGTCGTAATAGTTTGCGATAACTCTTGTACGGCAGCCCATATATGCAACCTCTGTTTCGGGACGACCCTCTTTGTAATAGGAGATATTAAAGGGAGCGTCAAGGAATGAGAAGTTGGGGAAAAGTCTTTTTGCACTTACACGGCAGGCAAGCTTGAACAAATCATAGTTTGGGTCGGTTTTGTTATAATTTATACCTTCTTTTACCTTGAATATCTGAACAGGGAAAATAGGTGTTTCACCGTTTCCAAGTCCTGCCTCTGTTGCAAGAAGTATGTTTTTGATAATCATTCTGCCTTCGGGGGTTGTATCTGTTCCGTAGTTTATTGAACTGAAGGGAACTTGTGCTCCTGCTCTGGAGTGCATTGTGTTGAGATTGTGTATGAATGCCTCCATAGCCTGAAAAACAGCTCTGTCTATTTCCTTGTTTGCGTGGCTGAAAGCGAAGTTCTGTAATTTCTGTGCGGTATCGCTGCCGTATTTTTCTGAAAGCATTCTGAGTTCGGCTTCCATATATAACTCACCGTCATCAAGCTTAGGTGTGGAATTTGTTTCAGCCTCTGCACTGCTGAAAATTTCGTTGATTTCGTCAGTTATGTTTTCGCTTCCGACAAGAAGTTCGGCTGCACGGAGTAAATTCTGTCTGTAAAGCTTTCTGTAGGTTTTTGCTACTCCCTTTGACATTCCGTAGTCGAAGTTAGGAATGCTCTGTCCGCCGTGCTGGTCGTTCTGATTACTCTGTATTGCTATGCAGGCAAGTGCCGAATAGCTTGTTATATCGTTAGGCTCTCTTAAAAATCCGTGTCCTGTTGAGAAGCCGTTTGTAAAAAGCTTGTCTATGTCTATCTGACAGCAGGTTGTTGTCAGGGTGAGAAAATCAAGGTCGTGAATGTGAATATCTCCGTTGCGGTGAGCCTTTGCGTGTTCGGGAGCAAGAATATACATTTCGTAAAACTGCTTTGCACCCTCAGAACCGTACTTAAGCATAGTTCCCATAGCGGTATCGCCGTCTATATTTGCATTTTCTCTTTTTACGTCATTATCCTTTGCAGCTTTGAAGGTTAAATCCTCGTAAATCTTCATAAGCTTTGTATTCATTTCCCTTATTCTTGTACGCTCCGCTCTGTAGAGGATAAACTCCTTTGCGGTACGTGCATGACCGTTCTCTATCAGTACCTTTTCGACTGTATCCTGAACGTGTTCCACCGTCGGTTTGTCATTGTTTTCATTTTCGAGTATCTCAAGAACCTGCTGTGCAAGCCTCTGGGCTTCCGTATAATTGTTTCCGCCTACAGCCTGTGCAGCCTTGAAAATCGCATCTGCTATCTTTTTAAGTTCAAATTTTACTGTTCTTCCGTCACGTTTTTCAATATACTCAATCATAATTTTTCCTCCTTAGTTATTTATATACATCTATAGTCAAATACATTAATTAGTATTTTTGTAAGCACAAAGCACAACATATTGTGTTTATTAATTCAGCGTGCCTATTAATTATAAGACTTCACGGCAGTTAAGTCAATAACAGAAGTCTGAATTTTGTTACAACTTTTTATTATGTTTTTTAGTAATTATTCCAAAGCGTGAGAATTTTTTCTTTTTTCACAAAGGTTTTTGTTGCTTTCATAAAATTTATTGACTAAGCTTATGAGGAATGATATAATTGTTTAAAGCTTAACAGTTCGCATATTAACAAAAATAAAAAAAGGGGGTAAGAATACGGACTTGGAATATGATATGAAAAATCAGAACGAAGCAGGAAAAATTCTGCGTTCCATAGACCATCTGCTCATAAGGGTAAATATTCAGCAGGCAAAAAAATCGGGAATAGATAACTGTACCGCTATGCACGGCTGGATTTTGGGGTATTTGTCAAGGCACAGGAACGAGGACATATATCAGCGTGATATAGAAAAAGAATTTTCCGTGACACGCTCGGCAGTTACTGCGGTAGTCAAAAAAATGGAAAACTGCGGATATATTGAGCGTGTGGAGGTAAAGCACGATGCACGTCTGAAAAAGCTTGTAATCACAGATAAGGGCGAGGAGATGTATAAGAAAATAATTGAAAGCTTTCAGAAAACGGACAGTATTATTACAGAGGGGGTTGACGAAGAGGAATACGAGGTATTTATGACGGTATGCCGTAAAATAAGGGATAATCTGCATAATCTGCTCTGACTTATATTTTCGGCAGACAGGACGTATAAATAAAAAATAACAGAAAACAGGAGGATTATATGTTTACCGTATTAAAGAGCGTAAGGGAATACAAGTGGGTATCGATTGTTACACCCTTACTTAAAATTCTTGAGGTTGTTATGGAGGTTCTTATACCGTTCTATATGGCTAATCTTATAGATTACGGAATAGACAAAGGAGATATGGGCTATGTTGTACAGATGGGTATAATTCTTGTGTGCTTTACGGTGCTTTCTCTTGCGTTCGGAATAGGCGGAGGAATTACATCGGCTATAGCTTCTACTGGATTTGCCAAAAATCTGCGTAAGGATATGTACTACAATGTACAGAAGTTTTCATTTTCCAATATTGACAAGTTTTCGACCTCCAGTATAGTTACAAGACTTACAACGGACGTTACCAATATTCAGATGGCATATCAGATGTCGCTTGTACTTGCGGTAAGAGCTCCGATTATGTTTATTGTGGCGATTATTGCTTCATTCAGGATAAATTCTCAGCTTGCATGGATATATGTATTCTGTGTGCCTGTGATACTGATTACAATGCTTATACTGCTTAGCTTTGTACACCCCATTTTTCAGAGGGTTTTCAAGACCTATGACCAGCTCAACAATGTTGTACAGGAAAATGTAAGGGGAATAAGGGTTGTAAAATCCTTTGTAAGAGAGGACTACGAAACACAGAAATTCAGAAAAATATCAGAAAAAATATACACGGATTTTGCAACGGCTGAAAAACGTATGGCTGCGGCTATGCCTGTAATGATGCTCTGCTCATATGCTTGTATAATACTTGTATCGTGGTTCGGTGCAAGACTTATAATCGCTTCGGGAAACAATCCCGATAAAGGTTTTACAACGGGACAGCTTATGAGCCTTATTACATATGCAACGCAGATACTTGTAAGTCTTATGATGCTTTCAATGATATTCATTATGGTGACTATTTCGAGAGCTTCCGTTGAACGTTCGGCTGAAATTCTCAATGAAAAAAGTGATATTGTAAGTCCCGAAAATGCTGTTACTGAGGTAAGGGACGGAAGTATAACATTCAGCGATGTAAATTTCAGCTACAAAAAGGACAGCGATAACTACTGTCTTAAAAATATAAATCTTTCCATCAGGTCGGGCGAAACGATAGGAATAATAGGCGGTACAGGCTCGTCAAAGTCAAGCCTTATCCAGCTTGTTTCAAGACTTTATGATGTCAGCACAGGAAGCGTAAAGGTAGGCGGTGTCGATGTAAGAAAATATGACCTTGACACGCTCCGCAATTCGGTTGCGGTTGTGCTTCAGAAAAACGTTCTGTTTTCGGGTACGATAAGGGAAAATCTCTGCTGGGGCAAGGAGGACGCTTCGGACGAAGAAATCAGGCACGTTTGCAGACTTGCTCAGGCTGAGGAATTTATAGAAAGCTTTCCCGACAAATACGATACATATATCGAACAGGGCGGAAGCAACGTATCAGGCGGACAGAAACAGCGTCTTTGCATAGCAAGGGCATTACTTAAAAAGCCGAAGGTTCTTATACTTGATGACTCCACAAGTGCGGTGGATACAAAAACCGACGCTATGATAAGAAAAGCTTTTCTTACCGAAATTCCCGATACCACAAAGATTATTATTGCTCAGAGAATAAGCTCCGTTCAGGACGCTGACAGGATAATCGTTATGGAAAACGGCTGTATAGATGCTGTGGGTACTCACGATGAGCTTATAAAAACCAATAAAATTTACAGCGAGATTTATACTTCTCAGACAAAAGGGGGTAAGTGACAATGGCTGAAAGCAATACAAGACCTGCACCGCATTCAAGACCACCAAAGGGTGTACGCATACCCGGACAGAAGCTTGAAACTGCGGCAATAAAAAGACTGCTGGGTTATCTTTCAAACCATAAGATTACACTTGTTGTTGTAGCTGTCTGCATAGTGCTAAGCTCTCTTACAAACGTGGCTGCGTCAATATTTCTCAAAGTTCTGATTGATGACTATATCATACCTATACTTGGAATGCCAAATCCTGTATTTACGGGAATGCTCAGACTTATAATAATTATGTGCTTCATATTTGTGATAGGAAGCTTTTCGGGATACCTCTATAACAGACTTATGTCGGTTATGAGTCAGAATATACTTAAAGAAATACGTGACGAAATGTTTGAAAAAATGCAGAAGCTCCCGATAAGGTATTTTGATTCAAACACCAACGGCGATATAATGTCGCACTATACAAATGATACGGATACGTTAAGACAAATGCTTTCGCAAAGTCTGCCGCAGATGTTTTCATCAATAATAACGATAACGTCAATATTTTTTACTATGCTTTTTACAAGCTGGATTTTAACGCTTATTGTTGTTGCATTTGTCTTTATTATGCTTATGGTGACAGGAACGGTCGCAGGAAAAAGCGGTAAGTATTTTGTTGAACAGCAGGCTTCTCTCGGTGATATGAACGGATATATCGAGGAAATGATTAACGGTCAGAAGGTTATAAAGGTATTCTGTCACGAGGAAAAATCAAAGGAAGAGTTCGACAAAAGAAATCAGCAGCTTTTTGAAAATTCAAGCAAGGCAAACAGCTTTGCAAACTCCCTTATGCCTATGATGGGTAATCTTGGCTATCTTCTGTATGTGCTTCTTGCTATATTCGGAGGCATTATAGCTGTGACTACAGGCGGAGTAACTCTCGGTGTGATTGCTTCATTTCTTAATCTCAGCCGAAGCTTTATGCAGCCGATAAGTCAGGTTTCTCAGCAGATTAATATGGTTATAATGGCTCTGGCAGGTGCTCAGCGTATATTCAACCTTATGGACGAAAAACCCGAAGTAAATGACGGCTATGTAAAACTTGTCAATGCTGAAATTGACGGAGATAAAATAACCGAATGCAGTGAGCATACAGGTAAATGGGCTTGGAAACACCCCCACGGTGACGGCACAACCACATATACACCAATGAGGGGCGAGGTCGTTTTTGACGGCGTGGATTTCAGCTATACTGAGGGAAAACCTGTTCTGCATGATATAAAGATACACGCAATGCCTGGTCAGAAAATTGCCTTTGTAGGCTCTACCGGAGCAGGCAAGACAACTATCACAAACCTTATAAACAGGTTCTACGATATAGATGACGGCAAAATCAGATATGACGGTATCAATATCACCAAGATTAACAAAGCCGATTTAAGACACTCTCTCGGAATAGTGCTTCAGGACGTTAATCTGTTCACGGGAACTATTATGGATAATATACGCTACGGAAAGCTTGACGCTACAGATGAAGAGGTAATTGCAGCCGCTAAGCTTGCCAATGCCGATGACTTTATCAGAATGCTTCCAGATGGATACAATACGATGATTTCGGGTGACGGCGGCAGACTTTCTCAGGGTCAGAAGCAGCTTATATCAATAGCAAGAGCCGCAGTCGCAGACCCTCCCGTTATGATACTTGACGAGGCTACATCTTCCATAGATACACGTACCGAAACCATAGTTCAGGCAGGTATGGACAGTCTTATGAAAGGCAGAACGGTATTTGTAATAGCTCACAGACTTTCTACCATTCAGAACAGCGATATGATAATTGTTCTCGAACACGGAAGAATTATCGAAAAAGGTACACATAGTGAACTTTTAGCTCAGAAAGGAAAGTACTATCAGCTTTACAAGGGTTCGTTTGAAACAGAGTAAGCAGTAAACGTCAGCACAGGGGCGGTTGCAGATACCTGCGGATTTATCCGCAGGCAAACTAAAGGCTTTGCCTTTAGTTCATCAAAAGCTTTGCTTTTGATGTCTGCAACCGCCCCCGGCGTTGACGG
>ONBJ01000049.1 GCA_900316025.1 uncultured Eubacteriales bacterium
TATGAACGAAACGGGAGCTTTTATATGGAGGCTTCTCGAAAATGGTATGCCTGTACAGGAAATTGCAGAGGCTCTTACCAAAGATTATGATGTATCTCTTGACAAAGCTGTATCGGATACTGATAAATTTATAAATGACCTTAAAAAGAAATCCATACTGTAAAGCGGCTGTAGTGCTTTTACAAATTTTAGCACTACAACCGCTTTTCTTTATGTTATGACAAGTAGTTTAAGGGCTTTGCCCTTAAAAATCCCACCAAAGGCTCTGCCTTTGGAAACCGCAAGCCTTTAAAAAGGCTTGACCTGAACTTTATGTTTTTCTTTAACGGACTCACGTTAAAACAGGAGGCTTATGGAAAATATCCTTAAGTCTCCTGAAACACTGCCACGCTATCTTGATATTCTCAAAAAAACGTCAGTATCCTCGCTGACTGACCCTTTGGAATACTCATCTACAAGCTTCCAAGTATTTTTATAGCTTTCACGGGGAATGTAATACTGAAACTCTTTTGTGCTGTCTCTTCTGTCCTGTTCAAATTTCATATCAATTGAAGTTACCTTATTATCAGTGCTTGTATCGTCATCATTCATTATTCCACAACTTAACAAATCATAATTTATCATATTGTAGAAAATATTTTTATCTGCCATAAAATCTTTTTCAAACGCATCAAAAAAAGTCATCAGCTTTTGCTCTCCGAAAATATTTATTTTAGGATTATCATTAGGTTCATTATTATATTCATCATATTCACTATCGTAATAATTATTCCATGAGAAATTAGATACATACATATTTCTGAGATGTTCCCTCATACCTTCATAAAGAAAAGGAAAATACTGTTTCTTATAAGCGTCTGAGGAGAAAATATCATTAATATAGCGGTTAACCTTTTCCTCATCACAGCATACCGCCAGATACTGTCTGCGTACAGTTTTATTATTTTTCAGCTTATACCGTATTTCCACTATGTTTCTGATTTTTGAGGAATATTCTTCATTGCCGCCGTTCAGCGTTTCATAATCATAATAAGCCTGTGCTATGTAGTACATATTATCAAATTTTTTATCGTATGTATCAATAATACACTTCTGCATTCTGGTTACATTTTCTATAACGCTTCTGTCTTTAATTTCGTAGTCCATAAGCTGAAGCCCGTCATTTTTATCGTAGTAATAATTTTCCTGGTACTGTGATTGTATAGAATAATCCCCTGACTGACTCGCAATCTGAGTGTCCAGAGATGTATCATTGTAGGAAGTAGATAACATAACCGATTCTATATCTTCAACATCGGGAATATATCTGTCTGCACCAAAGAAGCCTGTTGACATGGAAAAATAACCGATGACAAATATAATATAGGAAACTCCGAGTACGGGTATTTCTTTTAAAAAGCCTTTTACTCCACGGTTATAAACCAAAGTCGCAATTAAGAAAGCTATAGCTGCTCCTATCAATCCGCCAGAAAGAATGACAAATGTAGGGCTTAAGCCGTTAACTATACTTTTCATAAAGGTTATACTGAAAAAGTATGCCATCATAGTACCTGCGGTTACAGATGCGAGCATAACAATAACTATTTTCGGAGCCTTGTATATAAATGAGTTCTGAACATTTTCATTTTTGCGTTTTTTAGAAATAATGCAGGCAACTGTAAGTGCTATAGCTGTAAAAATTAACCAGAATATTATAAATTCGGCTGATGATATACCAAAGAACTCACTGCCAACGTAACCTTCAGGGGAAAATGCGTATATCATTGAGCCTATATAAGTACCCGCCATAGGAGAAAGCAGCATAAATACTCTTACAGGTAAATTAAATAAACCGTATCTGCCCAGACAGCTGAAACCCGGAACTATATCCTCAAAGGCTCTTAAAGCAAGAGCTATCATTATCGGAAATAGTACATTTATTGCTATATATGATATTACTGTACCCGATACTGTTCCGCAAAGCATTGCGAGAAGTGCAAACATCGTATATCCTGCAATAACAGCAAAAAGCATAACCAGACATTTACCCATAATATTGAAAAAATAGCCGTCAAAATATTCGCCGCTGTTATGGACTAAGCTTGGTACAAGTCCTCCCAAGGCACTCATAACTATCAGCGGAATAACCAGTATAAGCAAGCCTGCCGTGTATCTTGCCAGAAACAAGGTCATTTTCTTTACCGGAAGTGAGGAATACAGATCCACACTTCTTTTATCGTGAAATCCTGCAAATATTTTTGCACCTAAGAATATCGTAAAAACAGATACCGAAAATGAAACAGGAAATGTCATTACGTGATATGTTGCGGAAAGCATATAATCTGCTGATGACGCAAGACATAATATAAGCACAGGCAAAGCCAGAAATAACAATGCAGAATATATTACAGTAACGGGTATAGACTCACGCAAAGTCCATTTAAACAGTGCAAAGAAGCTGTTTTTATTTTTCGTGTTCGAGGATATTGTTGATGTCATATCCTGCCACCTCCATTTCGCTTATAAATATTTCTTCAAGGGTAAGAGGGAGAGCCTCAAAGAATATAGGGTTCAGACTGTTAATATAATTTGTAATAGCTTCAATATCTCCACGGGCAACAATCTCATACAGCTTGCCGTTATTTTTTATGCTCACGATGTCCAGTTTTGAGAAAGCATCCTGCGGAAGCTGTTGGTCATATGCTGCCTGAATTCTGTGAAGATTGAGCTTTAAGTCGTCAATTTCCTTTTCGAGGAGTATACCGCCCTTATGAAGAAAGCCTATGTGGTCACAAATATCCTCAAGCTCACGCAGGTTATGGGAGGCAATTATCACAGCCATATTATTATCGGTTATATCGTTTATGATAAGCTTTTTGACAAGCTGTCTTATGACCGGGTCAAGCCCGTCAAATATTTCATCAAGAAAAAGGTATTCAGGACAGCTCGACAAGGCAAGTATCAAAGCGACCTGTCTTTGCATACCCTTTGACATTCTGATAATTTTCTGTTTTGCGTCTATGGGAAAAATTCCGCAAAGCTTGTTGTATTTTTCCTCACTCCAGTTGTTGTATATAGACCTGTAAAGAACGGACATATTATAAAGCGTTGCATTGTTTGAAAAATACGGAAAGTCCGATACGAAACAGCACAGGCTTCTTATTTTATCATTATCGTGAATATCCTCTCCGTCTATTGTTATTTTTCCTCCGTCGGGCTCGTACACTCCCGAAAGTATTCTCAGAAGCGTACTTTTTCCGCTTCCGTTAGAGCCTACCAAACCGAATACAGTACCTTTGCTTATAGATAGTGAAAGCCTGTTCAGTGCCTGAAGCTCACCAAAGTTTTTTGATACATTATCAATCTGTATCATATACAACTCACTCCTTGTTATAGATTTCGTCAATCAGATTAATAATATCCTCTTTCGGGATACCAATTTCCAGTGCCGCCCTTATTTTCTCCCTCAAAACCTTCAGAGCTTCCCTTTTTTGCCCGTCTGCTACATTAGTATCGGAAGTGATAAATGAGCCTTTACCGACCACGGAATATATAATTCCGTCATTTTCAAGGGGAAAATGACGGATTTGTCATTGGGATTAACTCCAAGCTGAGCAGCAAGTTGTCGTACAGGCGGCAATTGTTGACCGGCTTCAAGCACACCAAGCGACAGAAGCTTTATCACATTATTATAAAGCTGTTCATAGATAGGCTCTCTGCTTTGGTAATCAATAGAAAACAAAACTCCAACTCCTTTCTGAACTACACCTTTAAATTAATTGTATTAGTTCAATTAATACAATTTAAGTATATATCATACAAGGTTTAAAGTCAACGAGTATTTATAAAGTTGTTATAAGTTTGGTAGATATAGCTATTTTATAGTAATTGTATTAGTACGATTAATACAATATAGAACAAATTAAAGAGAAATTGCTTTTACAAAATACCGTTTAAACGGCATTTTCGATTTGAAGTATTGAGAGTTTAAGGGTTCTACCCTTAAAAATTCTGACAAGGGCTCTGCCCTCAACCGGCAATTCTTTAAAAAGGCTTGACCTGAACTTTATGGCGTTTAAGTCAGAACTATACCAAAAACAAAGAGCCTCTGCAAAAGACTTGCTCTTGCAGAGGCTTCTCAAAAATTCAATTAAATCAGAACAATTATGCCTTAGGACCTGCGTTAACAACTTCCTCTGACATATGTGTATACTTCTTGAAGTTCTCAACAAAAGATGCTGCAAGCTGCTTAGCCTTAGCTTCGTATTCGTCCTTATTCTCCCATGTGTTTGCAGGAATCATAAGCTCATCGGGAACACCGGGACAGGTTGTAGGAACAGAAACTCCGAAATAAGGGTCACTTACAAATTCACTCTTGAGAAGTTCGCCGTTGAGAGCTGCTGTAACCATAGCACGGGTATATGAAAGCTTCATTCTCTTTCCTGTACCGTTCCAGCCTGTGTTTACGAGGTAAACCGAAGCACCTGCCTTTTCAACCTTCTCAGCAAGCATACTTGCGTATACAGAGGGGTCAAGAGGAAGGAAAGGCTCACCAAAACAGGTTGAGAATGTAGGAACAGGCTCTTTTACGCCGATTTCAGTACCTGCAAGCTTTGATGTAAAGCCTGAAACAAAGTAGTACATAGCCTGATTCTTGTCAAGCTTTGAGATGGGAGGCAGTACGCCGTAAGCATCGGCAGTAAGGAAAATAACTGTCTTGGGAACGCTTGTTGACATACCTGAAAGCTCTGCATTTGAAATATATTCTACGGGATAGCCTACACGGCTGTTTACTGCAAGAGAATCATCATCAAAGTCAAATTCTCTTGTATCGGGATCCATAACAACGTTTTCTACCAAAGCACCAAATCTGATAGCATTATAGATGTCAGGCTCATTTTCGGCAGAAAGGTTGATACATTTAGCATAGCAGCCGCCCTCAAAGTTGAATACGGAGTCATCAGCCCAGCCATGCTCGTCATCACCGATAAGCTTACGGTTAGGGTCTGCTGACAGAGTTGTCTTTCCTGTACCTGAAAGTCCGAAGAATACGGCAGCATCGCCCTCATCGCCTATGTTAGCCGAACAGTGCATAGGAAGAACGCCGTTCTTGGGCAGAATGTAGTTCATTACCGAGAATACGGACTTCTTGATTTCGCCTGCATACTGGCTTCCGCAGATAAGAACTATGTGCTTTTCGTAATCTATAACGATAGCAGCCTCACTGTTTGTCTTGTCACGTTCGGGAATGCACTTGAAGCCCGGAGCAGCAATAACTGTATAATCTTCCTTGAAGTCAGCAAGCTCCTGTGCTGTGGGGCGGCGGAGAAGCTGATGAATGAAGAGGTTCTGAGAAGCAAGCTCATTTACAACTCTGAAAGATTTAGTATATTTGGGGTCAGCACCTGCAAAACCGTCGAATATGAATATTTCACGGTTCTGAAGATAAGCTATAACCTTTTCATAGAGAGCATCAAAAAGCTCCTGAGAAATAGGCTTATTTACCTTTCCCCATGCTATCTCATCATGAACGCCCTCGGAATCAACAATAAACTTGTCATTTGCCGAACGGCCTGTATATTTTCCTGTCTTTACAACAAGAGCACCGGTGTTGCTCAATGTACCCTCGCCACGGAACAAAGCCTTTTCCGTAAGCTGAGCGGGTGTGAGGTTGCGGTAAACCGCTGTAGGATTTATTATACCTAACTTTTCCAATCCGTATGTTTCCATTGTAATTATCCTCCTTTTAAGTATTTATGGTCAAATATGCCACAAAAAACTCTGACGTAAATATTATGACATTCATTTATATGTTTGTCAAGAGTACGGCATATCGAATTAATAAATTATTTAAGAATTTGCAATAAAGCTTATACAAAAATGCGTTTTCACTGTATATTTCAGGCTTTATAAAGAGTTTTCATCAATATATATGAATATCTGCGGACTAATTATTGCAGTTATCCTTAATCAAAAAGCCGCCAAAGCCCGTGGCAGTGGCGGCAGTAAACTCTGATTTGAAAAACAATTGATTACAGCTCAGCGAAGTACTTGATTGTTCTTACCATCTGGCTTGTGTAGCTGTTCTCGTTGTCATACCATGAAACAACCTGAACCTCATACAGACCGTCAGCAATCTTTGATACCATTGTCTGAGTAGCGTCAAACAATGAACCGTATCTCATACCGATAACGTCAGAAGAAACGATGGGGTCTTCGTTGTAACCGAATGAATCAGAAGCAGCAGCCTTCATAGCAGCGTTGATTCCGTCAACTGTAACATCATCACCCTTAACAACAGCCGTAAGGATAGTTGTTGAACCTGTGGGAACGGGAACTCTCTGTGCAGAACCGATAAGCTTTCCGTTAAGCTCGGGAATAACAAGACCGATAGCCTTTGCAGCACCTGTTGAGTTAGGTACGATATTAGCAGCACCAGCTCTTGCTCTTCTGAGGTCACCCTTTCTGTGAGGGCCGTCAAGGATCATCTGGTCGCCTGTGTAAGCGTGAATTGTTGACATAATACCGCTCTGGATTTCTGCATACTTGTTAAGAGTATCAGCCATAGGAGCAAGGCAGTTTGTTGTACATGAAGCAGCAGAAATGATTGTATCGTCAGCCGTGAGTGTGTTCTCGTTTACGCTGAATACGATTGTCTTGAGGTCGTTGCCTGCGGGAGCAGAAATAACAACCTTCTTAGCACCTGCATCAATGTGAGCCTGGCTCTTAGCCTTTGAGGTATAGAAGCCTGTACACTCCAGTACAACGTCTACACCAAGCTCGCCCCAGGGAAGCTCAGCAGCGTTGGGCTTAGCATAAATTGTGATTTCCTTACCGTCAACAATGATTGAGCCTTCGCCTGCTTCTACAGTGTGAAGTCCCTGTCCGATTGTACCGCAGTATCCGCCCTGTGCTGTATCATACTTCAAAAGGTTAGCAAGCATTTTGGGATCTGTCAAATCGTTGATAGCTACTACTTCATAGCCCTCTGCATCAAACATCTGTCTGAAAGCAAGACGACCGATACGGCCAAAGCCGTTGATTGCAACTTTTACTGACATAAAAAATTCCTCCTAAAAATTAAGGTGTAATAATTATATTACATTTATTTGGTTTCTTCAAGTATCTTACAAAAATTTAAGATGAAAAACTGTAAATTTTTTGTAAAATAATCATTTTTAAACAGAGATATATCAAATTGTACACAAATCATTTGAGCTATATATATAAATTGCATAAAATCTTTGCCGACTTTGAGCTATAAACAACAATCTTTTTTATAGTCAAGGTTGACAATTATAAATAAAAATGTTATGCTTATTGTGTTGCTTTAAGACAACATTTTCAGCAATATACAAGACGTGAGTATAATTTACGAAATGTCAGTTCGTATAATTTTATGCTTCAACAGCTTTAAACTGTAACTGCTTCGTTATTACGTTACCTATTCTTTAATTATTTTTAAAAGCTTTGTTTTCCGCCGATTAAAACAGGGTATTTCTGCGGAAAAGTTACTTACTTAATTAATTTAATAAAGTATTCTTCATTTATTAAACCTTATTAATTATATTTTTTTAATATCGTTTAGAGCCTGAAAAACAACGTTCAGGCTGTATTTTCTGAACCTTTTAATATAAAAATTGAATATCACCTTAATAACGGGCACCGCCGGTTTAATGCTTACACTTGTACTTTAATTCTTTAATACCAAATAAGGAGGTGCTTTAATTATGGATTTTATTTTGGCTATCGTTCTGATAATAGCAGTAGGTGCTGTATCAGGTGTGGCAGCATTTTTTATGGGTATAAACCACCGCAAAAAAGTCGCTGAAGCGGAAATAGGCTCGGCAGAAGCCGAAGCTCAGCGTATCGTAAACGATGCCTACAAGGAAGCCGAAGCTCAGAAAAAAGAAGCCGTTTTAGAGGCTAAGGACGAAATTCACCGTCAGAGAGAGGCTTCCGAAAAGGAACTTAATGAACGCAGACGTGAAATCCAGCGACAGGAACGACGTATACAATCCAAAGAAGAAACACTTGACAAGAAAATCGAAAATCTTGAAAAGAAAGAAGATAAACTTGCAAAAAAACAGAAGGCTGTCGAAAACGAATATGCCGAGGCTGAACGCATTAAAAACAGTCATCTCGAGGTTCTTGAAAGCATATCGGGCTATTCAAAGGAGCAGGCTAAAAATGAGCTTCTCCATAAGCTTGACCAGAAGCTAAACCACGAAAAAGCTGTCAAAATTATGGAATATGAACAGCGTGTCAAGGACGAGTGCGATAAAAAAGCCAGAAATATAATCTCAATGGCTATTCAGCGTTGTGCGTCGGACTATGTGGCAGAAGCAACTGTTTCCGTAGTTCAGCTTCCCAACGATGAAATGAAGGGTCGCATCATAGGCAGAGAGGGAAGAAATATCCGCTCTATCGAAACCATTACGGGCGTTGACCTCATTATAGACGATACACCCGAAGCAATCACTATTTCGTGCTTTGAGCCTGTAAGACGTGAAATTGCAAGAATAGCTTTGGAAAAGCTTGTTGCCGATGGACGTATACACCCCTCAAAGATTGAGGAAATGGTGGAAAAAGCCAGACGTGAGGTTGAAAACACAATAAAGCAGGAGGGCGAACGCACCGTCATTGAAACAGGTGTGAACGGTCTGAATGCGGATATAATAAAGCTTCTCGGTCGTCTGCGTTACAGAACAAGCTACGGTCAGAATGTTCTCAAGCATTCCATAGAGGTCTGCCATCTGTCGGGTATGATAGCTCAGGAGCTTGGACTTAATCCCACTGTTGCAAAACGTGCGGGTCTTCTGCACGACATAGGAAAAGCTATAGACCATGAGGTTGAGGGTTCACATATTGAACTCGGTGTTGAAATCGCTAAAAAATATAAGGAAAGCGAAGCCGTTATACACGCTATTGCCGCTCACCACGGAGATATAGAAGCCAAAACCGTTGTAGCCTGCATAGTTCAGGCTGCCGATGCAATATCTGCGGCAAGACCCGGTGCAAGACGTGAAAATCTTGAAAACTATATCAAACGTCTGCAAAAACTTGAAGAGGTTGCTATGTCCTTTGAGGGTGTAGATGCTTCCTATGCTATACAGGCAGGTCGTGAGATAAGAATTATGGTTAAACCCGAAGTCATTGATGATGACAGAATGGTTCTTCTCGCAAGAGAAATATGCGAGAAAATCGAAGCCGACCTTGAATATCCCGGTCAGATTAAGGTTAATATGATAAGGGAAAGCCGTGCTATCGAATTTGCAAAATAAATGAAAAATACAAAGGTTGCTTAAAACTGAAGCAACCTTTTTTACATCACAATTTCATAAACATAAAACATAAAGTTTAGGTCAAGCCTTTTCAAAGGCTTGCGGGTCGAGGGCAGAGCCCTCGTCAGGATTTTTAAGGGTGAAACCCTTTAACTCGTAATGCTTTTAAGCCGAATGCTATTAATGGCATTCGGCTTTTTAAATATTATCGAAATTGCATTAAATACAAACATTTTTCCAAATTTTTGTCAAATAAAACTTGTTAAATTTATATTATAGTGATAAAATTATATATACTTTATAAAATTGGAGGCAAACCTATGAATACCATTAAATGTCCTAAGTGCGGAGAAATATTTACTATTGATGAAGCAAGTTATAATGATATTGTAAAGCAAATACACAATAAAGAATTTAAAAAAGAATTAAAAAAACAGATTGAAACGGAAATTAAAATCAAAGAAGATGAATTTGACAAGAAACTCATAGAAACAGAAAATGCTAAAAATAGCGAAATTAACGAATTAAAATCTCAATTACAAAACTTAGATAATGAGAAGAAACTTGAAATCGCTAAAATTGAAAAAGAAAAAGATGACAAAATTAACAATTTAAAAAACGAATTAAAAAATTTTGACAATGAAAAAAAGTTGGAAATTTCTGAAATTACAGTGAAAAAAGAAAAAGAAATTCAAGAACTTAAACATAAACTTGACGATTTCAATACCGAAAAGAAACTGGAAATTTCTGAAATTAACAACAAACACAAAAACGACTTAGAAAAGAAAGACAATGAAATTCAGGAACTGAGAGATTACAAAAAACGGCTTTCCACTAAAATGGTAGGTGAATCACTCGAACAACATTGTGAAATAGAATTCAATAAAATTCGTATGACGGCATTTCGCAATGCTCGTTTTGAAAAAGATAACGATACAAAGCCAGGAACAAAGGGCGATTATATTTTTCGTGACTATGATGATGACGGAACAGAATTTATATCAATAATGTTTGAAATGAAAAATGAGTCTGATGAAACAAAAACAAAACAAAAAAATGAATCTTTCTTTAAAAAACTGGATAAAGACAGAAATAACAAAAAATGTGAATATGCCGTGCTTGTTTCTATGCTGGAAGCTGACAATGAACTTTATAACAGCGGAATTGTTGACGTATCATATCAGTATCCCAAAATGTATGTTATAAGACCCCAGTTTTTCATTCCCATAATAACGCTTCTAACAAATGCTTCAAGAAATTCTCTGCAATACAAAAAAGAACTTGAAATAGCAAAAAGTCAAAGTATAGACATTCAGAATTTTGAGCAGGACATGAATGATTTCAAAGAAAAATTCGGAAGAAACTATCGCCTTGCAAGCGACAAATTCAAAACAGCAATAAAAAAAATTGATGATACAATCAAGAAGCTTGAAGAAGTGAAAGAAGCACTGACCTCTTCTGAAAATAATCTTCGCCTGGCAAATGATAAGGCTCAGGATTTGTCTATTAAAAAGCTTACGAAAAACAACCCCACAATGAGGGAAAAATTTGCACTGCTGAATGCGGAAAACAATAAATAACTATAAATGAGTAAATTTCTTGTTTTTCGTGATTATGCACAATAAATATACGCTGTTTGTCACCCTGAACGCAGTGAAGGGTCTTAAAAAAGATTCCTCACTGCGTTCGGAATGACAAGCAATTTTCAAATTTGCTCATTTATAGTAAATAATACACATATACGGGGAGTGTGCGAGTGTAAAATAAATTTTGTACGTTTGAACTTACGAGCTTACTTAAACAATTTATTTTATTCTCCATCGCACTACATCAATTTTGTATCAATTTTTGTATATCGTTCTCAGTGCATCGGGAAGCATATCAATTATATCTGTTGCAAGCATACTTATATTTCCGAACTGCTTTTCTGCCAGATCTCCTGCATAGCCGTGACAGTATACTCCGCTGAGTGCCGCATTAAACGGCTCCATTCCCATAGATAAAAAGCTTCCTATAATACCTGCAAGTACATCTCCGCTTCCTGCTTTTGCCATTCCGTTGTTTCCGGTGGGGTTTACCAGTGATTTTCCGTTGGGGTGTGCCACAACAGTATATGCTCCTTTAAGTACTGTTATAACTTTATACTTTTTGGAAAACTCAACCGCAGCCGTCAGCCTGTTATTCTGAATTATGTTTACCGATGTATTAAGAAGTCTTGCCATTTCTCCGGGGTGAGGAGTCAGTATAACGGGAGCATTAGCTTCAGTTAAGATTTCCGGTTCGCCTGATATTGCATTTATTCCGTCTGCATCAATTACTATCGGAATATTACTGCTCTTTATTATAAATTCAACTGCATCTCTCGTCTGAGTTGTATTTCCCATTCCGC
The DNA here is from genome assembly GCA_900316025.1 of uncultured Eubacteriales bacterium. GTDB lineage: Bacteria > Bacillota > Clostridia > Oscillospirales > Acutalibacteraceae > CAG-964. The sequence continues at coordinate 11,653 of ONBJ01000049.1, forward strand.
AGCCTATAACCACCGCACCGGATTTCTGCATACCCTGTTCTATAGTTTCGTTATCGGGCTTTTCGCAGGGCAGAAATACCGCCTGCGGAATATTTCCTGCTAAAACAGGATAAATACTGTTCGGAACTACACCTTTAACCAGACCCGTACCGCTCCTCAAAGCTCCCTGTATGCACATCTGAGCTGCTCCTGACATTCCATAGCTTCCGCATACAACGCTTAGTGTTCCCACACTTCCTTTATTTGCAGATACGCTTTTCTTAGGCATAAGAAGGCTTATTTTTTTTCCTGATATTGTTTCGGTCAGACATTCGCTGTCATAGATTACTCCCCTGTTTATGCCTACCTGTGCAACCGATGTTCTTCCGCAATAATCCATAGCAGGATAAAGTACATGACACGGTTTCAGCGTTGAAAAAGATACCGTAACATCTGCCCTGAATGCTGTATTTTCCACCGAACCGTCATCACAATTAACTCCGCTGGGCAAATCCACGCTCAGAACCTTGCTGTGCGTACTGTTTACAAGGTCTGCCACAGGTTTTATACGCTTATTCAATGCTCCTTTGAAGCCTATTCCGTAAACTGCATCAATAACATAGTCTGCCGTGGATATTATATCCCTTACCCTCTGCTCGTGTTCCCATATACGCATAACACGGACACCCTCGCTCAGTGCCTGCTCCATAGCCCTTATACTGTCCTCTGTTCTCGGCTCTCCGTCAACCAGAAGTGCATAGACTTCCGTTCCACGGGATTTAAGATATTGTGCCGCAATAAATCCGTCGCCTCCGTTATTGCCCTTTCCGCACAATACTGCCACCTTACTCCCCTTTTCCGCTCCAAGCTGCGAAATCAGTGCCTTTCCGACCTGAACGCCCGCATTGTTCATAAGCTGAAAGTATGAAGAACCTCTTTCTGTCTGATTTTTTTCTATAATTCTTGTCTGCTCACAGGTCAGAATTTTCATATAAATCTTCCTTTCACACTATATTTTAAAAATTTCTATATTATTACAAACCTTCGCCTTAGCTGAAACAGGCGATTGCAGACGGCAAAAGCTATGCTTTTGCCAAATTCAAAGATATTTCTTTGAATTTCCCTGCGAACTTGTTCGCAGGGGTCTGCAATCGCCCACCCTATGCTCTGAACCCAAGCTTTACAATCCCAGCAATACCGAAGCTATGTTGAAGTAAACCATAAGCGAAATCGCATCGACCGCCGTAGTAATAAACGGACTTGCCATAACAGCAGGGTCGAAACCTATTTTCTTGGCAAGCATAGGCAGTACACAGCCTATAATCTTTGCACACAATACCGTTATAACAAGCGTCATACAGACAACCATAGCAATTTCCATACTTACACGGTCAAACACCATAAGCTTTACAAAATTTGCAAGTGCAAGAGTAGCTCCGCATAAAAAAGCAACCCTTGCTTCTTTCCATATAACCCTGAATATATCCTTGAACTGAATTTCGTCAAGCGAAATTCCTCTTATAACCGTAACAGATGCCTGACTTCCCGAATTTCCTCCCGTATCCATAAGCATAGGTATAAATGCCGTGAGAATAACCTGTGAAGCCAGTGCTTCTTCAAAGCCTGTTATAATCATTCCTGTAAACGTTGCAGAAATCATAAGGAGCAGAAGCCACGGTATACGCTTATACCACGTTTCAAATACTCCTGTTTTAAGATACGGCTTATCTGTAGGCGTTATAGCCGCCATCATTTCCATATCCTCCGTAACCTCGTCCTCCATAACGTCTATAGCGTCATCTACGGTTACTATGCCTACAAGACGGTACTCATTGTCAACTACAGGCATTGCAAGAAAATCATACTTTTTAAAACAGTTTGCAACCTCTTCCTGGTCATCAAGAGTTTTTACGGATATTACATTGGTTTCCATAATATCCTCTACAACATCATCGTCATCGCTGAGGAGCAGTGTTTTCATCGAAAGCAAGCCGACAAGCTTTCTGTTATCGCTTATTACATAGCTTGTATATATTGTTTCCTTATCCAGACCTGTACGGCGTATACGTTTTATAGCGTCCTCTACCGTCATATTGGGTCTTAGTGTGACATACTCGGTAGTCATAATACTTCCCGCACTGTCATCGGGATATTTCAGTATCTCATTGATAGCTTTTCTTGTTTCGCTGTCTGCCGAACGTAATATCCTTTTTACGACGTTGGCAGGCATTTCCTCCACAATGTCAACCATATCGTCAACATACAGTTCGTCAACGACCTCTTTCAGTTCGGTATCACTGAATCCGTGTATCAGAAGCTCCTGAGTTTCTTCATCCATTTCAACAAATGTTTCAGCCGCAAGCTCCTTAGGCAGCAGACGAAAAAGCAGCGGAAGCTTACTGTCATCAAGAGCGTCAAACAATGCTGCAATATCCGCAGCCTGCATTGTTAAAAACACATCTCTTATAGTTACATATTTTTTCTGCTCCAACAGAAGATCTACAGTCTGTACCATCGGAGCTGTAAAAGTATTATCCATAAATTACTTTTCCTCCTAATCTTATGTATTTGAGAAATTTTTTCCGATTTCAAACGGAAAAGCATTAGAAGTATAGTAAATACGGCAAAAACCATCAATAATTCAGGTCTGAGCAAATAAACGCAGAAAGCATATTATTAATTGCTGAGCCTGATAAGGGTTCGGGAGCCGTACTATTACTACTTCCTGCGTCCATTTTCTTCACCTCTCTTTAAAAAATAAATATGTTCTGTAATTTTCGGGTAAACGTATACATAAAAACAGAAAATTTTTCATTTGTCACGTCTTAAATTTTACAACCAAAGCATAAAACTGTCAATTATTTTTTACTCTCATAAATGACAGCTTATGAAAAATATGTCATTAAATCTTGATTTTATCCGCCCAAAATGATATTCTTAGCGTATGGCAAATTGTAATGCCATAAAACAGATGTAAACAGGATACAAAACATTAATTGAGGTGACAGCGTTTGGCTTGGTTTTTTACGGAACCCTTTGAGGGACAGTATCATCTTATTACGGGTGAAAATGCCGTACACATAGAAAAATCCCTGCGAATGAAAATCGGTGAGGCTTTGACTCTCGTTGACAGTGAGGGTATGCAGTACTCCTGCGTTATAGAAAATATTTCAGGTGACGGCGTAGAGGTAAAAGCTGAAAAAAAATTCCGCTGTGAAAACGAACCTGATGTCTATATAACTCTGTATCAGGCTTTGCCAAAGGGTGATAAAATGGATTTTATCATTCAGAAAGCTGTGGAACTTGGAGTAAGCTCAATAGTTCCGTTTGTTTCGGCAAGGTGCATATCAAGACCTGACGAAAAATCAGCAGCCAAAAAGGTTCAGCGTTGGAATAAGATTGCACTTCAGGCTGCACAGCAGTCACGAAGGGGAATTATTCCGAAAGTTATGCCTGTTACCACGTTCAGCGAAGCCGCAGCCAGTCTGAATGAAAATGACTGCAATATAATCTTCTATGAATGCGGCGGAGAACGTGCAGGAAATATCATAAACCGACAATTTGACAGAATAAATATATTCATAGGCTCGGAGGGCGGTTTTGAAAAAAGTGAAACAGATAAAATCATAAGTAAAGGCGGAACTGCCGCTACTCTCGGAAAACGTGTACTGAGGGCCGAAACAGCACCTCTTGCCGCTTTAGCCATTATTATGTATATTACGGGCAACGCATAAAAATAAAGGAGTGTATCTGAATATGATAGGAATTATAGGAGCTTTGGACGTTGAAATTACAGGTATAAAAAGTCTTATGAGCAACGTGGAAGAACAGGTTATAAGCAAAATGACATTCTATAAGGGAGATATAAACGGAAACGAATGCGTACTTGCTCAGTGTGGCATAGGAAAAGTCAATGCAGCTATGTGTACGCAGACTATGATTTTAATGTATAACCCTGATAAGATAATAAACACAGGTGTCGCAGGTGCTTTGGATAAAAAGCTTCATATATGCGACATTGTAATTTCAGACAAGGTTGTACATCACGATTCAATGAGCATTCTTGACGAAGGTCAGAAAAATCTCATAGAATATCCCAGAGGTGCAATACAGTTCAGCGATGAATCCATAATCACCGAATTACGGTCTGACAAGGCTCTTGCTGACAGACTGGAGGAAGATTGCCTGTCACTGAAAGATGTAAAAGTATACAGAGGTACTGTTGCATCAGGCGACCAGTTCATCTCAGGAAAAACCGCAAGACTTGAAATAGGTGAATATTTCAATGCTCTCTGCTGCGAAATGGAAGGTGCTGCAATAGGTCAGGTCTGCTACAGAAACGATGTTCCTTTTGTCATATTAAGAGCTATTTCAGATAATATTGATACAAACGATTATATGGACTTTGAAAAGTTCAAATACGTTGCTTCCGATGAAATTTTAAAGGTAATAAAAGCTTTTTTTGACATAGAATAAATTTTTTGCAGGCTTTCGTCAGCATAGGCGATTGCAGATAACAAAATACTTGTATTTTGTTTAAAGAAGTGCATAATGCACTTCTTTTGCTTGTGAACCTGTTCACAAGCAATCTGCAATCGCCGCCTGAGCGTGAGCGTAAATCAAAAAACGGCTCAGCTTAGTATCAGACAAGGAGAAAAATAATGAAACGAATACTTTCTGTTCAGGATATTTCCTGCGTGGGTAAATGCTCGCTTACTGTAGCGTTGCCCGTAATATCTGCAATGGGAGCAGAAGCGTGTGTAATACCTACAGCCGTACTTTCCTGTCACACAGCCTTTTCTGACTTTACCTTTTATGACCTGACATCTGAAATTGAACGCATAACACATATGCTGAAAAAACAGAATATTGATTTCGACGCAATATATACAGGATACATCGGCTCATACGAACAGATAGACGTTGTGGAAAAAATTTTTGAAGAATTTAAAACCGACAAAAATATAATTATAGCCGATCCTGCTATGGCTGATTACGGTGAGCTTTACAAGGGCTTTGACAGAAATTTTGCCGCCAAAATGACGGAGCTTTGCTCTAAGGCGGATATAATAGTTCCAAATATTACGGAAGCCTGTTATATGCTGGATATTCCGTATATAGGGGAAAAATATGACAGAAATTTTATCAGGAAAATTCTTGTTGACCTGAGTATGCAAGGCTGCAAATACTGCGTTCTGACAGGTGTAAGCTTTGAAGATGACAAGCTCGGAGTAATGTCATATGATGCCCAAACGAAAAGCTTTTTTGAATACTACTCCGAAAAGCTTCCGAACAGCTTTTACGGAACAGGAGATGTATTCGCATCTGCATTTACAGGGGCACTTATGCTTGATATAACAAGAGAAAATGCCCTTAAACTTGCCGTTGATTTTACGGTAGACTGCATAAAGGCAACCTTGAAAAACAATGAATACCACTGGTACGGAGTAGATTTTGAAACAGCAATTCCAAAGCTGATAGAAAAAATCAAAGGAACAGAAAAGCCGTAAGCTTAAAGCTATGTACATACAATGCGGCGATTGCAGACCACGGCATAATAATGCCGTGAAATGAAAGCTTTACAAAGCTTTCATTTGGTCAAAAGCTTTGCTTTTGACCGTCTGCAATCGCCGCAGGAGCGAAGCCGCAGGTCTTTGTCTGATTTGAAAGTATAATACATAAAAATAATAGATTGACAAAACAGCATAAGAATGGGATAATTAACATCGTACAACATAATGAGAACAAGGAGTGATTACCATTGGCAAAGGAACTTGCTAAATCATATAACCCCCGTGAAGTTGAAGATAAAATATACAGCTTCTGGATAGAAAACAATTATTTTCATTCAGAGATAGACAGAGAAAAAAAGCCGTATACGATAGTTATGCCGCCACCTAACATTACGGGACAGCTTCATATGGGACACGCACTTGACAATACACTTCAGGATATTTTAATCCGCTACAGAAGAATGCAGGGTTACTGTACCCTGTGGCTTCCCGGAACTGACCACGCATCTATAGCAACAGAAGCAAAAATTGTTGAAGCAATGCGTAAAGAAGGGCTTACAAAGGAAGACTTAGGCAGAGAAAAATTTCTTGAAAGAGCGTGGCTCTGGAAAAAGGAATACGGCGGAAGAATTTGCGACCAGCTTAAAAAAATGGGAAGCAGCTGTGACTGGCAGCGTGAACGCTTTACTATGGACGCTGGCTGCAACAAAGCCGTAAAAGAAGTTTTTGTAAACCTTTATAATAAGGGTCTGATATACAGAGGTGAAAGAATAATAAACTGGTGTCCTCACTGTCTTACGTCTATTTCTGACGCAGAGGTTAATTACGAAGATCAGGCAGGACATTTCTGGCACTTAAGATACCCTCTTTCAGACGGAAGCGGATATATAGACCTTGCCACAACACGACCCGAAACATTACTCGGTGATACGGCTGTAGCGGTAAATCCCAACGATGAACGCTATAAGGATATGGTAGGCAAAACACTCATATTACCTATAGTTCACCGTGAAATTCCCATAGTAGCAGATGAATACGTTGAAATGGATTTCGGAACAGGTGTTGTAAAAATCACCCCTGCACACGACCCTAACGACTTTGAAGTAGGCTTACGTCATAACCTCCCCGTTATCAACAGGATTATCCGAAATATGCAGGTATGGACAGATACGAAGCAAGAAAAGCTATCGTAAAGGATTTGGAAGCCGAAGGTGCTCTTATAAAAGTCGAAGACTACAGCCACAACGTTGGAACTTGCTACCGCTGCGGAACTACCGTAGAGCCGAGAGTATCAAAGCAGTGGTTCGTAAAAATGAAGCCTCTTGCACAGCCTGCTATAGACGCTGTAAAGAACGGTGAAACAAAGTTTGTCCCCTCACATTTTGAGAAAACATATTTCCACTGGCTTGAAAATATCCGTGACTGGTGTATATCACGTCAGTTATGGTGGGGACATCAGATACCTGCTTTCTACTGCGATGACTGCGGCGAACTCGTTGTTACAAAAGAGGATAAAGCAGTATGCCCTAAATGCGGAAAACCTATGCGACAAGATCCTGATACGCTTGATACTTGGTTCAGTTCTGCATTATGGCCTTTTTCAACACTCGGCTGGCCTGAAAATACGGAAGAGCTTAATTATTTCTATCCCACAAATACACTCGTAACAGGCTATGATATTATACCTTTCTGGGTTATGAGAATGATGTTTTCGGGAATAGAACATACAGGAAAAGCTCCCTTTGATACCGTTCTTATACACGGTCTTGTTCGTGACAGTCAGGGAAGAAAAATGAGCAAATCCCTCGGAAACGGAATAGACCCTCTCGAAATTATAGACAAATACGGTGCAGACGCTTTAAGATTGACACTCGCAACAGGAAACGCTCCGGGTAATGATATGCGTTTCTATGATACAAGAGTTGAGGCAAGCAGTAACTTTGCAAATAAACTCTGGAATGCTTCACGTTTTGTTCATATGAACATTGATGACTATAACGTTGAAAATAAACTGCCTGATACACTGGAAACAGAGGACAAGTGGATTATCAGCACACTGAATAATACAGCAAAGGAAGTTACCGAAAATCTTGATAAGTTTGAGCTTGGAACTGCCGTTAAGAAAGTTTTTGATTTCATCTGGGATTACTACTGCGACTGGTATATTGAGCTTGCAAAATCAAGACTTCAGAATAACGATACATCTGCACAGAATGCACGTCAGGTTCTTGTATGGGTTCTCGACAGAGCTTTAAGACTTCTTCACCCCTTTATGCCGTTTATAACCGAAGAAATATGGCAGACCTTACCGCATGAGGGCGATACAGTTATGTATTGCAGATACCCTGAGTTTGACACGGCTTATGACTTTCCCGAAGCAAGAGAGGAAATGGAAGTTGTTATGAATGCTATAAGAGCAATCCGTACAAGACGTTCCGAAATGAATGTTCCTCCGTCAAGAAAAGCAAAGGTATATGTAGCTACTCAGCTTCAGGATATTTTCAGAAGAGGCTCACAGTTTATCTGTAAGCTTGCATCTGCCAGTGAGGTAGAAATAGGCGACAGCTATGATATAGACGGTGCTGTTACCGTAGTAACATCGGAAGCCAAAATATACATTCCTATGAGTGAGCTTGTAGATAAGGAAGAGGAGCTTAAACGTCTTAACAGAGAGCTTGCAAAAACCGAAAAAATGCTGGCTCAGTCTGAGGGTAAGCTTAACAATCAGGGATTTATCGGAAAAGCTCCTGCAAATGTTGTAGAAAAGGTTAAACAGCAGGCGGCAAAGGAACGTGAGAAAATCGCTATGATAAAGGCCGCTATAGCAGCACTCTGACGGAGAAAGCCATAAAATTTAGGTCAAGCCTTTTTAAAGGCTTGCGGTTTCCAAAGGCGGAGCCTTTGGTCAGGATTTTTAAGGGTGAAACCCTTAAACACTCAGTATTTCAAATCGAAAATGCCGTTTTCACGGCATTTTCGTAAATTAAAGACGGACGTTATCGCTTTTCAGCGGTAATGTCCGTCTTATTTAATTCCAGTATATACAAAAATAATATCAATATATTACATATTATAATAAATCGCTTTAAAGAAACAATATTATTACAACATCAATAAAATTTGGGTGTTGTTTAAACTATGAATTTTATCTGAAATTAAAAAACAGAGCAGGCAGACAGGAGCTTCTTCTGCTATTGGCAGAAGGCTCAGGCTGAAATCAAGCAGAAAATATGCCTGTTCCGAATAAACTAAAGGAGATTTTTTATTATGTCATCATCAAACAACAACAATCAGTTAAATATACCCGAATCAAGAGAAGCTATGGATCGCTTCAAGATGGAGTGTGCAAACGAAGTCGGTGTAGACCTCAGACAGGGCTATAACGGACATCTTACCTCCAGAGAAGCAGGTTCTGTGGGCGGTCAGATGGTAAAAAAGATGATTGAAAGCTACGAAAAGAATATGCAGTAATTTTTGTTGTCAAAACATTAAGCCCCAATGCCGATTTTACGGCATTGGGGCATTTTACACATTGAGTTTAAGGGTTTCACCCTTAAAAATCCTGACCAAAGGCTCCGCCTTTGGAAACCGCAAGCCTTTGAAAAGGCTTGACCTAAACTTTATGGTTTATCTCCGTCTGAGTTTATTCTGTATCCAGCTTGAGTACTGCCATAAAAGCCTCCTGCGGAACTTCTACGCTGCCAAGCTGACGCATTCTTTTCTTACCCTCTTTCTGTTTTTCAAGAAGCTTCTTTTTACGGGTAATATCTCCGCCATAGCACTTTGCGAGTACGTCCTTACGCATAGCCTTGACAGTTTCTCTGGCTATGATTTTGCCGCCTATACAAGCCTGTATAGGAACTTCAAATAACTGTCTGGGAATTTTCTCTTTCAGCTTTTCCGTCATTTTTCTTGCTCTGCTGTAGGCTTTGTCGGCGTGGATAATAAATGAAAGTGCGTCCACTATTTCTCCGTTGAGCATAATATCAAGTTTTACCAGCTTACTTTCCGCATAATCCGAAAGTTCATAGTCAAAAGAAGCATATCCCCTTGTTCTTGATTTCAGGGTATCGAAAAAGTCATATATGATTTCGGCAAGCGGAAGTTCATAGTGTATATCTACTCTGTCACTGTCGATATATGTCATATCCTTGAATATGCCTCGTCTGTCCTGACAAAGCTCCATAATATTTCCTACATATTCGGAGGGAGCATATATATGAGCATTTGTCATAGGTTCTTCGGCTTTGGATATAAGACCGGGGTCGGGATAATTTGTCGGGTTGTCTATCATTTCGACAGTGCCGTCCGTTTTGGTTATTCTGAAAATAACGCTGGGAGCGGTTGTTATAAGGTCAAGGTTATACTCTCTTTCAAGTCTTTCCTGAATAATTTCCATATGGAGAAGTCCGAGAAAACCGCAGCGGAAGCCAAAGCCGAGTGCTACAGATGTTTCGGGTTCAAATGAGAGAGAAGCGTCATTGAGTTTCAGTTTTTCGAGTGCGTCCCTCAAATCGGTATACTTAGCACCGTCGGCAGGATAAACTCCGCAGAATACCATGGACTGAACTTCCCTGTAACCGGGTAAAGGTTCATCGGCGGGATTTTTTGAAAGAGTTACCGTATCTCCAACTTTTGCATCCTGTACGCTTTTTATTGCTGCGGCAATATATCCGACCTCGCCTGCACAAAGCTCATTTACAGGTTCGAGAGAGGTTGCACGCATATATCCGAGTTCTACGACTGTAAATTTAGCATTGGTAGCCATAAGCTTTATTTCGTCACCTGTTTTTACCTTGCCTTCCTTTACACGGATATATATAATTACGCCCTTGTATGCGTCATAGTATGAATCGAATATAAGAGCCTGCAAGGGGGTTTCGTCATTTCCGCTTGGAGCAGGAACATCGGATACTATTCTTTCCATAACCTCATGTATGTTAATGCCTGCTTTGGCGGATATTTCGGGAGCGTCCTCGGCAGGTATGCCTATAACGTCCTCAATCTCAGCCTTGACACGTGCAGGTTCTGCACTGGGTAGGTCAATCTTGTTGACAACGGGAATAATTTCAAGACCGCTGTCTACTGCAAGATAGGTGTTGGCTAATGTCTGAGCCTCTATTCCCTGAGAAGCGTCAACTACAAGAACAGCTCCCTCACACGCTGCAAGTGAGCGTGAAACCTCATAGTTAAAGTCAACGTGACCGGGGGTATCAATGAGATTGAATACATAATTTTTACCGTCATCAGCCTTGTAAAGCAGAGTTACGGCATGAGCTTTTATGGTTATTCCTCTTTCACGTTCAAGCTCCATATTATCAAGAAGCTGATCCTCCATATCTCTTAAAGCGACTGATTCGGTTTGTTCCAGAATACGGTCTGCAAGCGTACTTTTTCCGTGGTCTATGTGAGCTATTATACTAAAATTTCTTATTAATTCCTTAGGACAGGACATTGTGCAGCTCCTTTCAATTTTTATATATTACATATTTTTTTCCGCAAAGCCGCAAAAGCTTTTCATACAGCACTTGTCACATTTTGGATTTCTTGCGGTGCATACTGCTCTTCCGTGTATAACAAGCCTGTGGCAGAAATCGTTTGATTCTTCGGGGGGAAGCAGTTCCCTGAGTATTTTTTCTATTCTGACGGCATCTTTGGAATTATGCAGTCCGAGCTTTGCCGTTATTCTTATGCAGTGGGTATCGACAACAACGGCAGGCTTATGGAATATATCGCCTACTATAAGATTGGCAGTTTTTCTTCCTATGCCCGAAAGTGTTGTGAGTTTTTCAATGGTATCGGGAACAGTTCCGTTAAAATTATCCCTTATCTGACGGCACATAGAAACTATATCCTTAGCTTTGGTTTTGTAAAGTCCGCAGCTTTTTATAATTTCCTCAACGTCAGAAACATCGGCTCCGGCAAATTCATATACATTTTTGTATGTATCAAAAAGCCTTGGAGTAACAATATTCACTCTTGCGTCCGTACACTGAGCCGCAAGTCTTGTTGCTATCAGAAGCTGAAGCGGGTCTGTATATACCAGCGAGCATATTGCATCGGGATATTCTTTTTTCAGGGCATTAACGGCACATACGGCTTTTTCTTTATCCGTCACAACAGTAACCTCCGAAATAATCTGATACATCTATTCTATCATAAAAAACTTTATTTGTCAGCAACAAATTTTCAGTGCGAAAACTGGCTGTTATACAGATTGCTGTAAAAGCCTTTCTGAGCAAGAAGCTCCTCGTGAGTACCCTGTTCTATGATATGTCCGTCTTTCATCACAAGAAGAACGTCTGCATTTTTTACCGTTGAAAGTCTGTGAGCAACTATAAAGCTTGTTCTGCCTGTCATCATTTTCTGAAAGGCTCTCTGGATTTTCAGTTCGGTTCGTGTATCTATTGAGGAAGTCGCCTCGTCCAGAATAAGCATAGGCGGCAAGGAAAGCATTATTCTTGTAATGCAGAGAAGCTGTTTTTGTCCCTGAGATAAGCCGCCGTCATCTTCACCTATGACTGTATTGTAGCCGTCGGGAAGTCTTTTGATAAAGCTGTGTGCGTGTGAGCTTTTAGCCGCTGCAATAATTTCTTCATCTGTGGCATCGGGTTTTCCGAAAGTGATATTTTCTTTTACCGTACCTGTTTTAAGCCATGTATCCTGAAGTATCATTCCGTAATTTTCACGCAGACTTTTTCGGGTTACTTCCCTGATATTATTGCCGTCCACCGTTATATCACCGCTTACCGTATCATAGAAACGCATAAGTAAGTTTATAAGGGTAGTTTTTCCGCAGCCTGTAGGCCCTACTATGGCTATACGCTGACCTCTTTTTACTTTGAGATTAAGATTTTTGATAAGCTCTCTTTCGGGTGTATATGAAAACTCTACGTTGTCAAGCTCCACATCTCCGCACACCTCCGAAAGTGTGACGGCATTTTCGGAATCGGGCTGTTCGGGTTCTTCTTCGATAAGCTCAAAAACTCTGTCGGCACAGGCTATGGCATTCTGAAATTCTGTAATTACTCCCGATATTTCGTTAAAGGGTTTGGTATACTGATTGGCATAGCTCAGAAAACAGGTAAGAACTCCTACAGTCAGATTTCCCGTAACCGCCATTAAAGCTCCCGTGAGTGCCACTCCTGCATATACCGAATTGTTCACAAATCTTGTACAGGGATTTGTAAGTGAGGAAAAAAACAGTGCTTTCAGCGAACTTTTTGACAATTCATCATTGATACAGTCAAATTTTTTTTGATTTTCCTCCTGATGGCTGTAAGCCTGAACTACTTTCTGATTTTCTATCATTTCTTCGATAAATGCGGTCTGCTCACCACGTATTTTGGACTGATTTTTAAAGAGGTTGTATGTCCGTGACGAAATAAATCTTGCCACAAAAAGCGAAAGTGGTGTAACAACAACTACTACTGCCGTTATTATATAGTTTACCGAAAGCATAAATCCAAGTGTTCCGATAATGGTAACTACACCTGTAAAAAGCTGTGTAAATCCCATAAGCAGACCGTCAGAAAACTGGTCAACGTCTGCTATAACACGGCTGAGAGTATCTCCGCTTGAATGTGTATCGAGATAGTTAAGGGGCAGTCTTTCTATTTTTTCAATGGCTTTGTTTCTTATATCCCTTGAAACGTAATATGTCATTTTATTGTTGAGCAGATTCATAATCCATTGTGACAGTGCCGCAATAACTGCCATAACAGCCGTTTTTGTAAATATTCTGAACATACTGTCAAAATCAACATTTCCTGCTTTTATTATACAGTCAATGGCATTTCCTATAAGTATGGGAATATAAAGGGTAAACGCTACGGTTATAAGGGCAAAAACGACAGAACCTATCAGATAAAATTTATAATCCTTTATGTAAGTCAGTACCTTTGATATTGTCTGTTTTTGCTTCATAAATTAAATCCCTCCTTGTTTAAGGGCTCTGCCCTTAAAAATCCCGCCAAAGGCTCTGCCTTTGGAAACCGTGAACTTTTGAAAAAGTTCAATCAAAAATTTTATGGTTTATCAGTATGGATATTATTATGATGTTACTTTTCGTTTTGAGAGAGATGTATTTCACGGTAAACCTCACAGCTTTCAAGAAGCTGTTCGTGAGTTCCTGTTCCGACTATTTTTCCGTCATCAAGAACTATTATTTTATCGGCATACATAATTGAAGACGTTCGCTGAGAAACTATAAAGACAGTCATATTGCTGTCGAGCTTTTTTATCGACTGTCTTAACTTTGCATCGGTGGCATAATCCAGTGCCGAGGAGCTGTCGTCAAGTATAAGTATTTCGGGTTTTCTTACCAACGCTCTTGCGATAGTAAGCCTTTGTCTTTGACCGCCTGAAAGATTTCTTCCGTTCTGCTCTATCATTTCGTCAAGACCGTCTTTTTTGCTGTTTACAACATCGGCAGCCTGAGCCGCCTCTATAGCTTCAGATATTTCCTTTTCGGAGGCATTTCCGTTTCCCCACAGAATATTTTCCCTTATAGTTCCTTTAAAGAGGACAGATTTCTGCATTACTATGCCGATTTTTTTTCTGAGTTCCTCCACAGGATAAGCTTTTACATTAATTCCGTCTATATATATGCCGCCGCTTGTGCAGTCGTAAAAATGGGGTATCAGGTGAACAAGCGAGGTTTTTCCCGAACCTGTTCCGCCTATAATTCCAACGGTTTCGCCTTTTTTTACGGAAAAGCTTATATTGCTTAAACTTTCTTCTCCTGCTCCCTTATAAACAAGTCCGACATCTGAAAATTCGATATAATTTCCGCTTTCTTTTTTTCCGCATTCGCTGTCTGCATTTATGGATTCAAGGCTGGATTCTGTTTTCAGTATAGCGGTAACTCTTCCTGCACAGGCTACGGATTTAGTCATTGTTATAATGAGATTAGCAAGCTTTATAAGCTCTACCAAAATCTGGGACATATAATTATACAGGGCTACTACTGCTCCCTGAGTAATAATTCCCTGCTCAACACGTATTGCTCCCACATATATAAGAACTATTATCGCTGTGTTTATTATCACATATGTAACAGGGTTCATCAGTGCCGATATTTTTCCTACATAATTCTGGGAATCGGCAAGCTCCTGATTCATCTGTCTGAAATCGTTTATTTCCTTATCTTCACGGCAGAAAGCTCTTATAACCCTTACTCCTGTGAGATTTTCTCTGGTTTTCAGCGTAACCTTATCAAGCTTTTCCTGAACTTTTTTGTACAATGGTATGCTGACAAGTATTATTGCAAATACAACCGCAAACAATACGGGAATTACTCCGACAAATACCAATGCACTCTGAAAGTCTACCGTAAAAGCCATTATCATAGCACCGAATACGATAAACGGAGAACGCAGAAAAAGTCTTAGAAACATATTTATTCCGTTCTGAACCTGATTTACGTCACCCGTCATTCTTGTAATGAGGGTAGACGCTCCTGTTTTATCAATCTCAGAAAAGGAAAAGCTCTGAATTTTTCTGAACAGCTCAGACCTCAGCCTTGTACTTACGCCTACCGCAGCCTTTGCCGCAAAATACTGTGCAGTAACCGAGCTTATAAGACCTATAACTGCAAGCAAAATCAGAAATATGAACATCTGTACAATATGGGATTTGTCTTTTCTTAAAATTCCGCCGTCTATCAGCGATGCAACTACAAGCGGAACAAGCAGTTCAAAAACTGCTTCAAGCAGTTTGAAAAGAGGCCCCAGTATGGCCTCTTTTTTATATCTGCCCAGCATTTTTATTATCGGATTCATATTAAGTCACTTCCGCAAATTTCATTATAAATGGCTGTGATATTATAATTATGGATTGCAGTCCTTTGCAGGCGTATATCCCTGACCTATGGCTTCGTCATAGCTTTTGAAATAAACCTTGTTTGAATCTGACATTTTACCTACCGATGCACAGTCTGCACTGTGAAAAACATGAGTATTTTTATTTCCTACATATTTTCCTGTTTTCTTGCCTGATGAGGATTTGCTGCTGCTTGACTTGCTGCTTGATTTACTGCTTGATTTACTGCTGCTATTGCTGACGTTATTTTTCTGATTTGCTCCGATTGTTATTTTTTCAGAGTGTCCGTTATCAGTAGTCAGTGATATTGTGTTGTTATTCAGATTTACAACTATACTTCCGTATACATCTGTGCGGAACATGGGTATATTGTTTTTATTAAGCTTTGCGACTGTTTCCTTGTGAGGGTGACCGTAGTCATTATTTTTACCGCAGCTTATGAGTGCTATTTCGGGATTTACCGCAGCCAAAAAGTTATTGCCTGTACTTGTACTGCTTCCGTGATGTCCCATTTTAAGAACATTTGCCGAAACATCAAACCCTGCATTCAGAATATCTTTTTCTTCACTTTTTTCGGCATCACCGGCAAACAGTGCCGACATTCCGTTATATTCCGCTCTTACTACTATTGAACAGTTATTCAGAGAATCCGTTACCTTTGGTACGTACATTGTCAGCTTACTGCTTCCAAGATTAATCGTGTCGTTTGTTTTGGGAAATATTACGTTATACTTCTTGCTGTCCATATAATCAATGAGCTTTTCCCATGTACGTGTGGTATTCATAGCTTCGGTCATAACAACATTCTTAGGCTCAACGCTTTCAAATACGGTCTTGAAACCGCCGTAATGGTCAGAATGAGGGTGTGTTATAAGAGCATAGTCAAGCTTTGAAATATTATGCTTTTTGAGATAGTCAACGACAACTCCGCCCTTATCGTTCTCGCCTGCATCTATAAGCATATAGCTTTCGTCACATTCAAGCAATATGCTGTCGCCCTGCCCTATGTCTATCATATGTATGTTCAGTCCGTTTGAAGCTTTCACCGATGATGAAGATGAAACATTGTCAGTCAGAACCGAAACATCACAGCCTGCAAAGCTTATAATGCAGACAATGCTCATAATAAAAGCAAATAATCTTCCGTATTTTTTCATTCTTAAATCTTCCTTTCAGTTTTCCGAGCCTGTTTTCTTTTATTTTACTGATATTTTCTGTAATCAAATAATCCCTCACATCAGTGAGGGGCTGAACTTTCTGCATTTTTCCTGACATTTTTTTAATCCTTATAACAGTAATACTGTATCTTATTCCCCATAAAATCCCTTATTTCTGTAAGTAATCCACGTTAATTACATCTCTTTGTAATTTTCTTTGATAAAACCACGAATTTTTGAAATTTCACGGTCAGTCAGGATACCCTTGTTTTCAACAGTTGTATCACCATTACTCATAACAAAAAATTTTGCAGAACCTGCTTCTGTCAGCTTTCTGTCGCTTGCGTGAACCGTGCATAGCCTCAATAATACAATGCGAAGTAAAGTATAAATAATAACCGCAAACCATGAAAGTGTAATATTGGGGCATTACTAATCCTCCATAAAAGACTTATTTCTTTTATAATAGTCTGTAACGATTTCCATTTCTATATCGTCCATACTGGTTTCAATAACGGAATCATCATCTCCGAAAACACAAGCGGTATTTCGTGCAAGATTAACTGCCTGTACTCCTGAGGGAATAACAGTAAACGCATAGCCATTGACAATCATTTTTGAATTTTCAGCTATCTTCACCATATCAGTCATATTTAATACTCACCTCTTTAATGTTTTTTTAAAACTCTTCAGGTTCAATACATAAGTTCTGTAAAACAGAAATTAAATCAATATATTCTTCGGTTTCAATACCGTTATAGAGTGCCGTCACAACTATATAACCATTATCCCATTCAAGAACCCTCGTATACTTTTCAAGGCACTTCGGAGTAACAAAACGAATTTTTATACCGTCATATTCAAAAGAAGTAAATCGGTTATCGTTTGATAATATAGCTGTTGTACTCATATATTTCACCTTTCCTTTATCCGCAGTAACTCTTGATTTTGATTATTATACTATACAAATATTTTTTCTTCAACAATAAAAATGTAAAAGAAAAAACTGTCGGCACAAACCGACAGTTTCAAATAATATGGAGCGG
>ONBJ01000058.1 GCA_900316025.1 uncultured Eubacteriales bacterium
CTCCCGAGGAAGTACCTGATGAAAACAGTGCAATTTTTACAGGCAAGGATATCTGCACCTACATGGAGGCTCTTGCCGATCTCGGCTATAAGCCTGAGCAGATAACAAAGATCCTGCTCACTCATAAGCACAGCGACCATTCAGGTGAATTGAAATCCTTCCCGAATGCACAAATTTTTGTGGGTGAAGAAGAGCTCGGTGCGGCTGAATTGCAGGGACTTCCGAATATTGTTCCTGTGAAATATACTGACGGTGCATATTATAATTTCCCAGAAAGTCAAAAGATAGCTGACGGTGTTTATTTTCTGAGGGCAAAGGGACACACCAACGGCAACAGCATAATTATTGCGGAGTCGGGCGGTCTGTTCTATATGCTCCACGGCGACATCACCTACGTTGACGAGGCACTCTATGAAAACAAGCTTTCTGTTGTATTTGAGGACATTGCGGCAGCTCGTGAAACCCTCGACCGTGTATGCGAGTTTGTCAGAAATCACCCGACCGTTTACTGCGGTACACACACGCCCCAGGGCTATGAAAATCTTGAAGCCAACCGCGTAATGGATCTGGATAATCCTGTTCCGACAGTCCTTGCTGAGGTTGATTTCTCCGAAAGTAAGTCTACGGGCATTTATGTCTGTTCGATATGCGGATATGTTTACGATCCGTCAGAGCATGACGGCGTTGCTTTTGAGGAACTGCCGGACGACTGGAAATGTCCGAGGTGCAAGCAGAGCAAGGAAAAATTCAATAAAGCATGATACTTTCATTTACAGCCTCGCTCGTGCGGGGCTGAGTTTTGGTTGATACGGAATAATGTAGTCACTCAGGTCAGAGTGAAGTGAGCTGAATGGCTTTTTGCACAGTAAACATATAATTCGTGCATAGAAAAATCAAGACCTAAAAATTTCTGTGGTTCTGTTTTCTGTACTTGGTTTTCGTACTCAAACAGGATACTCACATAATATTTTCCAACAGATTTCACAAAAATGCTCTGGAGTTTTACGAAGAGGTCGGTTTTTCCACATTCAGACGTTATATGGAGATGTTTATATAACACACCAAAGCACATAAAGTCAGGATTTTATAAACGTATTCTGATATACTGTAATCACAGAAAGAGAGTGAGCATATGAACTGGATACAGGGTATACAAAGAGCGATTGATTACGTGGAAGCAAATATCACAGAAGAAATTGATTTTGAAAAAGTGGCAGAACAGGCATATTCCTCGTCATTTCATTTTCAGAGAGTGTTCGGTATTCTCTGCGGATTTTCGCTTGGAGATTATATCCGTATGCGAAGGCTTTCCCTTGCAGGCGAAGAGCTGTCAAAAGGAAATGCAAAAGTAATTGATATAGCTGTAAAATACGGATATGATACATCTGAGAGTTTTTCACGTGCCTTTACCCGTTTTCACGGCATAGCTCCCAGTGAAGCAAAACACGGAGGCAATGTCAGGATATTTACTCCTCTGTCTGTAAAATTAACCTTAACAGGAGGCAGTAAGATGGATTACAGAATTGAAAAAAGAGATGCGTTTAAGGTAGTATGCAGAAGAAAAAAAGTTTCAAAACCGCAGTCGGCGAATGCGGCGGACGATATTAAGGAACTGTGGAGGGAGTGCGGTACGGACGGAACTCTGGAAAGACTGATTGCCTGTATGCCCGAAAATCCCGTGATGAAAGGATTGCTCGGTATCTGTTTTTCATCGGAGCTTGATTCAAGACAGTTTCCCTACGGTATCGGCGTTGAGTATGACGGAAGAAGGATTGATGACGATCTGGAGATTGTGACAATTCCGTCAAACACATATGCGGTATTTACAAGCAGGGGAAAAATGCCCGATGCCTTTGCAGAAACCTATAACAGAATAGTTACGGAGTTTTTTCCGCAGAGTACTCAGTACGAATATGCCGAAAATGTGGAGTTTGAGGTGTATTCCTCGGCAGATACCTCAAATCCTGACTATCAGTGTGAGATATGGATTGCGGTAAATGAAAAAGCCTTATAGCTTGCAAGTAAAACAAATAAAACAAAAAAATCCGAACCTGTTTCCAATGGAAACGGCTCGGATTTTTTCTTGTCTGGTGCAGGTAACAGGACTTGAACCTGCATGAAATTGCTTTCACATGGACCTGAACCATGCGCGTCTGCCAATTCCGCCATACCTGCATATAAAATTCAGACCAAACATCTGAACTGCCCTGATATTATACAATATAAATCATAGGTTTTCAAGTGCTTTTTTAAATTTTCAGGACTTTTTTTAAAAAATAAGCCTTTCTGCGTAAAAATTTTTACTTTATTGTTTGATATTTTTTCTTAATATGTTATACTTAACTGAGTATGCAAATTTATGTGGACGGAGGACGGTTCTTTATGAAGAAGGATTACAGCGGCAGAAACGGAAGTTCTGAGAAAAAGGACGGAACATCGTATGCCGAAAAGAACAGAAGGAAAAGTGAAAACAAGAACCATAATGAAGCACACAGTGATGTTATAATAGGAAGAAACTGCGTAAGGGAGGCACTGAGAAGCGGCAGGGCAATAGAACGTCTGCTTGTTGCCTCGGGAAGTGCAGGCGGCTCGGTAAGGGAGCTGACAGCGGCGGCAAAGGAGAAGGGAATACCCGTAAAGGAAACAGATATGAAGAAGCTGGATTTTCTTTGCGGCGGAACGGCTCATCAGGGAATAGCGGCGATTGCGGCTGTAAAGGAATACTGCAGTGTTGACGATATATTTCAGTGTGCGGAAGAACGTGGCGAAAAGCCGTTCATAGTTATTCTTGACGAAGTGGAAGACCCACACAATCTCGGAGCTGTGATAAGAACGGCAGAATGTACGGGCGTACACGGGATAATAATACCTAAGAGGAGAAGTGCGGGACTGGGATATACTGTAGGAAAATCTTCGGCAGGAGCTGTGGAGTATGTAAACGTTGCAAGAGTTACAAATATAAGCAGTACGATTGAAAATCTCAAGGAACGTGGAGTATGGGTATTCGGAACTGATATGGACGGCAGTGACTCTTCAGATATGGATTTTGATATGCCTGTTGCGATAGTTATAGGAAATGAAGGAAAGGGAATAGGAAGGCTGGTAAGGGATAAGTGTGACGGAATTATTTCGCTGCCGATGAAAGGAAAGATAAATTCGCTTAATGCCTCTGTTGCGGCAGGAGTAGTTATGTATGATATACTCAGGAACAGGAATAAATAATTTCTGACGTTAGAAAAGAGTTGATTGAGATTGGAAAGAGGAAATAACGGTGAAAAAAAGAATATTCTGGGAAAGATAAAAAGGCTTATGACCGTTACCGAAACGGACGTTCTCAAAGAACAGGAAGCGGAGAGAAAAACTCTCAGGGAAGCTGTTCCCGATGTTGGAGCAGAATTTTCGGAAGATGTCACACCGACCCAAAGTTCCGTTGGTTACAGCGGAAACACGGAGGATAACGGTGCAAATAAGGAAGCAGATGAAAAGAAATCCAGAAAGCCGTTTCTCAGGATTGTAGACAGTGACTATCATTTCGGAGAGCAGAACGAGTACGGACGGGGTGAGCCTGCGGTAGAAAATGAAGATGAGGTTGAGCTTGTCGGAAAGCATGAGCGTGTAAGTCAGGAAAAGGTTCGCCGTTCAGGAATATCGGATAAAAAGGAAGGCGAAGTCCGCAGCGATGAGGACGATGACGGCTTCAGTCAGGACTATGACTATGAGGACGAGGAAGATGACGAGGAACAGAAGCCGTATAAAAAGGCGAAATCCCTGTTCAATTCGCTTTTTAAGCTGGGACAGGCACTCAATGCAAAGCCCGATGAATTTATAAGCGATGATGAAATATACGAGCTGAAAAGAACTCATGAGGGAAATAAGCAGAGCGGCAGGAGAAGCAATAAAAATAAGGACAGCAGGGAAGATGAAGGCTTAAAGGACAGCGGCGGTGATGCAAAAGTATCCGATACTTACATCAGCGATACGGAAAAGGAACGCAAGACGATAAAAGCACCGCCTCCGATAGAAAATATAGATATGAGCTTTGCCACGGTGAAGAAGGTAAACGGCAACATATTTATAGAGGACAATATCGAGCCTATGTACACGCTGGAAACGGCAAGGGAAACTTTCAATGTGGAAATAGGCAAGCTGTACCCTATAATTCTGGACGCTTACGAGGCATATCTTGAGCCTGAAATAAGAAAGGCGAAAAAGGAAGCCGAAAAAGCAAAAAAACGCTCCGAAGAGCTTGACGACGATATAATAACCGAGGCAACCACAGTATTTGCGGCGGCAAAGGAACAGAGCAAGGCGGCGGCAAAAATTCCACGCTTTGCGGAGGAGGAAAGCAGTAAAAATGCGGAAATCCCCGAAAAAAGCGGACAGCAGGGCGGTATAAAGGACAATGATATATTTGCCTCGTTCGGTGATGAAAAAAAGAAGAAGTTCAGGGGTTTCAGAAAAAAAGAAAAAAGTAAAAATCCAAAGGCTGAACGCAGAAACAGACAGGTAAAGGAAAGGTTTTTCAGCGGCTACAGTACGGCTATGGATTACAGCACACTGCCCTCGGACGAAAACAGTTACGAAACCATAGAGGACTATGAAGTGCCGCAGGACGCAAGAGCCGTTATGGTGGAAATAAATATGAATATAAGAAAGCTGTTTTTCCGTATAATTCTGTCATCGGTTATTTTCGTTACGGTTCTTGTCATAACGGTTTTGCAGAAGTTTTTCAGCACACAGTTTGCAGAGCTTGTACCCAATATCGAGATGGTTTACTGTACGCTTAATCTCATACTGCTTTGTGCCGGAGTGGGGGTATGCTTCGGTTCGTTCAAGAACGGACTTGCTCCGCTTGTATTTTTCAAGGGCAATTCGGACACATCTGTTTCGGTTGCGGCGATGGCGTGCCTTATACAGTGTATGGCGGCATTCTTTGACAGTTCTTCATTCTATAACGGAACTCAGGGGCTGTATGTCGTTCTCGTGCTTTTTGCTGTTACAATGAGCTGTCTGGGAAAGCTTGTTATGATGCTCCGAATAAAGGAGAATTTCCGCTTTATTGCACAGGATAGAAAAAAATATGCGGCAACCATACTCAACGACAAGAAAAATGCCGAAAAAATGATAAGAGGTACAAATTCTTCATCACCATATATAGCATACCAGAGAAAAACGGACTTTTACAAGAATTTTCTCAAGCTTTCATATGCAAAAGACCCCAGCGAAAATATGGCGGCACAGTTCTCCATATGGGGACTTGTATGCTCGGTTGCGGTAGCCGTTGTACACGGAATATTGTATCGCAGCGTAATAGGAGCGTTTTCTTCATTTGCTATGGTATCCTGTCTGAGCATACCCGTTGTGTGTATGCTTGCGGTAAATCTCCCTATGAAGCTTCTGTGCAGAAAGGCTCTGCTCAATGACGCTATGATTGTGGGTTATCCTGCGGTAAAGCAGTTTGTAGATACCGAGGCTGTTATGGTTGACAGCAGGGAGCTTTATCCCCGTTCTTCAATAAAGCTTGTGGATCTGAAGCCCTTTGTTCCCGATGAAATACTGGAGTCATCTCTGCTGAATGCGGCAGCCGTACTCAGTGTGGCTAATACGTCGCTTACCTATGTCTTTTCCGAGGTCATAGACAAGAAAAATGATGCTCTTCCCTTTGTTGACAGCGTAAAGTTTGAGGAAAACAAGGGTATAGTAGGCTGGATTGGCGGAGAACGTGTCCTTATCGGCAGAAGTGAGCTTATGCGGAAGTACGGTATTGAAGTAATACCCGAGGAGAAAATAGGTATGCTCAATGACTTCGAGAAAATTACCTATATCGCAAATTCGGGCAGACTTATTGCAATGATAAAGGTTTCGTATTCCCCCGACAAAAAAATTAAAAATGAAATCAGGCGCCTTCAGGAAAACGGCGTTTCCGTTCTGGTGAGAACCGCTGACCCCAATATTACCGCTAAGGTAATCGTAAGAGATTACCTTCTGCATGAAAATTCCGTGAAAATTCTGCCTAATTCTCTGGGCAAGATATATAAGGAAGCGGTATACGAGAAAAACAAAAGAGCAAGATGCTATATCGGCACACGTGGAAAATTTTATTCTCTGGCAAGAGCCGTTTCGGGCTGCATAAGAATAAAGTACAACATCACAACGGCTGTTATCGTACAGACTGTCGGTGTCGGAATGGGTGTTCTTGTTGCGTCCGTTGTTGCACTCCTTTCGGGAGAGCAGGGTATGGGTGCTTTTGAGCTGCTTTGCTTTATGATATTCTGGGCGGCAGCCTCCGTTATAGCTCCGCTTGTCAGAAAGCTGTGAGCTGAGTATGATGTAAATAAATCTCAGCCTGCGTTCAGGCTGTGCGATTGCAGCCCACGGCGTTGCCGTGAGATTTCAAGGCAATGCCTTGAAATCTGACCAAAGCTTTTTAAAGCTTTGGTCGACTGCAATCGCAGCGTGAGCGTAGCCGCAGACTTATTATTTTACTTTGAGTTGCATATTCTGAAAGGAAGTCTTAAAAATGAAAATAGCTCCGTCAATGTTATCGTGCGATTTTTCAAAAATGGGTGAAGAGATTATAAGAATGGACAGGGCAGGGGCAGACTATATGCACCTTGACGTTATGGACGGAGCTTTTGTTCCGAATATAACGTTCGGAGCTCCCGTGATAAAGGCTGTCAGGGGACTTACCGATGTTCCGTTTGACGTTCATCTTATGATAGACAATCCGCTTAAATATATAGATGATTTTGTAAATGCAGGTGCGGATATAATAACATTTCACGTTGAGGCCAAATCGGATATAAGAGCGACAATCGAAAAAATAAAAAGCTGCGGAGTAAAGGCAGGTCTTGTCATAAAGCCGAACACACCAGCCGAAGCAGTCTATCCGTATCTCAAGGATATTTATATGGTGCTGATAATGACGGTAGAACCGGGTTTCGGGGGACAGTCATTTATGGAGGATATGCTGCCGAAGGTATCGGAGATAAGAGAGGAAGCCGAAAGACAGGGTGTTTCAATAGTTATAGAAGCAGACGGAGGCATTAACGAAAAAACAATAGGAAAATGCTCCGAGGCAGGCATAGATATATGCGTTTCGGGAACAGGCGTATTCAAAGCCGAAAATGCAAAGGAAGCTATTGAAAGGCTCAGAGCTTTCTGATACGGGAGTGATAATATGATAACTGTTACAGAGGAACAGTTTATAAACGAAATATGTGAAAAAAATATAAGGCAGGAGGATATAAGCCTGTTGCTTGTGGAAACTCTTATAAAGAACGGAATGAAAATATCTTCTGCGGAAAGCTGTACGGGAGGACTTATAAGCAAAAAAATAACCGATATTTCAGGTTCATCGGCTGTTTTTGACTGCGGAATATGTTCGTACTCAAACGGAATAAAGGAAAAGCTGCTCGGAGTGGATAAGAATGTACTTGATACTCTGGGAGCTGTAAGCGAGGAAACAGCGTTGCAGATGGCAGAGGGAATTAAGACGGTTTCACAAAGTAATATTGCGGTTTCAACTACGGGAATAGCAGGCCCGACAGGAGGTACAGAAAACAAGCCTGTCGGACTGGTATATATAGGAGTGGCAAAAAAGGACGGAGGCTGTTTTGCGGTGAAGGCATTGTTCGGCGAAAAAAATGAGCGTTCACGCATAAGGGAGCTTGCCGCAGACTGTGCCTTGTATCTTGCGTATAAAGAGCTTATCCGCTGAATTAAGATAATTGCATTACAGCAGTGTCAATCCGTAAAAATTGAAATATAATGTTAATGTCACAAAGTATAAACATATACATTTAAGGTAAAAATATTATTGTAATCGGTTACAATAAATTTACGGAGAGTGAAAAATGTGAACATTAAACGTGGTGATATTTTCTATGCGGATTTAAGTCCCGTTGTAGGCTCTGAGCAGGGCGGCATAAGACCTGTCCTGATAGTACAGAATGATGTGGGGAATAAGTTCAGTCCGACCGTAATAGCAGCGGCGATTACAAGTCAGCAGTCGAAGGCAAAGCTTCCTACCCACATACAGCTTGAGGCACAGGAATGCGGATTGATGAAGGATTCCGTCGTATTGCTTGAACAGATAAGAACCATAGATAAAAAAAGACTTAAGGAAAAAATGGGTTGTCTGGATTCGGCGGCTATGAATATGGTCAACAGAGCTATAACTATAAGCTTCGGACTTATAAGACAGCAAAGTCCTGCATAGGCTACATACGGTAGCTTGTGCAGAGTTATGAGGGCAGCATTGTGCAGAGTTATCTGCACAATGCCGCCCCTGCTGTTTCGACGGCATTGTCTGCCGTCAGATATTTTCCGTGTTCGGCGATATGTGCTATTATCACTTTGTCTGAGGTGCTGTTCAGAGCATATTCTGCGGCAGTCATTTCGGTGCAGACGGATATTTTTGTATTGCTGGTTATAAGCAGAAAATATGTTCCGTTATAAAGTATTATGCTGCTGCTGTACTTTATGGGACGGCAGGCATAAAGTTTTTCCAGTGCGGAAAGAATATCCTCACAGCTTTCAAATGAGAATATCTTTCTGAAGTGATTTTTTTGCAGTACTCTGAACTTCTTTCCCCCGAACCTTTTTTCCTTAATCGTTATAAGTATGAAACAGCCACCCGAATAGGGAATGGCTTCGATTAAAAAAACAGGTCTGGAAGTGATTTTGAAGCCTGTCTGCTGACGGGCAATATATATAAGCCTGCTCAGAGCAGCCCTGCCCTCCTCGTTATCCGCACGGAATGTATTGTATTTGACTTCAAGCCTTTCCATATCATCACTGCAAAGGTCTATGAGAACACGGTGTTCGTCAATCAGTTCTATATTCATAAAATCGTTGTATGCTCCTTTCCGAATTACTTTTATATTTATATAATATTAATGGTACATACTGTGTGCAATATAAAATTTATGGCTGGCAAAAATTTTCTCCCTGAGCGGTTGAAAATGAAATAGTTACTGTCAAAATTTGCTTTGCAAATTTTGTTTGGATTTTGATGAGTTTAAGGGCTTCGCTCTTAAAAATCCCACAATGGGCTTTGCCCCTTGACCCCACCACTTTTGAAAAAGTGGACAAAACTTTTAATTGTCATAGCTATACAATGAGAAAATCATT
>ONBJ01000050.1 GCA_900316025.1 uncultured Eubacteriales bacterium
AATTCTACTATATTCAATTCCCTGTGAATTCAAACACGGAGTCGGATTATTATATCCTGACTCCGTGTTTTTCAATACGCCTCACTTTTGACGCTTACGAAAAAAGCAGTGTCCCAAAAGCAAATATAAGATTATTCTTCTGCAGAGGCAGGTGCATTAGCAACAACTCTTGTTACCTTACCTGAACGCAAGCAGCGTGTGCAAGCGTAAACGTGCTTGGGTGAGCCATCAACGATAGCCTTTACACGCTGAACATTAGGCTTCCATGTTCTATTGGATCTTCTGTGTGAGTGTGAAACCTTTATACCAAAAGTAACGCCCTTGCCACAAATTTCGCATTTTGCCATTTTCGGCACCTCCTTAGTGCTAAACCGAGCTTATTTATATGAATACAACGTATAATATAATAACAGATTTGATTTTGAAATGCAATAGTTTTAAAAAATTATTTGAACGTCAGACAAAAAAGTTCTTAAAAATATATGTGATAAAAATTTATTTTTGTTTTTATCATATCTGATGGTTTAAAATCCAGTCGTTTAATTCTTTCAGGTCAGATGTTCCTGCTGCGATTTTTAGTATAATGGTATACAATTCTTTCTGAGTGTAAGATAAATCAATTCCGTTAAGTGTAAGCAGAAGCAGCATAGAATGTGTTCCTATTCGCTTGTTTCCGTCTATAAACGGATGATTTTTTATTAAGCCGAAAGCTAAACGTGTAGCTTTTTGCTGAATAGTCGGAAAAAAGCTCCTGATTGTTAAAACATTGAAAAGCTGCACTATAAGCTGAGTCAAGTAATGCTTTATCACGTACTCCATGTGAGCAGCCTGTTTCTTCAATAAGTTGCTTGTGAAGTTCTATGATTTGTTCTTCATTAAAAATTATCATTCTGCAAGAACCTCATAAGCTTCTCTGTTTTTGGCAATCAGCCTTTTCGAGATAGCCATAATATCTTCATTGGAAGCGAGCTGTTCTTCTTCGGCTTGGCTGAACTCAACAATCAGATAGCGAGGAACATTGTTTTTTAATATGACTGCAGCTCCGTTTTCATCAACAAGCCTTGCAACCTTTGAAAAGTTTTGGTTTGCTTCTGTAATTGAAACAAGAGATTTTGTATTAATATTCATAGGATAACCTCCTCAATAATATTTGTTTAAGTAGGAGAAATATCTCCTAAAATAAGTTTATACAAGATATTTCAAAAAGTCAACATATTTCAGAGAAGATACAAATTTTTTGAAGGAGTAAAAAATTTTATAGTTTTGTTATCCCGTTGAAAATTTTACTAATGTGTGTTATCATACTATAGCGGAGTATTATTCAGGGTTATGCAGTTGCTGCGGTGGTGCGATTGCAGACACGGCAGCTTTGCTGCCGTGTTCCCTCAAAGCGAAGCTTTGAGGCAGTCAAAAGTTTTACTTTTGACTGTGCAATCGCACCATCGGGATAAGCCGCATACCTATAAATGCGTAAATTATTTAAAATAAAGTATTAAGGAGTAAAGGAAAGTATGTTAAGAACATTACTGTTTGAAGGACTGACAATAGAACAGGCACTTATGCAGGTGCTTGCCATAGTAATGATAGTCTTTGTAGTTATGCCGATACACGAGCTTTCGCACGGACTTGTTGCATATAAGCTTGGTGACAATACGGCGAAAAACAGCGGAAGGCTGAGTTTTAATCCGCTGGCACATATAGACCCCGTAGGAGCGTTGATGATACTTTTCATAGGCTTCGGCTGGGCAAAGCCTGTACCCGTTGACCCCAGAAATTTTAAAAACCCCAAATCGGGAATGGCAATTACGGCACTTGCAGGGCCTGTAAGCAATCTGATATGTGCATTCATAGGCTGTATACTTTACTACATTATAGCTATTCTGGGTATAAAAGAGGTAATTCCGTATGCGGTTTATAATCTTGTAGATAATGTGTTTATGTCGTTTTTCATAACACTCAATGTATCGCTTGCAGTATTCAATCTTATACCTATACCTCCGCTTGACGGCTCAAAGATACTTTTCGCTTTCATTCCCGACAGGATTATGTACAAATTTTATCAGTATGAGCAGTTTTTCAGCATAGCACTGATAGTGCTTATAATGGCAGGAGTTCTGACAGGGCCGTTAAGTATGCTTGTTTCTGCGTGTACAAACGGCTTGCTTGGAATTACGGATTTGATTTTCAGACCTATACTGAGTATGCTTTAAGGCATATGATAGCTAAAAGCAGGAAAATATCGAGAGTTTTTGGAGATACTGTAAATGGGAAATGATACTTCTGCGGCACTTCAATACAAGGTGAGTGACTTTGAAGGGCCGCTTGATATGCTTTTGCAGCTTATAGCGAAGCATAAAATGGATATATGCGATATAGAGATAGCGGTTCTTCTTGAGCAGTATATGGAACAGATAAAGAATATGCAAAGCGGACAGATGGAGGTTTCGAGCGAATTTCTGGAGATGGCATCAAGGCTTGTATATATAAAGTCGGTTTCGCTTCTGCCGAAGCACGAGGAAGCACAGGAGCTGAAAAAAGAGCTTGAAGGTCAGCTCATAGAATATCAGGAATGCCGCAGAATGGCGGCTGAGCTTGCAAAAATGGCAACATATGATATTTATGTAAAGCCGCCCTCAAAGGTAAAGTTTGATATGACATATACAAGGGTTCATCAGCCGCAGGAAATAGCGAAGGCATTTGCAGCGGCAGCAGGAAGAGGAAAGAGCAAGCTTCCGCCGCCGAGAGAAGCTTTCAGCGGAATTATAGAAAGAAAGATAGTATCGGTAAGTTCAAGGGTAGTATATGTTTTAAGACAGCTCTGGGACGGAACACCTATAAAGTACAGAAATCTTTTTAAAGAGGGAAGTCCGAAATCGGAGCTTGTGGCTACATTTTTAGCTGTGCTGGAGCTTGTAAAAAACAGCAGGATAAGGATAGACGGCGATGGTGACAGTGCCGATGTACGACTTATAAGAAAGGAAAATAGGGTTGAAGAATACTGAGCTTAAATGTGCGGTGCAGGCTATACTTTTTGCAAGCGGAGTACCAGTACCGCTGGAAACGATAAGCAGGGCACTGGAACAGAAGCCTAAGCAGACGCAGCTTATTCTTGAAGAACTGATAAGAGAATACAGCAGCGAGGAATACGGAATAAAGATAGTAAGGCTTGAGGACAGCTATCAGATGTGCAGTAAAAAGGAGTACGGGGAATATATCCGCAGAGTTATGGATATAAAGAGAAATGCTCCGCTGTCGCAGGCAGCGATGGAGGTTCTGGCGGTTATAGCGTACAATCAGCCTGTTACCAAGGCTTTTATAGAGCAGGTAAGAGGCGTTGACTGTTCGGGAGTTGTGGGAAGTCTTGCATCAAAAGGTCTTATAGAAGAAAAGGGAAGGCTGGAGCTTCCCGGCAGACCGCTTTTATACGGAACAACGGATAATTTTTTAAGGTGCTTTCAGATTGAAAATCTTGATGAACTGCCTGTTCCTGTAAATCAGGAAGAAATCGGAAATAAGGAAAAATCTGCCGCCAATGATGAAAATAATGAAGAAAGCGTAAATAATAAAAAGGATAACAATAAGGAAAATGATTTTGCGGTAACGTTGATTTAATCTGAAAGCGGAGGTGCGGTTATATATGGCAGGTTTTGTTATATTTTTGATTATTATAGCCGTAATACTTTTGCTTCTTATGATACCTGTAAATCTGTATGTCGAGTATGACGGAGAAAATACAAATCTGAGTGTAAGATACGCTTTTATAAAGATAAAAATACTTCCCCCGAGTGAAAAAAAAGAAAAAGCCGTCAAAAAAACGGAGAGCAAAAAGAAAAAATCAAAATCGGATAAAAAGCAGACCGATAAGTCAGATGAGGAAGAAAAAGGGGAAAGTAAGCTTTCATCGATTTTCAAAGCCAAGGGAATAAGCGGAATAGCGGAGATTATAGGAGAAATAATATTGCTTGCTAAAGGCTTTCTAGGTGATACATTAAGTCATATTATAATTCACAGACTTAGTGTGCGTGTAAATGTCAGCACAGATGATGCCTATGATACAGCTATGAAATTCGGATATACCTGTGATGCGGTATATCCTGCTGTCGGAGCAGCTTCTGCATTCTTTACTTTTCGCAAAATACCTGAAATAGAAATAAATGCCGATTTTGACAGCGGAAAAACAAAGATTAATCTTTTTATAAGGCTGTCTGTAAGACCGCTTTTCCTGCTTATGTCTGCGATATTTTACGGCATAAAAAGTATAGCTTTGTATTTAAAGATTATAAAGGCATAGGTTTTTAAAAATTCGGAATGTCTTTAAATAATTGAAAAATTTTTATAGAAAATAAAATCAAAGGAAGTGCATACCAATGGAAAATAAACAGCCGCTGGAAAGTCTTATGGGAGTAACCATAGAAAAAATAAAGCAGATGGTAGATGTAAATACAGTTATAGGTGCACCCGTAGCCGCACCTGACGGTACAGTGATAGTACCCGTATCAAAGGTATCATACGGATTTGCTTCGGGAGGTTCAAGCTTTGTTGCAAAGTCAGCCCCGAACAAGGATTTGTTCGGAGGCGGTACAGGTGCAGGAGTTTCGATAAATCCTATAGCCTTTATAGTTATTTCAAAGGGAAATGCAAAGGTTCTCAGTATTGATACACCAAATTCAACTGTTGCAGAAAAAGCTCTGGCTCTTGCTCCTGACCTTGTGGATAAGATAACCGCCATATTCAACAAGGAGGAAGTAAAGGACAGTAAGGAAGAAAGTACTGAAAACGAAGAAAGCTCCGATAAAAAATCAGAGTAAACTTTTCTGAAAATATAACAGACTGCGGTATACTATGGGCGATTGCAGACCACGACAGCGTAGCTGTCGTGAAATTCAAGCAGATTTGCTTGAATTTGTTCAAAAGCTAAGCTTTTGAACGTCTGCAATCGCCCTTAGCTGTGAGTATAAAAGTTAGCACTTGTACATAAAATTTTATAGTAAGTAATGAAAATAAGAGGGAGTGTTTTCTTTTGAAGTGGTGGACAGTGATGTTTTTCACAATTTTTCTTGCGGTTATGTGCTGTATAAGGGCAGGTGCGGAAAATGACGCTGATTTTACTGAGGTTTCGGCACGTTCGGCAATTCTGGTATGCAGAAACAACGGCAGGGTGATATTTGAAAAAAATCCCGATGAAAAGCTGGGAATGGCGAGTACCACAAAAATTATGACTGCTCTTATAGCACTGGAGCAGGCAAAGGCTGAAGATAAGGAAGTAACCTTTAAAATGAATATGGCGGCAGAGGGTTCTTCAATGTATCTGAAAGACGGATACAAGCTCAGACTTTCTGATCTGGCTGCGGGAATGATGAGTGTTTCGGGTAATGATGCGGCAAATGCTGCTGCATTTGCCGTAGCAGGTTCAAAGGAGAACTTCGGAAAGCTTATGAACAGCAGGGCGGAACAGATAGGTATGAAAAACACGCATTTTGTCACACCATCGGGTCTTGACGATGACGGGCATTATTCGACTGCGAGGGATATGGCAAAGCTTATGGATTACGCAATGAATAATGAAGCATTTGCAGAGCTTACTGCAAAAAAGAATGTCATGGTTGACTTTATAAGTCCCGAAAAAATGAGCGTCAGCTACAGAAATCACAATAAGCTTCTGTCGCTTTATGAGTACTGCAACGGAGGAAAGACAGGCTTTACCACAAAGTCGGGAAGATGTCTTGTAAGTTCGGCTGAAAAAGAGGGTGTCAGACTGGTAGCGGTTACACTTAATGCTCCCGATGACTGGAACGACCATATAAAAATGTATGAGTACGGCTTTTCAAAGCTGAGTGCGGTAGAAAACGCTGATGACGGCTACTGTTTGAATATAGATGTTGCCGGAGGAAAAGCTGATTCTGTAAAGCTGATACCTGTAAAGGGAGTGGACTACGTTAAAAGCTCCGACAGTAAAGGAAGGCTTACACGCAGGGTTATAGCTGACAGATTTTTATATGCACCTCTTGAAAAAGGGCAGGCTGTAGGAACTGCTCAGTATTTTCTGGACGGTGAAAAAATCTGCGAAATTCCGCTTGTAACGGATTCGGCGGTTGATGCTCTGGAAAGCAAAAAGAGCATTATTCAAAATATATTTGATTTTTTTGCAGGAATATTCAGGTAGATTTTTTTTGAAATTTGTAATATAATGAATAAGCATTTTTGATTTGATGATAAGAAAATAAACAAAAGTGTAATATAGACAAGAATGTCCTGCATTAAAAACGGCATTTCTCGCTTTTTGTCGTGTTCAAAAATATTGAAATACTGTATTATGGCATAGAAAGGAGGTTATCTTTATGGATCAGGTCAGGATAGGTTCTTTTCTCAAAGAACTGAGAAAAGAGAAGAAGCTGACACAGGAAAATCTGGCTGAAAAGCTTAATGTTTCCTCAAGAACAATATCCCGATGGGAAACAGGGAGCAATATGCCCGATATCGGTATGCTTATCGAAATAGCTGATTTTTATGATGTGAGCATACCCGAAATTATTGACGGAGAAAGGAAAAGCGAGAATATGAATCAGGAGTCAAGAATTATTTCGGTTAAGATGGCGGAATATGGCAGGAACGAGGTAAAGAACGGAAAACGCAAAGCGGTTGGTTACGTGATGTTCGGATTTGGTATATTTATCATTATTTCAGCCTTAGCGATGTTCCCGAATGACAGCAGTTGGGGAAGCATTTATTCAGTTTTTGGAAGCATAGTTTTTATAACAGGCTTTTATCTTATTATTAAAGATGTATTGCTCAAAAGAAATTTTCGTATATTGAGTATAATTGGCTGTATAATTTTATTGTGCGGAGTTTTTGCCGTTTCAGATTATCTTGCAGTGACACGCTTCAACCAGGTACCAAGATTTAGCTATAAAAAAATATACAGTTCGGAAAATCCTGATGAAATGATTTATAAAACACTGTTTTTTACGGCTGTTCAGAAAAATGTCGGGACAGAATATGAACAGGTAGAAATTATAAAATAAATTCAGGCAAAAGCCCTGAAAAAATGGCAGAGCATATTTATGCACAGCCGGAAAGAGAGATTTAATTATGAAAAAAAATCAGCTTGTAAGACTTCAGAAGTATATGGCAGACTGCGGAATAGCATCAAGACGTAAATCCGAAGAAATGATAGCAGACGGTATGGTAAAGGTAAACGGAAGAATTGCTGTCATAGGGGATAAGGTAAATCCTGTTTCGGATAAAATAGTTGTAAAGGGAAGAAAGCTGAATGCTGCCGCAAAGCAGAAGCGTTGGTATATAATGATAAACAAGCCGAGAGGTTATGTTACAACCATGAATGATGAAATGGGCAGAAAGTGTGTTGCGGAGCTTGTAAAGGATATTCCTGCTAGGGTATATCCCGTAGGCAGACTGGACAGGGATTCCGAGGGACTTCTGCTTATGACGAATGACGGAGATTTTGCCAATAAGGTAACGCACCCCTCAAAGCACGTGTACAAAGTATATAGAGTAACCGTAAGACCGGGGATAAATGAGGAGCAACTTATAAAAATGAGCAGCGGTATGGTAATAGACGGAAGAAAAACAGCTCCTGCCGAGGTTCACGTTTTGCAGAGAGAAGAGGGCAGGTGCGTTCTTGAAATTATACTGCGTGAGGGAAGAAACCGTCAGATAAGAAAAATGTGTGAGCAGCTTGGGCTTGAAGTGCCGAGGCTGAAGAGAATAGCCATAGGTCAGGTAAAGCTTGGAGGACTTAAATCGGGTTCTTGGCGTGAACTGACTAAGGAAGAAGTACACAGGCTTCAGGCTCCCACAAATACAACGGAGGTTGACTACTACTGAACCTGAGATGTTTGCCAAAGTCGGGCGATTGCAGACTGTCAAAAGCTTCGCTTTTGACAGTCTGCAATCGCCCTTTCGGCATACCCGCAGGCTTTCGGTGAGATTGAAACTGTGGCGGAGATTGCAGACCAAAGCGGCATATGCCGCTTTGAAAATCAAGGCTCTGCCTTGATTTTCGCCAAAAGCTTTGCTTTTGGCGGTCTGCAATCTCCACCTTGTCAGGCATTGAGTAATCGGTAAAATTTGCGTAAAACGTTTACAAATAGTAGACATCTGTAGTATAATATATATAATATACCATAAATCTTTGCTTGCGATGACAAGGAGAAGCTCAGTGAGAAATTTATATAATTTAAGGGATAGATATTTTTCTTCGGACAGGCAGTGTAAGAAAAGAAATACACGTCTTAAAATTTTTATTTTAATGCTTGCAGCTATGATTTTTGTATTAAGCTCATGCAGTGAAAATAAAGAAGATACTGATGAGGATACAGAAAATGCAGAAAATACGGCTTATACATATGAAGCCTGCGGTTCGGAAGAGGTACGGAACCCGCTGAAAAGTCCTGCAATAACATCAGCGGGTTCTGATGAGGAAGGAAGAATACATATAGAGTGGACAAGGGTTGACAAAGCAGACGGATATTTTGTAGAGTTCAGAAGACCTGACGGTGTATATTGTCAGGAAAACAGGGTAATGATAGAAGGCTCGTGGGTATGCTTCAATGATATAACGGAGCTGAGGTCAAAGGAAAGCTATGCAGTAAGGGTATCTTCATATATTGAAAGGGACGGAGAAATAAAAGAGAGCAGACCGTGCAGGGAAGTAATGGTGGAAATGTATAAGGGCGATACGGATATTTCTGACGAAGAAGATGAATATGAAGAAACAGATACCGATAAGCCTATGATAGCCCTTACATTTGATGACGGGCCTCTCGAAGGCAGTTCAGGTGAAAGAATACTCGATGTGCTGGAGAAATACGGAGCAAAGGCTACATTCTTTATGGTAGGGGATAATGCGGCTTATTATTCCGAAAACATAAAAAGAAAAGCGGAGCTGGGAATGGAGCTTGGAAATCACACATGGTCACATACGAAATACGGCGAAGATGTTGATGAGGAAGATATAGAGAGTACAAACAATGCGATATTCGCCATTACAGGTCAGTATCCTACGGGATTCCGTTCCCCCGGAGGAATGACAACTGATAATATTCTGGAGATATGCAGGGAAGAAGATATGCCCGTTTACAGATGGTCGGTAGATACGGAGGACTGGAAAACAAGAGATGCCGATGCAGTGTATGAAGCTGTTATGGATAACGTTCAGGACGGAGATATAGTTCTTATGCACGAAATCTATGATTCAACAGCTGATGCAGTTGAAAGAATAGTTCCTGAACTGACAGAGCAGGGTTATCAGCTTGTAACGTGTCACGACCTTGTGACAATGAGAACAAACTGTGAACCTCAGGCGGGAGAAGAATATTTCAGCGTAAGGTAAAAGAGGTAATAAGCATAGATAAATACGGAACGGAAGCATATTAAAAAAATAAAAATTGTTTATATAGCTGAAACCTCAGTGAAAATTTTATAAATAAACAACAATATTAACCACAAAAAGTAAAAGGAAAGATAGAAATATGTTTGAATTTTTTAAATTGAAATAATTTTCTATATAATTTACACAAAATTCATATTTTAACTTTTGCAAAAAAATCAATATCAAAAATATGACACATATGATATAATTTAAAGGACAAATTTAGAGAAGGAGGAGACTAATATGTTTCTTAACAAAAGTTCGATTGGCGGAAAAATGTTAAGCATTATGCTTGTTGCTGCTATGGTTTCGTCTGTAGCAGTTACCTCAGCAATTACATCGGGTGCAACAGTATCCGATACACAGGCATCAAATGCTAAGATAAATCAGGTTACAAGTTCTGCTAATCAATATGGTCTGAAGAGTAATCCGCAGGACGGTGTTATTCTGCATGCTTGGCAATGGTCTTTCAATAACATAAAAGCAAAATTGCCTGAGATTGCAGCGGCAGGTTATTCAACAATCCAGACATCTGTTGTACAGCAGCCTAAAGAGAGTACGTCAGGAAAAACAAACGAGATATGGTGGATTTATTACCAGCCGGCAGGCTTCTATATAACCACAGGCGGCAATGCACTCGGAACAAAATCAGATTTGCAGGAGCTTTGTGCAGCGGCTGAACAGTACGGCATAACAGTTATAGTTGACGTTGTTGCAAACCACTTGGGAAATCAGACAAAGTATGATAAATCATCTTCAATACCTTCGGATATAAAAGATGATGGTAACTGCTGGCACGATTTGTGGAATCAGGAAATAAATTACCAGAATCGTTACAGCATTACGCACGGTTCAATGGGAGGACTTCCCGACCTCAATACGGAAAACTCTAAGATTCAGAACTATGTATCAAACTATCTTAAAGAATGTATTGACGTAGGTGTAAAGGGTTTCCGTTTCGATGCTGCAAAGCATATCAGCGTTCCCGATGAAGGTGGCGAGTATACATTCTGGCCTAATGTTCTTGGTGCAGCAACAAGCTATGCACAGACAAAAGGCTTTACACCTTATTATTATGGTGAAACACTTTATCAGACAACGGACGGCGGCGGACCTGCAGCTACAAGCTATACAAAATATATGTGTATTACAGATGACACAACAGGTAACAATATAAGAGGCTCAGTAGCAGGCGGAAATGCAGCAGGTGCAGCAAAGAGCAGTTATGACAAGGGTGTTTCTCCCGATAAGCTTGTACTCTGGGCTGAATCACACGATACCTATTCAGGTGACGGCAAAGATTCAACCTATGTAAGTGATTCAAACATCAACAAGACATGGGCAATGGTAGCTTCACGTAACAAGGCAACGGCATTGTATTTTGCACGTACTCAGGGTTATCGTGGAGGTAATATAGGTCAGATTTATTCAACTCAGTGCTTCAATACTGAAGTAGCAGCAGTAAATAAATTCCATAACTATTTTGCAGGACAGAGC
>ONBJ01000075.1 GCA_900316025.1 uncultured Eubacteriales bacterium
ACCCGATGCGGAGGTAAATACCTACTACGCCAACACTGATGACAGTATTTATGAAAAAATCAAGGATATAGCTATGAACCGTCTGACAGGCGATGACTGCAAGACAAAAATCCTTGAAGTCTGGGTTGACAAAACGGAAGCTCCTTTTGATGCTTGGACGGAGGATATTATAGTCAAGCCGCAGAGCTACGGAGGACCTCAGGGCGGAGTGAACATTCCGTACAAAATAAGCTTTGACGGCAATCGCAAGACAGGTACTGTAACTATCGCAAATAAAGTACCTACCTTTACCGAAACAACTTAACGAGGTGTTGACTTATGCAGAATATTAATTTTGATGACGGCATAAAAACTTATATGCTCAACAATGATGAAAGCACAGTAATAAGGGTAAATACTTCCGATTACGGAATAGTTGACAGGTTCGACAAGGTAAAGCAGGAACTTGAAAAGCTTGCAGACAAAGCAGACGCTTTGCAAAGCTTAGGAAATGCTGACGAAAGCGAAATGAAGAAGCTTGACAGTATAATCCGTGAAAAAGTCAACTATATATTCGGCTCTGATGTGAGTACACCTGCCTTCGGCTGTGCTTACTGTTTTTCTCCGTCCAACGGAATGCCTGTATTTGCGAACTTCGTAAATGCGATTATGCCGGTAATCGAAAAGGAAATGAAGCTTGAAACAGAGAAAATGCAGCTTAATATAAGCAAGTATACAAATCAGCTTGCAAAGATAACAGGCGAATGATAGGGTTATTACCGAAAAGCCTTGAAATTGACGGCAGGGATTACGAAATCAATTCAGATTTCAGGGTCGCACTGCTGGTTTTCAAGGCTTATAATGACGGCGAGCTTTCGGATTATGAAAAAGCGTCAGTATGCTTGAAATGTCTGTTTCAGGAAATGCCGAAGGATCTGAATAAGGCACTGGAAAAAGCGGTATGGTTTTTAGACGGTGGTGATATGCCGAAGTCGAAACAAGCTCCTTCTCCTATGATGGACTGGGAGCAAGACCAGTACATTATCTTTCCTGCACTGAATAAGGTAGCAGGCTATGAAATACGGTCGGTAAAATATCTGCATTGGTGGAGCTTTCTCGGACTTTTTCACGAAATTGACGAAGGCTTATACTCTCAGGTAATGAATATCAGGGCGAAAAAAGCCAAAGGAAAAAAGCTTGAAAAGTGGGAGCGGGAATTTTACATTGAGCATACGGAGCTTATCAACATAAAAAGAAAGCTTACAGCAGAGGAACAGGCGGAGCTTGATTTTATAAACAGTCTTATTTGATAAAATTCACTAACTTTTATTGACAAATTTTTAATATTAAGTTATCATTTTTACTATAAAAATTTATCAGGAAGTGTAAATATGTTCAGTTTTTTTAAAAGGTCTTATATTACTGCGTATTTTAAAAACGGAATACTTTATGATGTGTATCCTAAAGTGTCTGACTTATACGAAAACAGAGAAATATACTATAACGCAAGATATATTGTAACAGATGGAAAAAGAATTGATTTAGAAGATATTCAAAGTATACGTTCAATTCCTACACCAAATTTCAATATCTCAGAGGTGTCAAATGCAGGAGTTACAAGAAATTTAGTATATATACTTAGAATGAAAGCTCAAAATCTTAAAAAGGTACAAAAAATTGAACTTGCTATTACTTTGCTGAAAAGAGCAACTGAAATGATGCCAATATCAGAAATTAAATGGACAAGAAAGGATTATATGCTTTTTTCGGAATGGTTGTTTGAAGTTGGAGAACCCGAAGAAGCTCGAAAAGCTGTAAACTCTATCAATAAACTGTTTGAAAATTTTAATCGTGATGTTACGAATAAAAATCTTAAAACAGCACATAAGTTAAAAACAGATTTAGTTGAAGCAAGTTATTTTTTAGGCTGTTGTTCTGAATGTGCAAAATATAGAGGACGTTGGTTCAGTGTTTCGGGTAAAGATAAACGATTTCCCAAAATGCCTAAAAATTATCCTTGTACTTGTGCAGGAATAAATTTTTCTCCTGTTATTTATGGTGTTGATATACCTATGTACTGTCCTAAAGGTAAAGATATTATTTCATATAGTAACAGACCGTTTATAGACGAAAGAACAGACAACGAAAAAGCAATTTATCAGCACAATTTGGATTCTAAAGCTGTTGAAATAATGAAAATTAAAGACAAAGAAGATTATAAACGACTTCAAAATTTAATACCTGATGAAGTACCAAAATCATTTTCAGCTTATAGGAGAATGAAAACAGGAGAAACAAAAAATTTCATTAAACTTGCTGAAAAAGCTGATGAAATTGGTCTTAATATAAGATTATCCGAAGAGGAAAAAAGCGTCATTAAAAGATATTATCAGTTTGAAAAAGAGAAAAAAGAAAGCAACAATTAACCTTAAAAATTTTTATTAAAAGCACTCTGACTTCAGAGTGCTTTTTCATATCCAAAACAGGAGGTGAAGTAGTTGCAATATGACGGAAGTATAAATTTTGATACAAGAATTGACAGCAGGGGCTTTAACCGTGGAATAAGAGATATGCCGAATGCTGTTGAAAGTTTAAAAAGAACGTTTGAAAATCTCGCAAAAACTATAGGGATAGCTTTCAGCGTAGGAGCGGTTTTAAATTTCAGCAAAGCGTGTCTGTCAGCAAACCAGACGCAGATAGAAGCAGAGGCACGTCTTGGAGCTACTATGCGTAACACTATAAAGGCGACAAAAGAAGAAATACAGTCAGTAAAAGACCTTGCAAGTGAGTTACAGAGTGTAGGCATTGTCGGCGATGAAGTACAGCTTGCAGGTATGCAGGAACTGGCAACCTATGTTGAAAATGCGGAAAGTCTGAAAACAATGTTGCCGGTACTTGATGATATGATAGCTCAGCAGTACGGCTACAATGCTACAACAGACAGTGCGGTTACCATTTCAACTATGCTCGGCAAGGTTTTGCAGGGGCAGACCTCAGCACTGAGCCGATACGGATATTCTTTCGATGAAGCACAGGAAAAACTACTCAAGTACGGAACGGAAGAAGAAAGAGTAGCAACGCTGGCACAGGTTGTCAGCGAGAGTGTCGGCGGTGTCAATAAAGCACTGGCGGATACTCCTACAGGCAAAATGAAACAGCTATCCAACGATTTCGGCGATTTGCAGGAAACTTTGGGAAATATGATTTCCAATATCATTGCTCCTGCCGTTAAATGGCTTGATGTAATTGTCGTAAAGCTGAATAATATCTTTTCGAGTTTAAATCAGAACATCAAGGGCTTTTTTGGAATATCGGATAAAGATATGGACGGCTTTACAGGTGCTGTCGATGAGATAACGGACAGTATTGATGAAGCGGATAAATCAGCAAAGAAACTTCAAAAAAATCTTGCGGGCTTTGACAAACTGAACATATTGAACAGCGAAGAACAGGAAAGCAGTAAAACGGAAGCTCCTGCGGATTTATCATCCTTGACAGCTTTGGAGAATACCGCAGAAAGTACCGAAAATACAGTTGACAGCATAAAAAACAAACTGCTTGGGTTATTTAAAAATACAGGTCTTGAGAGCTTTTTCAGCGAGATTAAAAAAGGCTTTGACACCATAAACTTGAAAGCAATAAAGAATAATGTTGACGGTATATTCTCTGATTTAAGACCAATAGCAAAAACAAGCCTTGACGGTGTAGTAAAGATTGCAAAGTCGAGTATGACTACCTTCGGCAAAGTTATAGGCGGTACAGTCAGCGTAACGGGAAAATCCTTACAGACGGTTACAGGCGGTATAGCAAAATGGCTTGACGCTGACAAAGAAAAAATTTCAAACGGCATAAAGGAAATTTCCGACAATCTCAGCAGCGGAATTGATAATATAGGCATTTTCTTTGACAGTATATTCGGCACGTTGGGAGCAAGTATTGACCGTATGCGTCCGACTATGGAAAATGCAATAGCTGTATTTCTTGGTGGTTTTTCTGATTTAGGTTTAGCCGTCGGCAGAATATTCAGCAGTGCGTTTGACATAGCAACAGGCATATTGGCACAGTGGGCTGTAAGCAATGAAGAAACAATAGGAGCGTTTTTTGACAATGTGCAGGGGACATTTGCACAGGTCGCTGAGCTTCTTGGAGGTATAATGACGGAAATTTCCGAGATACTTACAGGCTGGTGGTATAACGGTGGTGCAGTCGTATGGGGTGAAATATGCCGTGCAGTAACAGACATAGGCACAACCGTAATGAACGTATACAACGAGTGGATACAACCGGCAATAGATACTGTTATAGGTATAGTATCGGATTTATGGGAATATACACTTCGCCCGATTTTTGAACAGGTAATATCTGTAGCAACAAAAATAGGAGAATGTGTAGCGGATCTCTGGAGCAATGTTTTATCACCTGTTGTAAACTGGCTTGTTGAGGTTCTTGCACCTGTAGTCAAGAATGTTCTTAATGTTATACGTGGCGTTTTTCAGACTGTATTCAAGGTTATAGGTGACGTTATAAGTGGCTTTTTAAAGGCTTTGGGCGGCATTACAGACTTTCTGACAAACGTCTTCAAGGGTAACTGGAAAAAGGCGTTTCAAAGTATTTTTGATGTTCTTGACGGTATTCTGCAAATGGTTATAGGTGTAATTAAGGGAGCGTTCAACCTTGTTATAGACGCTCTCAATGCACTTATATCAGCGGTATATTCCGTATTTTCAACTGTGGCGAATATAATCGGCAAAGCGTCAGGAATAATCGGAAATGTTTTCGGTCAGGACTGGAGCTTTGAAATGCCAACGGAAGCACCGCTCATTCCCAAGCTTGCAACAGGAACGGTAATACCTGCAAGCTACGGTGAATTTATGGCAATTCTGGGAGATAATAAGCGTGAGCCTGAGATTGTATCGCCTGTAAGTGCTATGAAGCAGGCTTTTAAAGAAGCTATGGCTGAGATGAAGAAATTACGGTTGTACTGGAACTTGACGGCGAGGAGCTGTTCCGCAAGAATGTGGAACTCAATAAGAAGTATAAAAAGCGTCACGGCGGCAGAAGTGCATTTGCGTAAGGAGTGATAGACGATGAATAATTTTCAAGGTTATCTGCTGAAATTCGGAAATACCATATTACCGCACGAATACATACAGCTAGACACCTATCAGTCAATACCAAATCAAAGAATAGAGTTGTCTGCTTACCGTGACAGCAATACAGACTTGCACCGT
Organism: uncultured Eubacteriales bacterium; assembly: GCA_900316025.1. Lineage (GTDB taxonomy): Bacteria > Bacillota > Clostridia > Oscillospirales > Acutalibacteraceae > CAG-964. Next base: position 5,211 of record ONBJ01000075.1, read on the forward strand.
GTCACGTCGCAAAATTACAAAACGACTATCAAGTTTAATACAATGCCTCTAACTTTGGAACAAAAGATAGATTTACAGACCAAAATTCAGGCAGGACTTGTCAATGCAACAGAACGAAAATATCAGGTGAATTACTGGAACGATGAAGATAACCAATATGATACGAAATATTTTTATATTCCCGATGTTGCTTTTCCGATACATTCGATTACTGAAAACGATATACTGTATAATCCTGTCAGCTTTGAATTTATCCAATATTGATGAGGTGTGCTATGGCGATTATTTACAGAGAACTGGAAATCCGTTTTCCGAACGGCGACTATCAGACTATAACAGGCAGTAATATTCTGTCAGAGAGTATGACGCTTACAAGGTCAATTTGCGATGACGGATATAGTGACCAGACACGCCACATTCTGCACCCACGAAACGATTTGATACCGTCTGATGACCTGATACCCGATATTTATCTGACCGCCAACTGTTCAGAACGTATTGTATTTACAGGCTATGTTGACAGTGCAAAACGGCAGAAACAACGAGAGATTATCAACATTACCGCTTATGATGATTTATACCGTCTTGGCAGCAGGAATGTATCGGAATGGTTTTCATCACTGGCACAGCACGACCCGAATTTATATGTGATGTCGGTGATAGAACGGCTTTTCGATGCACAGATAGGGTATGATGAAATCTTTGAGCCTGACGGTATGCAGTGGATTTTACGTTGGCAAAAATCATTAGAAAACAACAACTACACGCAACCGCTGGCACTTTCTCAGACGCTCGTTGAGAATATTTACAAAGGGAATATTACAGCACTGGATATATTAAGGTCAGCGAATGAGTTAATGGGACTGTTTGGTTATATCACCGCCGATGGGAGATATACCACGATGAGTATCGCAGAAAATACTCCTATAGAAATCGACAGATGGATAACGCTTGATTTTGAAGAATATGTCACTGCACAGATTGACATAACAGTTTTTACTTACAATGATATGCAAAAGTGTACATTTGGAAGACCGACACAAACGAAAAACTGTTATTACAGTGAGGATAATATCCTGACAAACTGCAGTACAAATACAGATAAAGTGAAAGTGCTTGTCAATAATGTAATGAACAACGGAAAGCTTGGCAGAAAAGAGTTTTATCAGTACAGACCTTTCAAAATGAAGACGGCGGAAGAACTGTTGGTAGGAAAGAATATCGTGCTGGGCAGTCGTTTACAAATCAGCACAAATTATGGGGATTTACCTTATATAGAAAGTTTTGTCTTTCAGGAAAAAATAACGGGTATACATCATTTACAATACGAATTTTCTGCACAGGGTAATCAAATTCTCGAAAGTTATGACAATATCAGAGGATAGGTGAATATATGGCATATAGTAAAATCAACTGGACAAACACAACGGATACACCGCTCAACGCACAGAACCTGAACAAAATGGATAATGCTGTATACGATAATGACAAATTATTGAACAACGCATTTCATCTTATGACTTACCCGAACACATCATCGAATTGCATAGAAGAAATCAGCGTAACAGGTGATACAACTTTAACAACCGAAAACAGTTGTCTGAACATCGACAGTAATAGCAGTGTTACAAATTTAATTGGCAATTTATCTGACACGAAAATAGTAGATAATGACAGACTGATGCTGATAAAACTGCGTATCAAGAGGAATAACAATTCGTTTTTGTATATTGCATTCAAATACATAACAGAAAATGATGAAGTTTATGTGATTAACGAAAACATTATAGCGTCAAATATGCGTATCAGCGGCAATGCGACACCGTCGTATCTGATTGAAGATGATGAATATCACAACATATGGTGCATTTTTCAGAGTACAAATCAGATACATATAAAAAGTATAGCTGTTGAGTTAGCAACGGCAGTAAAAACAACAATTTCAAATTTTCAGGTATTTTATAGTTTAGACAAAAATACAAAAAATATATTTGAAGTGCTTAACACCGTCTATGACATAGACACCAGCACACAGGTAAGTACAATCTTTAACGTAACGGAGGATAATTGATATGGCATATACAGCACAGACGATAACAGACTTAACATCTGAGGCGAGTTTCTTTGAAGCTGTACAAACATTTTTTCAGGATAACGGTTTTACTGTTGTAGAAAATTTTTCGTCAAATACAGGCTATTTTATAGTGTCGGTTGGCAATATGCAGATTAAAGCGTCAACCATAGGAGGCACATCAAACGGTAACTATCAGATTGGATTTAGAGTATATGCAAAAATTTCAAACCAGGAAATGTTAGAAATTGCCTATAGTACTTTATTATACGCTGCAAATCGTGAACCTCCTTCGAATGGTGCTGAAAGAGCGATACAGGTGCTTTTAGCAAAAAAAGGAAATGCAGTTGTATTCAATGCTGCAAGCTACAACGAGAACGCAGGTAAAGGAAGTTTTACAGCATTGACAGTCAGAGGAACAGATGAAAGCAGTAATTTGTACAATATAGTTGGCGGTGGTTTAGGTGGCAGCTCGGAAGCACTGTACATTACGGAGAGTAATTCACGATGCGTATTATCGCCTTGCCACGCATACCCAAAAACCGAAGGAGAGTTATTCCTTGACCCCGAACTTCCTGTTTTGAGCAACGCAAATAATGCCTTTTTGTTTAATATAAGTGATATAACAGGCTTGGGCGGTGCAGAAACAAAACATTTCTATAAAGATGCTGCAAACAACAGATATTACTGTATAAAATCAAACGTGGCAATAAAAACAGATATTACTGTATAAAATCAAACGTGGCAATAAAGCTGGAGGAATAAGCTATGGCAGTAGATTTAGGAAGTATCAGATTAACAGGGTACGGACAGTTAAACACAAAAGAATTTATACTGAATTATGAAGATGTAGACAAACTCAATCTGTGCGATCTCGCAGGCGAAGGCAGTACAGCATTTTGTGTTGATACATCTCAGTTGTTTATCAAGCACGAAAACACGTGGAAAGAGGTTCAGTCTGATGAATAACCGTGACTTGTTTATATATGCTCAGACAAAGAAAAGCAAACGTACATTATCAGAAACGAAATCAACACTGAAATCGTTGATAGACAGAAGTATTACAAGTATAGATGAGTTTCAGCTTCATGAAATAACAGAAATAGGCGTAAGAGCGTTTAGTGATTGCAAAAATTTATTATATGCAAACATACCTGATAGTGTAACAGCAATCGGTGTTGGTGCATTTTATAACTGTGAAAATCTAAATGTTACTATAGAAGACGGCCTTACGGTTGGCGAGAACGCATTCTATGGTTGCAGTAATGTCAGTATGGTTACGGACACAAAGCCGTCTTACGAATTGGACGCTAATGAAAAATTTTATGGTTGTGATAATATCACGATAATAATTCCTTCAGGAACTACTGTAGTAGCTGAAGAAGCGTTCAAAGGTTGCGATGTGATAACAGAACTCATTACACCAAACACTTTAACAGAAATTGGCCGTAAGGCATTTATGGATTGTGTCCACTTAAAAAAAGCAACAATTACACTAAACGAAACTATCAATGAATTTTCGATACAAGTAGGTGCGTTTTCACAGTGTTATGAGCTTGAAGAAATAGAATTGCCTTCAAACTTAAAAAAATTGAATGCGTATACATTTCTAAAAAATACAAATCTAACAAATATAAACATTCCTAATGCTGTTACAAAAATGGAAACAGGGGTATTTTCAGAGTGCAGCAGCTTAACAGGTATTACATTACCAAACAGACTGGAATATATGAGGAATAGGGTTTTTGAAAGATGTACAAACTTAGCAACAATAAATATACCTAGCAGCTTGACGCAGGTTGACAGCACAACATTCTTGGCCTGTTCATCGCTTGAAACCGTAACGCTTGAAAGTGGCTTCAACGCAAACGGTCTTGATTTGTCTGTAAGTACATTGTATAGCGTAAATACATTAGTGACGATGCTCAACGCACTGGCGAATAGAACCGGACAGGTTCCGTACACATTAACTCTCGGTAGCACAAAGTATGCACTTGCGTAATATTCACACTTGCGAAGTGTATGCAGACTTCATCTTTCTTGCGAAATCTCTGTCAGCGAATGATTTTGAAGAAATAACGGATGAGCAGTATAACAAAATCATAGAAGAAAGGAACAGTGAAGATAATGTCGATTATTGAAAAATTTATCAATGTTGCAAAGTCTGAGGTCGGCAACGGCGGCAGAAAATACCGTCAGTGGTTTTATGGCTACAATGCAGCAGATGTCGCTTGGTGTGCGGTATTCGTGAGCTGGTGTCTGGCTCAGGCAGGCATTACAGGGATAAAAACAGACGGTGCAGGCTGCTTTGCAAGAGAGTATCAGAGCAGAGGCAAGTGGCTCGAAAGCGAGTTTTCGGACAGTTCCACAACACCAAAAGCAGGCGATATAGTAACATTCGTCTGGAATTATGCAGGACGCTACTATCAGAATGACAAGTATTACAGTGACCACGTAGGCATTGTATACGCAGTTGATAGCAACTGTCAGGCAATACAGAAAGCGAGGAAAACTATATGGAAATTGAAAAAGGTAATAAAAACAACTTCGTTTTAGCGTACAAGTCTATGCTTATACAGGCGAAAGCACTCGGTATTATTAGTCAGACAGTTGACGAAAGCAGCGGCTTCGGCGAGGGTACATACAAAGCTACAATCGAAGTGCAGAAGAAATTCAATCTTGATGTTGACGGCGTGGCAGGCATTCAAACTATCACGGCACTGAGAAACGCTATCAATGCAGCTACG
>ONBJ01000027.1 GCA_900316025.1 uncultured Eubacteriales bacterium
CCTCGGAAACTGATGCCTGTAAAATGAAATCCTTTGCAAGGTTGGGCGGATTAAAGGAAGCTCCCGCCTCTATAGGCGGTGAGTACTTCACCAAAAATAGGGTAAAATATATAATGCAGAAGTTTATAAAAATCTGAATATTATATTAAAGACAGGTGGGAATGGTTTGTTTCATATTTTTAAGGAGCACAGAGGCTTCTGGGGACAGATTGCACGTCTTGCAAAAAACGAGCTTATAAAAACATATAAGGGTGCTGTTATAGGGCCTCTCTGGGCAGTTGTCAAACCGTCGTTTACTCTTTTTGTGTATTGGTTTGCGTTTGCACTCGGCTTTAAAGAGGCAGGTAATGTAAAGGTTGCAATAAACGGAACTACAGTCGTCTTTGACCGCTTTATATTTATGCTTGTAGGCTTTGTGCCTTGGTTCTTTATGCAGGACAGCATAATTTTCGGAATGAAATCCATAAGGGCGAACAGGCATTTTGTAACTAAAATCTCATTCCCTGTTTCAACAATTATGAGCTATACACTTCTGTCGAAGCTGTATGTACATATGTTTCTTTCAGTAATAATGCTTGTTATAGTTGTATTTACACTTGGGTTAAGCTGGTATGCTTTGCAGCTTCTTCTGCTTATGCCTATTATGTTTTTCTTCTTTCTGTTCCTGTCGTGGACAACCGCTCCGATGGCGGCTTTCAGTATGGACTTTGAAAGTATGGTTATGTCCGTAATGGCTGGTATATTCTGGCTTTCGGGTATCATATATAACTCATATGATATGCCCAGTAAGGAACTCAATAAGTTTATGTATCTTAATCCTATAAACTTTTTTGCAAACAGCTACAGAAAGGCTGTGCTGTATAAACAGTTCTTCTGGAATAACCCCATTGAGCTTCTCATTTTCGGCATTGAGTTTGTTCTGGTATTCATTCTCGGTGTATATAACTACAACCGTCTGCGTAAGAGAATACCCGATGTTCTTTAACCTAAATGGGCAAAAAGTCCCCCGCCTCTAAGGCGGTGGGATGAATTGCCCGTCAGCCGCAAGGCTGACTTTTTTCCTTGACTTATGGCTCTGTTTATGCTATGTTTGAGTAAAGAGTATCCGCTTGTAAGGATAGATAAGTTCTTTGCAAGTTCACAGCTTTGCAGTGTTTGCGGGTATCAAAACAGTGATACAAAAGATTTGAGTATCAGAGAGTGGATTTGCCCTTTTTGTAAAACATATCACAACAGAGATATAAATGCCGCCGTAAACATACGGAACGAAGGAATGCGAATAGCGTTAGCATAAAAAATAATAAAAGAACAAAACCGTGGGACACACGGGGTTAGCTCGCTGATACTGTACAGGTTGCTGTACTTGAACGAGAAGCCCCCACCTCTAAGCGAAGCGTAGGTGGTGGGAGTATGTCACGAAAGAGGGGTATATTCATTATGGCTCAGAATAAAACTATGATTAAGTTTGACCATGTGTCAAAGGACTATATACTTTTTAAGAATGATAAGGAACGTTTTAAATCTCTGTTTTTCAAGCCGAAGAACGCAAAGCACCATATGGCTCTCAACGATGTTTCCATAGAAATATATGAGGGCGAAAGTGTCGGCATTGTAGGCGACAACGGTGCAGGAAAATCAACTCTGCTCAAAATGATTACAGGAGTTGCGTTTCCGAACAGCGGAGAAGTAGAGGTCAACGGTACTGTTGCGGCTTTGCTTGAGCTTACGGCAGGCTTTGCTCTGGAGATGACAGGCAGGGAAAATATATATCTGCGTGGATATACACTGGGACTTAAAGATGCCTACATAAAAGAGATTGAAGAAAAAATAGTGGATTTTGCAGAGCTTGACGATTATATGGATCAGCCTGTGCGTACATACTCAAGCGGTATGAAAATGAGATTGGGATTTGCCATAAACGTAAATATAGATCCTGATATTCTTGTCATAGACGAAGCGTTGAGTGTCGGCGATGCAACCTTTAAAAAGAAGTGCAAGGACAGAATTTCTGATATTATAAGCTGCGGAAAGACAGTTCTGTTTGTAAGCCATTCTGAGGAAAGCGTAAAGGAAATGTGTACAAGAGCCATATACCTCAAAAAAGGCGAGGTGCGTTTTGACGGCGATGTGAACAAGGCTTTTGAGGTCTATAAGTCCGATAAGGAAAAAAGCAAAAGCAAGGGTAAGAAAAAATAATTTCTGATGTTTTACAGACTTTGCGGCTTCGCTGTGGCATAGGCGATTGCAGACGTAAAAAGCTATGCTTTTTACGTCCAAAGGGGAAAAAATCCCCTTTGGATATTTGCGGAAAATTCCGCAAATATCTGCAATCGCCGCAGCGTTGACGGAGGCTGTGGTTTTTTTATATATGAAAGTTATACGATAATTTTTGCTGAATTTTAAAAGAACGGCGAAAAGGTTTATTATTTTTGAAAGGTGAGTGATAACGGTATGGTAACAGCGGTAATTTTTGCAGGCGGTGTGGGAGCAAGAATGCAGTCTATGGGAATTCCCAAGCAGTTTATGGAGGTAGACGGCAAGCCCATTATTATCAGGACACTTGAAAATTTTCAGCATCATCCCGAAGTGAATAACATAGTTATTGCCTGTCTTGAAACGTGGATTGACAAGCTGAAGGAATATATAGAAAAGTACGGTATAACAAAGGTAAAGAGCGTAGTACCGGGAGGAAAAAACGGACACGGTTCTATACACAACGGACTTCTGGAGGCTAAGAAGCTTTCAGAAAAGGACACGGACATTGTTCTGATATGTGACGGAGTAAGACCGCTTCTTTCGGACAAGCTTATTTCGGACTGTATAAGAATTGCGTGGGAATATGAAACGGCAGTACCCGTAACTCCCAGTATAGACTCTGTTCTGGAGAGCAAGGACGGACATACGTGCAGAAGAAGTCTGCCCAGAAGTGAGATGTTTATTACTCAGGCACCGCAGGGCTATACAATGAGAAAAATTATGTGGGCACACGAGGAAGCCGAAAAGCGTAATATACTCAATCCTATTTCAAGTTCGGAGCTGCTCATCGAACTTGGAGAGGAAGTTCACATATTCATAGGCGACAGGGACAACATAAAGGTTACTACACCTGAGGATATGAGGTTTTTAAGAGCCTACTATTACTACAGACAGTATGAAAACTTTGCAAGAGAGGAATCTATGTATGGAACAAAAAATCAGTACTCTCGTTCATGAGTATATATATGAAGATATTCTCTCGGTTGCAGATGCGGAGCTTCCGTGGGAGAAAATGAAGAACAGTACTGTCCTGATAACGGGAGCGGCAGGTTTTATAGGCTACTATCTTACTATGGCTATGCTGATAAGAAATGACCTTTACGGTGATAATATAAAGGTACTTGCTCTGGTAAGAAACAGGCAGAAAAGTGAAAGGCGTTTCGGAGATGCTCTGAAGCGTGACGATATAGAGATTATAGTGCAGGACGTATGCGATGAAATAAAGACAGATGAAAAAGCTGACTATATTATTCATGCAGCAAGTCAGGCAAGTGCATACTTTTTTGAAAATGACCCTGTAGGAACGATAGACGCAAATCTTACGGGAACATACAGGGTTCTGGAATATGCCAAAGCGTGTAACGCTGTAACGCTGTTTGTATCAAGTCTTAAGGTTTACGGACGGCTGCATACGGGAAAGGAAAAGATTGAAGAAACCGATATAGGTTATCTTGACCATACTTCCTATAAGAACTGCTATGCACAGGGTAAAAGAGCCTCAGAAACTCTTTGTGCATCATTCAATAAACAGTACGGTATGAGCATAAAGATTGCAAGACCAAGCTATATTTACGGAGCATCAAGCCTGAATGATGACAGGGTATGGGCACAGTTCATAGCAAACATAGTAAGAAATGAGAATATACTGCTTAAAAGTGCGGGAGCACCCTACCGTTCTTTCTGCTATGTTACCGATACGGCAACGGCACTGCTGAAAATTCTTCTTGACGGAAAGGACATATATCCCTATAACATATCCACCGAAAAGTCAGATGTTACCATAAGGAATTTTGCGAGGGCTGCCGTAGAAGCCTTTCCCGAAAAGAAGCTTTCGCTTTCGTTTGCGAACAAGGAGGACGAAAAAGAGCCTGTCAGTTCTCTTATGGAAGCCACACCCGAAATTCTTGACAGTACAAGGCTCAACTCCATAGGCTGGAGTGCAAAGGTTGACCTCAAAGAAGGAATAAGACGTGCGGTAAGGATTGTGGAGCTTCAAAACCGCTGATACTGTGAGGAGAAAAAATGGAAATTAATAAGGTTCTGGGGCAGTATGAGCTTGACTGGGCGTGTCATGCTGCCTGTTATGAGGATTATCCTTACGATAAATTAAGAAATAAGGTTGTATATGTTGCAGGCGGTCAGGATTTTTTTTCCAGAGCGGTTGTATGTTTCCTTTTTGCACTCAATGATTTTCAGAAGCTCAACATAAAAGTTAATCTTGTAGCAGACAATACATCTGTAATAGACAGGGTTTTTCAGGTATTTTTAAAAAGAGATGATTTTACATTCAGGCTTACAGATGAGTTTGAAGCCTCGGAAAACAGTGCGGATATATACATCTATACAGGCTGCTGCGGAAAAGCACTTGACCGTTCGCCCGAAATGTTTTTCAGAGAAACATCTGCAATAAAGAAACATCTTGAAATTGCAGGAAAGCTGAATGTCAGCAAATTCATACATCTTTCGGATTACAGGGTATACGGAAAGGTTGAAAGAGGTGTAGCCGTATCGGAAAATGAGTACGGAACAGTTGACTTCACAAAGGGAAGCGGATATGATGCCGAGCTTATGCAGACACTTGAAGCATTGGTTTCCATATATGCAAGGAAAAATGAGTTTCCATATATAATTCTCAGGTCGGGAATACTGCTGGGAGCGTGTACACAGTTTGACGAAAATCTTTTCAGCGATATGTTCAGGGCTGTTGCACAGGGAAAGAGCTTTGAAATTATCAGGTCAAGGAAAAAATATTCCTTCACATATATAAACGACCTTTTCGATACACTGCTTTGCAGTATGATTAAGCTGAAAGTATATAATATTTACAACGTGGTCAGCAAGGATTTTACCTTATCCACAGGTACTCTTGTTGAGAAAATATATGACCTTTACCCCGACAAATGTAAAATAGAACTTATAGATATAGGACGTGAGCCTGATTACGGTATTTCGATGAATGCTCAGAAACTGTCGGCTTACGGCTTCGAGCCTGAAATTACTGCTGATGAAATAATTCAGCTTATGGTCTGCTCCTATACCAATGAAAGCGAACTGTTTCTTTATCAGCATTCGCATAACGGAAAGCTTGAAAATGTACAGAAAATACTGCTGGGTTATCTGCTTGATGTTGACAGAATATGCAAAAAGCATCATATAAAATATTTCCTCGGCGGAGGAACTCTGCTGGGTGCTATAAGACATCACGGTTTTATTCCCTGGGACGATGATGCCGATATTATGATGCTGAGAGAGGACTACAATAAATTCCTGAGCGTTGCGGCGGCTGAACTGCCCGATTCACTGTTTTTGCAGACCTCTGACACGGACAGATATTGTCACTATCCGTTTGCGAAAATAAGAATTAACAATACCGTCTATGCCACAAAATATTCAAAGTCACATACTCAGATGAACAACGGTATGAACTTCGATATATTCGCTCACGACAAAACAGCGGACTCGGCTTTCGGAAGAAAGCTTCATCTGCAGTTTACACTGCTTTTCCGTTCTATGATATTCAACAGGTGGAACAAAAGAAAAATAGACAACGGACATAAGGTTCAGAGCTTTTTTGCAAATATATTAAAAGCGATATTTCCTATAAGAGCCAGCGAATGGCTGCAGTACAAGTGCCTGAGATTTTTTGAGAAAAAAAATGACGCAAAGTATCTCTATGACGGAATGGGAAGAAATATATACAAGGGGGATTTTCCTGCTTACTACCTCGATGAAGTAATTGAATGGGATTTTGAGGGCTACAAGTTCCCCATACCAAAGGAATATGATAAATACCTGAAATATCTCTACGGTGACTACAGTCAGCTTATAGTTCCCAGCAAGCGTCAGACAAGTCACGATATTGTTATGATGGATTTGGGAGAATACTGTAAGTTTGATATTCCTAAGAATTTTGTTCAGAAAAGGTCAGAGGATAAGTAGGTATTTTTTAATACAGTCTGCGGCTTCGCTCAGAGCTGCGGCGATTGCAGCGTCGAAACCTTCGGTTCCGACGTGAAAAAAGGCAAGCCTTTTTTCAGATTTTCGGACGTGTCCGAAAATCCTGCAATCGCCGCAAGTGCTGACGGAGCCTGTGATTTTCCGGAAATCTGAAGCCTGTGCTTCATAAAAAGGAGCAGTGAGGAATGGGATTGTACAGTTTTTTGTTTGAGAACAGCGAAGTTTCCGAATTTTACGATAATTCGGCATTAAATCTTAGCAGCGAGATATGGGTATCCTTTTTGCAGGAGCTTATAACGTGGAATGAAGATGATATTTATGCAGTATCCTTTTTTGTTGATTACGACATTGAGGATAAATATGATGTACGGATATATTTCGGCTACAATACGGAAAGACAGTTTTCAAGTGAGAGTGCAGGAGAAGAGGACAGCAGTGCGGTGAGGTGGAATTACAATTTCTGGCTTCAGAATGAAACGTTCTGCTTCGGTGAGGACGGAATAACCGAAGGTCTTATAGGTGTATGGTTCAGGCAGCAGAGGATAAAAGAGAGTGAAGCAATAGAATTTCTTACGGAACAGATTATATATGCGGTAAGGGAAATACACAGATGTCAGTCACTGAAGAACAGGTTTGGCAGAGAGCTGCCCATAATAATTCACACAAGGCACTATTATCCTGAAATAGCGGAGATAAATATACAGGCAAACGGAGAGTATCTTGACAAGGAATTTATAGAATATTGTCTGAGAGCAGAATAAGCCGTCTTTCCGACTGTCCCGAAGGGCAGACGGAAAGACGGCCTCTGCACATTCCGTATGTTCTGAGCTTATATAAGCAGATATGCCAGAGCAAACAGTAAGCCCGTATCATTTTTTTCAGAGCTGAGAATAAGTATAAGCAGAAGGATAAGGCTTTTTTCCTTATCCTGAAAAAGCATATCAAGGAAGCCGCTGTTTTTTTCGGAAGAACTGTTCTGAGGCTGAGAAACCTGAATTTCCGTTACCGATGTTTTCTCAGGTACAGATGAAGAAACGGCGGCTTCCTTTTTTTCGGGAGGTGGAGGAGAAGCTCTGCCACGTCCACGGTTCTGCATTTCCTGCATTCTGCGGACAGCCTCCTGCTGCATTTTATCCATATCCTCACCGGTGTATTTTATCATACGAAATCATACTCCTACAGATTTAGTTGCCTTATCAGAGGCAGAAGCTTTGTCAGCCGCAGAAGCTTTGCAGCCTCATCGAGCTTTTTTCTTCGTTCGACGCTCAGAAAGGGTTTGAGTGCTTTCAGAAGCCTTGTTGTATCGTCATCTTTCTGCATATCCGAAATCAGGGGCATAAGCTTCATAACGGTCTGGATTGTATCGGTCGGCATTGACGGAAGCTGAGCTTTTTCGGGATTTTTAAATGCAGGCGGTTCAGAGTTTTTCTGTTCATCATCAGATATAAGCAAATCCTTTAGGCTCATAATCTGTCTGACTGTTTCGGGGTCGTCCAGAAGCTTGCTTATAGCGTCTGACATACTGTCCATTCTATTTTTCTCCCGAAAGCTTTTTAATCAGAGCCTGAGCCTGTGGTGAACTGAGAAGCCTTTCGGTTTTTTCCCTGTCGTTAAGAATGCTTCTGATTTTTTCCGCCTGCTTTTCGTCCATTTTACCCAGCAGCTTTCCTATATCGCCTTTTTTGGCACTTTCCGTGATTGTCTGAGGATTTTCCCCGAGCTTTTTTGAAAGAGAATTTATAATTTCCTGTATTTGTCGGTCTTTTTCGTTCATAAATAAACACCACCTTAGATATAAAATTATTATGATACTTGTTTTATATTTATTACAGAAAATATTGTAAAATTTTCTATGGTATTAATGAAAAATATATTGTATAATTATAGGTAATGCTTTGAATAAAAGTGACAGATATAATTTATGTGCGGAGGAATGGTTATGAGAATTATTGTTTTATCTGATTCACACGGTGACGTAAGTAATGTAAACCGTATTCTTCTTTCGCAGTCAAAGGCGGAAGTAGTGCTTTTCTGCGGTGACGGTGAGGACGATATCGAAGCTGCAAAACTGAATTTCCCCGAAAAGATGTTCGTATCCGTGAGGGGAAACTGTGACTGGGGCAAAAAAACGCCCATAACGGAGTTCTTTACAGCCGAGGGCAAAAAAATAATGATTACACACGGACATAAATATAATGTGAAATTTGACTACAGTGAGGTTATTCAGGCTGCAAGGGATAACGGCTGCGATATACTTGTTTTCGGACATACTCATTCTGCCTTTACCGATTATGATGACGGGCTTTATATTATGAATCCAGGAAGTGCTCACGGCTACTTTTCAAGCTACGGAATAATAGATATAACTTCAAGGGGAGTAGTTACCAATATATTCAACCTGCGTTGAAATAATAAGTAAAAATGAAAGGTATATCCATATATATGAAGAAAAACGAAAAAAGTATTTTTCCTGTTATTGTGACAGTTATTTTATATGCTCTGCTGTCGGGAGTTTTTCTGTATCTTACATTCTGCAATCTGAATAATGTAAGCATAGAAAACTGGGACGAGGCTCGTCACGGAATAAGTGCATATGAAATGATTCAGAACAATAACTTTATCGAAAATACATACAACTACGGCAAGGATTTATGGAATTTGAAGCCTCCGTTAAGCTTCTGGGCTGAGAGTGCTTCAATGAGTATTTTCGGATACAGCTTTTTTGCATTCAGACTTCCCTCCGCACTGAGCTTTGCGGCTATGTTTTTTGCGATAAGCATATTTCTGAACAGAAATTACGGTGCAGTATCGGCAATAGCATTTATGGCGGTGTTCAACAGCTTCGGGGATTTGTTCTTTGAGCATATGGGAAGAAGCGGTGACGCTGATGCTCTGTTCAACCTGTTCTTTGTGCTTTCGGTCATATTCCTGTTTTACGAAAAGAAAACTCAGCGGCATATATATCTTTATCTGAGCGGCTTTATGTTTTCGCTGGCATTTCTGAGCAAGAGTTTTCACGCCGCTTCAATAATGGGAATAATAGTCTGCTTTATGCTTTTAAGCGGAGAATTTAAAAAATTAAAGCTTAAAAATTATGCAATATTTTTTTCCGCTTCTTTTTTACCCGTACTTATATGGGCATTTGCAAGATTTCTGTATGACGGCTTTGAATTTTTAGGTGTTATGTTCGGAATAGATGTGGTCGAGAGAACAGAATATGCCTCAGAAAACGGATTTTTAGGCTTTTTGCAGAATGTTTTATCGTACAAAATTGTAATACTCATACTTGCGGTAAATATAGCTGCGGCGGTATTGCTTGTTGTACTTAAAAAGATAAATTTCAGGAATATTTTAAATTCAAATGCTCTTTTATACATTCTGTATATTGCTGTACCCTCAGCAATATATTTAATTACAAAATCAATGGCTTTCTGGTACTATTTCCCGACTTTTATCGGACTGATTTTTATATCAGGCATACTTTACGGAAGAATTTTATGCTCTCTGAAAAGTATGAACGGTACTCTGAAAAAAGTTACGGTTATATCTGTAATTTTTGTATCGTCGGCAGTTGCGGTACTTCTGGCAAGATTTATGTATTTGAATGTACTTTTAGTAAGAGGCTACAGCGTAAATACGGAGCAGTCAGCAATCCGTACCCTGCTTGACGGCAAGGACAAATATAAGAGCAAAAATACCTATATCTATAAATTGGTGAACAGCTACAGCTATCAGACATATAACTGGGAACAGGCAGATATTCTCACAGCGGAGCTTTACTGTGACGCTCACTGCAAAAACGGTGATATTGATAACTTTTCAAGTGATAAGGACTCCATAATGTTTATAGCCAATGAACTTTATGAAGCAAATAAAACAAAGATGTCAGCCTTTTCAGTAGTTTCTCAGAACAGTGACTATAAGGTTCTGTATAACGGAACTTAATCAGAAATTCGGAGCATATGGTGACAGCGATGATTTGGAGATGATTGATAATGAAAGCCATTCAGACAGAAAATCTGACTAAATTCTATGGAAAACGCCGTGGTATAGAAAATGTCAGCCTTACAGTGGAAGAAGGCGATTTTTTCGGTTTTATAGGGCCTAACGGTGCGGGAAAAAGTACGACAATCCGAACGCTGACAGGCTTGCTTTTTCCGAGTTCGGGCAGTGCTGAAATTTTTGGAAAAGACATTATCAGTGAAAAAATGGATATTCTTTCGGATATAGGCTATCTGCCGTCGGAAACATTTTTCTACAGCGGAATGAAAGTCAGAGATATTCTGAAATTTTCGGCGGCACTCCGCAGAAAAGACTGTCGGAAGGAAGCAGAAAGTCTTTGCGAACGGCTGGCTCTTGACCCTGACTGTAAAATCAATGAGCTTTCATTAGGAAACCGTAAAAAAACAGGAATTGTGGTTGCTTTACAGCATAAGCCACGTCTTTATATTCTTGACGAACCCACAGGCGGACTTGATCCGCTTATGCAGCAGGAGTTTTATTCTATACTGAAAGAACGTAATCAGGAAGGAGCAACGGTTTTTCTTTCTTCACATATTCTTTCCGAAGTATCCCGTTATTGTGTACACGCTGCGGTTATCCGTGAGGGAAATATCCTTGTAAGCGACAGTGTGGAAAAATTGGCACATACAGGAATAAAACGTGTTGTATTGCAGGGAACAGACGGAATACCGCAAATTCCTCATATGAGTAACGTGGAGTGTCAGAATGGTTGTGTACGTTTTTTGTATTACGGCAATCAGGAAAATTTAATCCGTTTTCTTTCGGAACTGTCGTTTACAGATGTTTCCATTACCGACCCTGATTTTGAAGAAATCTTTATGCACTACTATCAGAAGGAGAAAAACGAAATATGACGATATTTTTTCACGAACTGAAACGAAGCAGAATATCTTTGCTTATCTGGACAGCAGTTCTGGCATTTATGATGGGGATAACGGTGCTGATTTTTCCGCAGATGAAACCGCAGATGTCACAAATGGAAAATATGATGTCGGATATGGGGTCTTTTTCTGCCGCCTTTGGTATGGATAAAATGAGTTTCGGACGGTTTACGGATTATTTCGCTATAGAATGCGGTAATATACTGGGAATTGGCGGAGCAATATTTTCTGCAATATTCGGTGTTAATATGCTGAGCAATGAAGAAAAAGAACATACTGCCGAATTTCTGTA
This sequence comes from uncultured Eubacteriales bacterium, assembly GCA_900316025.1. Classification (GTDB taxonomy): domain Bacteria; phylum Bacillota; class Clostridia; order Oscillospirales; family Acutalibacteraceae; genus CAG-964. The sequence goes on from ONBJ01000027.1 coordinate 11,410, forward strand.
TGTTCACCCTGTTTCCCGTTTCCGTATTGTGACGGAAAAACTTGCGGCACTCGTTGCACAGGTGGTTGTCTTCAATACGGCTGTTGCGGCAATATCCCTTGTTACGGTTGCTTCTATCGGTGAAGATTCAGATATTTCCGTTTTATTGCTGTTATTTCTGGCTTATATGCTTCTGGAACTGGAAATTGCTATGATTTGTTTTGGTATATCAGCTTTTCTGCAAAGCGGTATAGGTGTTGGTATAGGAACATCTATAGGAATGTATTTTCTGAACATTATTGCAAATATTACCGAAGATGCAAAATTTCTTAAATATATCACACCGTTTGCCTATACAGAGGGTGCGGATATTATTAAGAACCATACAATTTCCGCAACATATCTCTTAATAGGTATGTGTATGGCACTTGTTGCCGTTGTTATTGCTTTTTACAGAATACAGACAAAAGACCTGAAATGATTTTCTCATTGTATAGCTATGACAATTAAAAGTTTTGTCCACTTTTTCAAAAGTGGTGGGGTCAAGGGGCAAAGCCCCTTGTGGGATTTTTAAGGGCGAAGCCCTTAAGCTTTTTAGCTGAATTTTACATATTATACATAATTTTTATGATATTATTTTTTTATTTTCAATTTGTACCAACGGTAATTGTTTGCATTGAAACAAAGTTATATGATATAATTTACTCTGAAAATCAGACGGTATTGTCATTTAAGGAGGGAATATCTTGAACAGCAGTCTTTCCGATATTACGGCGGCAGCTTCATCACCGGCACAGGAGAATACGGAAAATAAAGATGATAATTCTGTAAGTATTGCATCAGCAAGTACCACAGTGCTTAGCGTTTATGACTATGACGGCAGTCAGAAAGCATTCAGTATAAAAAACCTTGGCAAAAAGGCTTATGTGGTTGCGGCGGTATCTGTGGCGGCAATAGCTTTGATTGTATGTACTGTATTTCTTGTAGGACAACCGTCCTATACATATGCCGATGAGGAAAAGGAAAATATTCCCGTAACAAATACAAATACAAATACAGAGATACAGAATACTGTTTCCGAAGAAAAAAGCGGTGCTGTACGCTTTACAAAAACATCATACAAAGTACCTGTAGGAGGTAATATAACCGCATCATACGGCTATGTATCATCGGACAGTAAGAAACAGACAAGTTCAGAATACAATGTAACGTATTCATCAAACAATGTGAGAATTGCAATAGTCAATCAGATGGGACAGGTCAGCGGCATATCGGCAGGTACAACCAGTATAAATGTTGTTTCCCAAAACGGAACATATGATACCGTCCCTGTAACGGTTACTCCCCTTAAATCAAACAAAATAAAAAATGTACCGTTTATTTATCAGGGAGAAAAATATCCGTCAGGCTGTGAATCGGTCAGTTCCGTTATGCTCCTGAATTATTACGGCTTCAATATAAAGGTCGAAACCTTCATAGACAAATATCTGGAAAAGGGATATTTGAAATTTGATAAGAACGGAGAAATGTACGGCCCTGATTTTTATTCCGCATTTTTAGGAAATCCCTATTCAGGTGACGCTCTCGGCTGTTATCCTCCTGTCATAGAAAAGGCTATGAACAAGTATCTGAGCGATAAGGGCTACAGAGCGGTTGACCTCACGGGTACATCTATGGATTATCTTGTGAACCGTTATATAACAAACAACAAGCCTGTTGTGATATGGGCTACAATGTATATGGCAAATCCCGTTCAGACCTATACGTGGAGGGTAAAGGGTGCTGATAAAAACTCACCCTATAAGGACGGCGATACCTGCGAATGGCTCGCAAACGAACATTGTATGCTTCTTGTAGGCTACGATAAGGATTATTACTATCTTCATGACCCTTTGGCTTCAAAGTATACGGCATACGAAAAGCAAATCTTTGAAGAAAGATTTGCTCAGATGGGCAGATGTGCTGTTGTTATAGATAAAATTATTTAGTTTCTGCGGAGGTTTCTGGTTTGAAAAATTTTTTGCTGAAATTACGTTCCGACAAGGCACATTATCTGTTCTTTGCGGTTTCTATTTCGTTTTTTATATTTCTGAATTTCTGGAAGATAAAATACGGATTCAAAGGCTGGGACGAAAGTTTCTATATTACTATACCGCACAGAATTTTGCAGGGTGACGCTCTTTTTAAAGACGAATGGCATTTATCTCAGCTTTCGGGATTTCTGCGTATACCGTTTGTGTGGATTTATGAGCTTGTAACAAAATCCACAGAGGGCATAGTTCTTTTTATCAGAGTATGTTATGTCGTTTTTCACGCAGTGGTATCAGTCTTTGCGTATATAAGGCTCAGAAAATACGGGTATGTGGCAGCGGTATCTATGTTACTGTATTTTATCTTTACACCATTTGATATTATGGCATTGAGCTACAATACAATGGGAATGGATTTTCTTGTGGTTACAGGAGTTACTATGGCAACTGCGGATACCTCAAAGAAACTTCCGTTTATATTGAGCGGTATCAGTTTTTCGGCTGTGGTTTTGTGCTGTCCTTTTATGGCACTTGTATATGTACTGTTTGCATTCGGAGTACTGTCAAACAAGATTTTTGTTGAAAAAAAACGCAGTAAAATAATATGCCGTTCATTTCTGGCGGAGGATATTTTTTCAGTGAAGGTATTTCTTTGCTTTTCGCTGGGAGTGGCAATATCCGCAGCCGTATTCCTTTCCTTTGTTCTGTCGAGAACAAGTATCGGAGATATAATTGAAAATATTCCGTATCTGTTGTCAGACCCTGAGCACCCGAATATGACTATAGCAGAAAGATTTGCTTTTACAGCATACAGAACCATAACCTTTCATGATTTGATATTGATACCGATTATTTCATTTATTATTCTGCTGATTGTTATTGCTTTTGACAGAAAAAGAATATCGCACAGAGTTGTTTATCTTGCAATAGGTGTTTTTATTTCTCTTCTTACCGAGTTTCTGTATAAGGACTGGGTACTTTGGATGTATCATAATGCTATAATGTCACCTGCGTTTTTTATGGGTACGGTATCGTATTTACTGTTGAAAAACAAGCCTGCAAAATTGTTTGCAGGAATTTTCCTTGCAGGAACTTTTTACGCATTTCTGATGAGCTTTTCTTCAAATAACCATATTTTTATAATTGTTATGGGACTGTGTGTTCCGAATATAGCAAGTTTTATATTTACGTATCTTTTGGCGGCTGAAATATATAAGGAAAGCAATCCCAAAAAGATTGTGAAATCATTAAAGATAATTGTAATATCTTTATTTGTATTTTATACGTGCTTTCAGGGATTGCTTGAAACATATGTAAAAATTTATCATTGCTATGGAGAAGACGGAAATACGCTGACCTTAAATTATATGATAGATAAAGGGCCTGCAAAGGGTATTTATACGAATGAAGAAAATTATAATCATTACAATGCGTTGTATGATGATGTCGTTATGTATAATAATCACGAGGGCAAAAAAGTATTGTTTGTAACCAAGTCCACATGGACATATCTTGCTGCTTATAAAACACGTAATGCAGCTTTGTCAGGGTGGCTATGGTTGAACTTCTATGATGAGTGTTTTGAAAGAATGAGGGATTATTATTCTGTTAATGAAGATAAAATTCCTGATTATATATACATAGAAAAATCCACATTCAACTTATCAGATAAAGCGTCTTTATTTGATGAGCTTGAGAAAAACGGATATGAAATGACTGAAAATGATATAAGCTATATGTTTGCAAAAAAATAATTTATCGAGTATGAGAGGAAAGATTGTTATGCGTGCGTTTATTACGGTATTGGGTAAGGATATGGTGGGCATTCTTGCAAAGGTTTCTATGGCATGTGCCGAGGAGAATATAAGTATTGCCGAGGTAACTCAGAGTGTCCTTCAGGACGTATTTGTTATGATTATGCTTGTGGATATGAGCGGTGCGAAAAAAAGCATAAGCGAAATGCAGTCGAAATTTGACGTGCTGGGCAGTGAAGCAGGACTGAAAATTCATATTATGCACGAGGATATATTCAATTCTATGCACAGAATTTGACGGAGGTTTTCATATTATGATAAATACACATGATATTATCGAAACCATCAATATGATTGACAATGAAAATCTTGATGTCCGTACAATAACAATGGGAATTTCTCTGTTAAGCTGTATTGATGATGATATAGACAAGGCCTGTACTAAGGTTTACGATAAAATCTGTCGGTATGCTCAGGACTTGGTCAAAACAGGAAATGATATTTCATCAGAATACGGTATTCCCATAATAAATAAAAGAATATCTGTAACACCTGTTGCTATGCTTGCATCAGCCTGTCAGACTAAAAAAATTGTCAGATTTGCTCTTGCACTTGAAAAGGCTGCCCGAACAGTAGGTGTAAACTTTATAGGCGGATATTCCGCTCTGGTACAAAAAGGATTTTCCGACGGAGATTATGCCCTTATAGAAAGTATACCCGAAGCGTTGTCAGTAACCGACCATGTATGTGCTTCCGTAAATATAGGCAGCACAAAGGCTGGTATAAATATGGACGCTGTGAAAATTATGGGTGAGATTATAAAGCAGACTGCCGAGCTTACTGCGGACAGGGACTGCATAGGAGCTGCAAAGCTTGTGGTATTCTGCAACGCTCCGGAGGACAACCCTTTTATGGCAGGAGCTATGCACGGTACTGGCGAACCCGACTGCGAAATAAATGTAGGAGTTTCAGGACCCGGAGCTGTACGTGCCGCACTTGCGAAATGCGGAGAATGCGATTTATCTGCGGTAGCGGAAACCGTAAAGCGTACAGCTTTCAAGATAACAAGAACGGGTCAGCTTGTAGCACAGGAGGCTTCCCGAAGACTTGGCGTACCGTTCGGAATTGTAGATTTATCGTTAGCTCCCACACCTGCGGTCGGAGATTCTGTAGCTCACATTCTCGAAGAAATGGGACTGGAGCAGTGCGGCTGTTTCGGAACAACTGCGGCTCTTGCACTTCTTAACGATGCTGTGAAAAAGGGCGGAGTTATGGCATCATCTCATGTAGGCGGTCTGTCTGGAGCATTTATACCCGTTACCGAGGACGCAGGTATGATAGCTGCGGCAAGGTCAGGCTGTCTTACACTCAACAAGCTTGAGGCAATGACGGCTGTCTGTTCTGTAGGTCTTGATATGATAAATATTCCCGGTGACACAACTCCCGAAGTCATATCTGCAATAATTGCCGATGAAGCTGCAATAGGTATGGTAAACTCCAAAACAACAGCCGTAAGAGTAATACCCGCCATAGGTAAAAAAGCAGGCGATGAACTCAGCTTCGGCGGATTGCTCGGAGAAGGCCCTGTAATGGAGGTCAATACAAAATCTCCTGCCAGGTTTATAAACCGTGGCGGAAGAATACCTGCTCCACTGCAAAGTCTGAAAAACTAAGACTTATACTATATTTTGTTATTTAAAAAAGAGGAGCTATAACAGGTATGGCATCAAAAAAAGATTTAAAAAAACTTATTTCGGAAAAAATAATTTATAATAAAGATATACTCATATATTTTTTGCTTGCGTTCTCCATACTTTTCAATTTTATAATGATATTCCATCACGAAAACTGGAGAGATGAGGCTCAGGCGTGGCTTATTGCCAAAGAACTGAACCCCATAGAGCTTTTCGATGTTCTTTCGTATGAGGGACACCCCTGCTTATGGTTTCTGCTGCTTATGCCCTTTGCAAAGCTGGGATTTCCATATATAACAATAAATATAATAAGCTTTATTCTTGTAAGTGCGGCGGCGGTAATTTTTGTGAGATATGCACCGTTCAATAAAATAACAGTTGCCGTAATTATTATCAGTCCTATGTTTGTATATTTCTGTGCGGTTTTTGGAAGAAGCTACTCTCTTGCGGTTTTTCTTATAACCTTACTTGCATGGCAGTATAAAAAACGATATGAACACCCGTTTATGTATTTTGCGGTGCTGGCTCTTCTGATACAGACGCACATATTGATTATTGGTATGGCTTTTGCAGTCTGTGCAGTACATTTCTTTGAGGTTCTGATATATGCACTAAAAAAGAAAAAATCATCTGAAAGCAAAAATACTTTATTCAATATAAATATACCCAAAAACTTTCTGGCATTGATAATTCCGCTGTGCAGTGCATTGTTTTTATTATATGAGTTCAGAGATGTAACGAATGCTCAAAGTACTATGATAGACGATAAAGCATTCAGCATAATTAATTTCCTGAAGGGGATACGCAGCTTTTTTATGATGTTCTTTTTTGCGGACAGGCTGCTTACATGGTTTGTTCTGATAATTCTTGCGGTATTCCTGTTTATGTCTGTGCGTATATTAAAGTCCGTCAGAACAGCAAAGTACATATTTATTGGCGGAATGCTTTTTATAGTTCCAGTGTACATAAATGTATATATATATTCAGTCAAGCAGTACCATGTGGTTATGATACTCTTTACGATATTCTTTCTTATATGGATAATGCAGGAGGAGCTTGACAGCGTAAAAGCTTACGCTCAAATTGAAGAAAATCAGCATAAAGAAATCGCATATGCTGATATATGCAGTGTGCTGATAAATGCTTTCAGCGTAATATTCCTGTTTTGTGTAATGATAAGCTATTACGGCGGCATAATTTCTGATTATCGGGGCAGCTACTCGGATTCAAAAAATACTGCGGCATTTGTCGAAACTCTGCCCGAAAATTCCGTTATTTTTGAAAGTGCAGAGGATTCCTGTAATGCAGTTGTTGCCTATCTGAGAAAAAACAAAATAATAAATCCCTTCACGGATACAGGACACCTCTATTGTGAGAGAAATAAAAATAAAATATCTGTTCTCGGCTATAAACAATTTCTGGAAAATGTGAAAAAACAGTTCCCTGATACCGAATATATATATCTTCTTTACGGAAAGGGTGTACACGGCAGCTTCAGTCATATGGAAAATGTTCCCGATAACCTTGAGATTGTTTATGAAACTCAGGATAAAAATACCGAAAACGAACAGTTTATTGTCTATAAAATTTTTTTACCTGAGCGGTTGAAAATCAAATAATTGATGAGTTTAAGGGCTTCGCCCTTAAAAATCCCACAAGGGGCTTTGCCCCTCGACCCCACCACTTTTGAAAAAGTGGACAAAACTTTTCAGGCGGGAAATTTTCCTGAAAAATAAAAACGGACTGATATAAATTGTAAAAGTAAAATTGCACAAATTAATACGTTTATTTTTTATGGAATAACAAAAAAATTACTTTTAATTGACTTTTTTTAACGAAAAATATATAATTACTCTGTTATGGCTGTAATTGATACTATTGATTAAGGGTTCGTGAAATTTTGTGTTTCCCCGATATTATTGAATACAGTAGAAAAATTTCCCTTATGGAGGTAATAAGAGTGAAAAGAGTTGCAAAACCGATATTTTTCATCATTGCCATCCTTATACTTATTCTGAGTTATTTTGCTACGTTTGGTCTGCACACTCAGTACGGTGATATTGACAGCACCGTAATTAAGGGTATCGGTGACATTAGATGGGGAATAGATATCAGAGGTGGAGTAGAAGCTACCTTCAAGCCTGCTGACGGCGTTGAGGCCAAGGCAGAGGAAATTGAGGCTGCAAAGGCTGTTATTGAAACCCGACTGGTTTCCAATAACGTTACAGACTATGAGCTTTATGCAGATGCCTCAAGCAATACCATTATAGTAAGATTTCCCTGGAAAGAAACCGAAACTTCATTTGACGCAAGAGCTGCTATTGAGGAAATTTCCGCAACGGCACAGCTTACGTTCCGTCCCGGAAATTCATATGCTTCTCAGGATATAAACGGCGATGGTGAAGTTGTATACAAAACCCCTACAGGAGAAACGGAAACAATCCTGATGGACGGAAGTAATGTTGCTTCTGCTCAGGCAGGTATTGACGGTACGGACTATGTTGTAGGTCTTAAACTTAAAGACGCTTCCGTATTCGCCGATATTACTCAGAAATATAAGGGTCAGACTGTTTCCATATGGCTCGATGATGAGATGATTTCCGCACCTACCGTACAGGCTGTCATTTCAAACGGAGAAGCTTCCATAACAGGTCTTGGCAGTGCAGAGGAGGCTCAGAGCCTTGCAACAAAAATCAATGCAGGTGCTTTGCCTTTCAAGCTCGAAACAACAAGCTTCGGTTCTGTAGACCCTACACTGGGTGATTCCGCTCTTGTAGCTATGGGCTATGCTGCTGTTGCTGCACTTATCTTTATGACCTTGTTCCTTATAGTTATGTACAGACTGCCCGGCTTTATCGCAGTACTTGCTCTTATGGGTCAGCTTGCATTGTCAGTTTCCGCTGTATCGGGACTTTTCACTGTAATTCCCAGCTTTACAATGACGCTCCCCGGTGTTGCAGGTATGATTTTGTCTATCGGTATGGGTGCAGATGCCAACATAATCACCGCCGAGCGTGTACGTGAGGAACTCAGAGCAGGCAAAACCATTGACGGTGCAGTTATGACAGGTACAAAAGGCTCATTCTGGGCTATATTCGACGGTAACGTAACTGTTGTAATAGTAGCTATCATTCTGTTGCTTGTATTCGGCCCTGTAAATATCCTTTCAGGTATTTTCGGCCCTTCCACAACGGGTACAATCTACTCATTCGGATATACACTCCTTGTAGGTGTAATCTCCAACTTTGTAATGGGTATCGGTGCGGCAAGATTAATGTTGAAATCAGCATCAGGTCTGAAGCCTCTCCGTAAAAAATGGTTCTTTGGAGGTGCTGATAAATAATGAAAAAGATACTTGATTTTACAGGTGCTTCTAAAATATTTTTCGCTGTTTCCCTTTCGATATTCCTTATAGGTATAATCTGTAATGTAATATTCGGTGTTTCTCTTGATATTCAGTTTACGGGAGGTACTATTCTCCAGTATAACTATGTCGGAAACATAGATACAGCTTCTATGCAGACGCTTATTCAAACCGAAACTTCCGACAGGGTAAGCTTCAATATAAGCGAAAACATAACAGTAAACGAGGACGGAACTCAGCTTCAGAACGGATACCTTCTGGCTGTGCAGTTCTCGGGCAAGAAAACAATCACTCCTGAGATAATGGACAATCTCACCACAAAGCTTCAGGAAAAATTCCCTGACAACAAATTCAAGGTACTTGATTCACAGTCCGTTGAATCCTCTATGGGCTGGAAATTCTTCCTTAAGTGTATTGTAGCCGTTGCTATTGCCTGTCTGCTTATGGTTATCTTCGTTGCGATAAGATTCCAGAAAATCGGCGGCTGGTCGGCAGGTGTTATGGCTCTTGTTGCCCTGTTCCACGATATTATGATGATATACTTTACGTTCGTAATATTCAGAATGCCTGTTGACAGTAACTTCATAGCAGTTACCCTTATGATACTTGGTTATTCACTGAACGATACTATCGTAATTTATGACCGTGTTCGTGAAAACAGAAAACGTCTTGGCAGCAAAAAGGTCGATTACGATGAACTCTTCAATAAGAGCGGTACTCAGGTTTTCAGAAGAACCATATGCACATCTATAACAACACTGGCTGCTATTCTGTCAGTATTCATCTTTGCATCTGTGTTCAACATAAAGTCTGTTGTTACATTTGCTTTGCCGATGATGATAGGTGTAATTTCAGGCTGCTATTCATCTATATGTATTGCAGGCCCTCTTTGGGTTATGTGGCAGAACAGAAAGCTTAAAAAAGGCTCTTCCGCTAAAAAGGAAAACAAAAAATAATTATGAAGTAAGTCGGGATTATTGCGTAAATAATCCCGACTAATATTATATTACTCCTGAAAATCAAAAACATAGAGTTCAAAACCATAAAGTTTAGGTCAAGCCTTTTCAAAGGCTTGCGGGTCAAGGGCAGAGCCCTTGCGGTTTCCAAAGGCGGAGCCTTTGGTCAGAATTTTAAAGGGTGAAACCCTTTAACGCAAAATACAAAATCAAAAATGCCGTGAAACGGCGTTTTTGCAAAATATTATAATATAAGCTTAAAATGAGGTTAAAATTATGAAAAACTATAAATACATCACATTAAGACAAAATCCTGATTTAATGAATACTGCCGCAGAATGGTTCAGCAGTAAGTGGGGCGTTCCGAAGGAAGCCTATGCCGAATGTATGCAGGACTACCTCAGCCATAAAAACGAATACGGCTGGTATCTTTGCCTTGACGGTGACAGAATTGTCAGCGGAATGGGTGTTATAGAAAACGATTTCCATAACCGAAAAGACCTTTCACCAAATGTATGTGCCGTTTATACGGAGGAGGAATACCGCTGTCAGGGTATCGCAGGAAAGCTCCTTGATATGGTCGTTGATGATATGAAGTCAAACGGCATAACCCCGATTTATCTCGTTACCGACCATATCGGCTTTTACGAAAAATACGGCTGGGAATTTCTGTGTATGGTTCAGGGTGACGGTGAAGATGATATGACGAGAATGTACATTCACCGATAAAATTTCCTGAAATCCAGCCGTTAAATTTCATATAAAAATTAACGTGTTTGTACTTTTATTTTTTCTCATTCTGTGATATAATATCCTTTAACGGTAAAGGTGTATATTAGAGAAAAATGCCGTAACTTACCGACAATCTTTTATAAATATAAAGCATATGTAAGCTTAACAGAGGGAGATTTGTTATGAGAGTGGGATTAGACGTAGGCTCAACTACAGTAAAATGTGTGGTTCTTGACGAAAACAATAATATATTATACAGCACCTACGAAAGACATTACTCGCAGATAAAACAGAAAATAGCCGATGTTCTCAGAAAGGCAAAGGCTGCCGTTCCTCAGTGCGATAATTCACCGCTGGCTGTTTCGGGTTCTGCCGGAATGGGTCTTGCCGAAGCCTGCGGAATAGATTTCGTTCAGGAGGTTTACGCTACACGTGTTGCCACCAATACTTTTATCCCTAAAACCGATGTCGTTATAGAGCTTGGCGGTGAGGACGCTAAAATTCTCTTTCTTACAGGCGGTATGGAGGTAAGAATGAACGGCTCGTGTGCAGGCGGTACGGGTGCGTTCATTGACCAGATGGCAACACTTCTCAACGTACCCATAGAAAGCCTTGACGGACTTGCCGCTCAAAGCGAAAAAATATATACCATAGCTTCAAGATGTGGCGTATTTGCAAAAACCGATATACAGCCGCTTTTAAATCAGGGTGCAAGAAAAAGCGATATTGCCGCAAGTATATTTGCCGCCGTTGTAAACCAGACTGTGGCAGGACTTGCTCAGGGTCGTGAAATAAAGGGTCAGATTGTCTATCTCGGAGGCCCTCTCACCTTTATGGAGCAGCTAAGAAAAAGATTTGACAAGGTTCTGAAAACAGAGGGCATATGTCCAGAAAACTCCCTTTATTATGTTGCCTGCGGTGCGGCATTGTGTGCCGAAAATGCAGTAAGCTTCGACGAAGTTGCAGAAGCCGTAAATAATTATAAGGGTAACGGCAATTTTGCATTCAATCCCCCTCTTTTCAGTGACGAAAAGGAGTACGCAAAGTTCAGAGAAAGACATTCGCAGGCTACAGTAAAGACAGGCGACCTCAAATCATATCAGGGCAGAGCCTTTATCGGTATAGATGCAGGCTCAACTACCGTAAAGGCAGTCGTTATGGGTGAGGACGGTCAGCTTCTGACTTCACGCTATCTTCCGAACAGCGGAAACCCCGTACCCATAATAAAAACCTTCCTTGAAGAACTCTATGCCGAAAAACCCGATATAAATATCGCTTCCTCTGCCGTTACGGGATACGGTGAGGAAATAGTAAAAAATGCCTTTATGGTAGATTACGGCATAGTTGAAACCGTTGCTCACTTTACCGCCGCTAAAAGCTTTATGCCCGACGTTGAATTTATTATAGACATCGGCGGACAGGATATAAAATGCTTTAAAATACATAATCAGGCGGTTGACAATATATTCCTCAATGAAGCCTGTTCGTCAGGCTGCGGCTCGTTCCTGCAAACCTTTGCGAATGCTCTGGGCTACAGTATTGAGGATTTCGCAAAGCTCGGACTTTTTGCAAAACACCCTGTAGACCTCGGCTCACGCTGTACCGTGTTTATGAACAGCTCGGTAAAGCAGGCTCAGAAGGACGGTGCGACTATAGAGGACATCTCGGCAGGACTTTCTCTGAGTGTTGTCAAAAACGCATTGTACAAGGTAATAAGAGTTTCCGACCCGGCAAAGCTCGGCAGTAAAATTGTAGTTCAGGGAGGAACTTTCCTCAACGATGCGGTACTCAGAGCCTTTGAGCAGGAAATGGGTACTCAGGTTGTACGTCCGACTATCTCGGGACTTATGGGAGCTTACGGTGCGGCACTTTATGCACAGTCACAGTCAAACTCAAAATCCGAAAAAAGCAGTATCTTAAACAGTGAACAGCTTGAAAACTTCATTCACGAAATTTCAGTTGTAAACTGCGGCGGCTGCAGTAATAACTGCCGTCTTACCGTGAACAGGTTCTCAAACGGCAGACGCTTCATAGGCGGAAACCGCTGCGAAAAACCTGTCACGAAAAAAACTCCCAACGAAGCATTCAATATATACGAATATAAGCTCAGGCTTCTGAAATCATATAAACCCAAAGAGGGAAAAAGAGGTAAGATAGGCTTGCCTATGGGGCTTAACATATATGAACTTCTTCCTTTCTGGTATGCTTTCTTTACGGAGCTTGGCTTTGAGGTATGCACCTCCCCCGTATCAGACAGAAAGCTTTATGCTAAGGGTCAGCAGACTATACCCTCAGATACCGTGTGCTATCCAGCAAAGCTTATGCACGGTCACGTACAGGTGCTTATAGACAGCGGTATAGATACCATTTTCTACCCCTGTCTTTCCTATAACTTTGACGAGGGCAAAAGCGATAATCACTATAACTGCCCTGTTGTTGCTTACTATTCTGAGGTTATCAAAACCAATATGAAGGACGTAAGGAAAATCACATTCATAAATGACTACTTCGGAATACACCGCAAAAAGGATTTTCCTAAAAAGGCTCACGAAATACTTTCAAAATATTTTGACAACATAACTCTCAAAGAGGTTAAGAATGCCGCTAAAAAAGCCTATGATGAATATGAACTCCATATGGCAAGGATAAAGGCAAAGGGTGAGGATATTCTTAAAAAGGCGAGAAGCGAAGGCAAGGAAATAATCGTTCTTGCAGGCAGACCCTATCACGTAGACCCCGAAATAAACAAGGGTATAGACAAGCTTATGTCAAGCTTCAACGTTGCAATAGTTTCGGAGGACGTTGTGTGCGACAAAGCCGAAAAATATAAGACAACCGTCCTTAATCAGTGGACATATCACGCAAGGCTCTACTCTGCCGCACACTATATAGCTCATGCCGATGATATGAACCTTGTACAGCTTGTATCGTTCGGCTGCGGCGTTGACGCTATAACCACCGATGAGGTAAGGGAAATCCTCGAAAGTGAGGGCAAAATATATACTCAGATAAAAATTGACGAAATAACCAATCTTGGTGCAGTCAAGATACGTCTGAGAAGCCTTCTTGCAGCTATAGAGGAACAGAAACAAAAGAAAAGTTCAAAAGCAAACTAATTTTACTTAACGGAGAGAAAGCTTTATGGCTACCTTGAAATATGATAAGACAGGCAGACTTCTGTTTACAAAGGAAATGAAAAAGGAATATACCATTCTGCTTCCGCAGATGGCATCAATTCAGTTCAGGATAATGAAGCGTGTTTTTGACGAGTACGGTTATAAAACGGAGCTTCTCGAAACTGACGGCCCTGAAATTGCACAGGTAGGTCTGAAATATGTACATAACGATACCTGTTATCCTGCAATACTTGTAATAGGACAGTTTATCCACGCTCTGCAAAGCGGAAAATATGATTTGCATAAAACAGCTTTGTTAATCACTCAGACGGGCGGCGGCTGCAGAGCCTCGAATTATATACACCTCCTCAGAAAAGCTCTTAAAAAGGCAGGACTGGAGTTCATACCCGTAATTTCCCTTAATATATCGGGACTTGAAAAGAACCCCGGCTTTCAGCTTACACTGCCCATAATAAGAAAGCTTATCGGTGCTTTGGTGTACGGCGATACGCTTATGCTTCTGAGCAATCAGACAAAGCCCTATGAGATTAACAAGGGCGAAAGTATGGCTCTGGTGGATAGCTGGATTGAAAACATAGTAGGTCAGTATAAGCAGGGCAGAGGCTTCAAGCTGGAACAGCAAAGGCAAAATCTTGATGATATGGCACAGTCCTTTGCCAACATACAGAGAAACATCGTACCTAAGGTAAAGGTCGGAGTTGTCGGGGAAATTTATGTTAAATATGCTCCGCTCGGAAACAATAATCTTGAAGCATTCCTCAATGAACAGGACTGTGAGGTGTGCGTACCCGGCATTATGGGCTTTGTTCTCTTCAAGCTCGATAACAGGATTCAGGATATAGAACTTTACGGAGGAAATAAAGTCAAGTATGCCGCACTTCAGAAAGCTTACCGCTATCTTGAAAAAATGGAGGGACTTATAACGGAATGTGCAGTCAAGCACGGATTTCTGCCCCCGGGTCGATACAGTCACCTTAAAGAGCTTGTCAGCGGTGTTGTCGGTCTTGGAAACAAGATGGGTGAGGGCTGGCTTCTTACCAGCGAAATGCTGGAGCTTGCCGAAAGCGGTTATCCCAATATCGTATGTACTCAGCCTTTCGGCTGTCTGCCTAACCACATTGTCGGAAAGGGTATGATACGAAAGGTCAAGGAGCTGAATCCCAAATCAAATATAGTCGCCATAGATTACGACCCCGGTGCAACCAGAGTAAATCAGGAGAACAGAATAAAACTTATGCTCGCAGTTGCTAAGGAAAATCTTGACGAGGAAATCAGACAGAAGCAAAGCAGAAGCAATATAAAGAAAGTTACGCTCACTACTAATTCAAAGCACG
>ONBJ01000052.1 GCA_900316025.1 uncultured Eubacteriales bacterium
TAAATTATTTGTATGAAAAATGTGAGCTCCATATCTATGAACCTGAATTCCTTCAATATCTTCTGTAAATACATTTCCCGCAATATGATTGCGCTTGTCAATTACAAGAACCTTTTTAACTCTGCCTCTTGCAAAAAAGCCTGCCGCAACGTCAAGTGCATATATAAAGCCCGAGCATGCTGCATTTATATCAAATGCAGGACAGGTTGCACCCAGCTCTTTCTGAACCACACAAGCCTGTGACGGTGTAATATACTCTCCCCTGAGCGTAGCACATATAATCAAATCGAGTTCCTTAGCCGTAACTCCCGCATTGTTCATAGCCTCTTCTGCTGCCTGAACGCAGAGTTCGGTTATGGTTTCCTCTTTGCATATGTGACGCTTTTTTATACCGGTTCTTGTCGAAATCCATTCATCACTTGTTTCTACCATTGTAGAAAGCTCATCGTTTGTCAATACATATTCCGGTACTGCCTTGCCTGTACCTAAAATGCTAAAGCTCATATTCTGTATTATTCCTTTCCGGTTATGCCGTATTTTTCAGACCATCTCTGTTTAATATACTTTTGTTTATCCTGCTGAGAAGAAAGTCATTCATTCTGTCGACACATTCAATAAGCATAAGCTTTTCGCAGTCGCTCATTCCCTTAAGAATATCTCTCGCCATATTTTTTCGGAAACGTTTATATATTCTGTCGGCGTGCCTGCCCTTCTCGGTAAGATTTACAAATACCTGCCTTCCGTCCGTTTCACTTTTTTTTCTGAAAACATAGCCTTTTCTCTCCAGCCTGTTTACAGCTATTGTTACAGATGACGGCGTTATCATAAGCTCACCTGCTATATCGCCAATCATCTTGCCGTGTATGGGACTTTTGTTTATAACCTCAAGCATTGAAAGTTCACTTATTGAGAGGTTAAATCTTTTTGAGCTGTTAAAGACATTTTGCTCAACTCTGTTAAACAGAACATAGCTTAAAGACAGACTATCATTAAACTTTTTGCAAAAAAAATCCTCCATAACTCCTCCTGTCATCTTTTATCCTGTTCCGCTCAGAATCAATATTAACGGATTAATCCGTTTAAGCGGATACCGATTTTTAAACGACTGTCATAAGGCAATCAAAGCAAGAAATTATTTTGATTGCCTAACTATTTTATTCCCACAACGCAGTTTTGTCAATATTTATTGCATAACTATTTGATTTTTACCTGCTGTAAGTAGCGTATACGTATGTTTTTTACTCTATTTCTATTATTTGCGAACTCATTCCTCCGCCTGCCTGAACATATTCGATACACTGAGCCATAATTTTGCCGTCCTTTCCTATGAACAGCACTGAGTTGTCTATATTGCTGTCTGACATCGTTGTTGAAAAGGTTTCGTTGTATCCTGAAAGATTTTTACCTGCATATCTTTCGCCGTAATCCTTTCTGAGAGCTGACTTTATCTTTTCACGAAGCTCTTCATAGTCTGTTATACCCATAGCCTGAGCTATTCCCTCATTGTCAAGGATTGCCCCTGTTCTTACATCAGTGTTATATATACCGTATGTCACAAACGAACCAACGCTCACCTTATGTGTTATAACTATGCTCAGAACATTTCCGTTAAGATAATATTTATAGCTCATTTCACTTACAATAAGACTTGTTTTTCCTTTCATACTCATATCGGACTCTGTGAAATATTGTTCGCAGTCTTCTTTTATAACGTTATTAAGCTCGTCAAACGATACTCCTCCCACGCTGTTTACCTTTGGCATACGCAGTGTCACGTTATATTTATTATCTGTTCTGTCCGTGTACTTATAGTTTTTTTCCTTTCCCACCGAAACATAGTCATCTGCCTTGTACTGTCTTTCCGTAGGCGGTTCTGTTTCGGCTTCTGTTTCGGTTTCTGTTTCATTTTCTGTAGGCGGCTCGCTGCTAATGTTAGGTACGGAAGCCTCCACGCCAGAAGTCTGAGTTTCTTCTTCGGTCGTCTGCTCCGTCTGAGAGGCTGTGCCGTTCTCTGTCTGAGATGACGGCCTATCGGGAAGATTAATTCCTTTGCAGGCTGTAAAGGAAAGCAGCAGTCCGCAGACAATTACTGCCGTAAACACTTTTTTCATTTTAAAAACTCCTTTGTTTTTAACTCTGCGTATATTCTTCCTGAAGCAGTGACATTATTAAGATTATCACATATACGCAGTCAATAATATGTAGAATAATGAAGTTCCTCTTAACTATAGATAGTTAAAGGGCGTTGCCCTTTAAAATCCCACCAAAGGCTCTGCCTTTGGAAACCGTGAACTTTTGAAAAAGTTCAATCAAAATTTTATGGTTTTAGAATTAAGGATTATCAAACAGTAAGGGCAGACTTTCTCAGTAAAATCTGAAAAAGTCTGCCGCAAAATTTTATTTAAATAATATTACTCGTTGTCATCTTCCTCAGCATCGGAATCATCTGCATTGTCCTCAAGCAAAGCTCTTATTGACAAGCTAACTCTCTTCTTATCAAAATCAATAGCTGTAACCTTTGCATTTACCTTCTGACCAATTGTAAGCTCGTCCTCAGGCTTCTCAATTCTGCGGTCAGCTATCTGAGAAATATGGATAAGTCCGTCTATGCCGGGGATAATCTTTGCGAATGCACCGAATGAAGTAAGTCCTACTATCTCAACCTCGGCAACTGTTCCAACGGGATAATTGTTCTTGAGAACCTCCCAAGGATTGTCCTCAGCCTTTTTATAGCCCAGAGATATGTTCTTCTTTTCCTCGTCAATATCCTTGACGTAAACCTCAACTACATCGCCAACCTTGACAACCTCTGAAGGGTGCTTTATTCTGTTCCATGAAAGCTCCGAAATATGTATCATACCGTCAACACCGCCGATGTCAACAAAAGCACCGTAGCTTGTAAGAGATTTTACAGTACCTGTATAAACCTTGCCTACTTCGCAGCCAGCCCAGAAAGCTTCTCTTGCCTTGCTCTTTTCCTCGTTGATAACGGAACGGATAGAACCTACAGCACGTCTTCTGCGGTCATTGATGTCGATAATTCTGAATCTTACTTCCTGCTTGAGCAGACCGTCTGTTTTCTCGTTCTTTGATGCTGTAGCCTGAGAAGCGGGGATAAATACCTTTGTACCGTCTGTTACAGCGATTACTCCGCCCTTGTTCACCTCTGTTACAACACCCGTGAGTATCTCCTTTGATTCGAGAGCAGCCTTTACTGTATCCCAACCTTTCTGAGCATCCACACGCTTTTTGGAAAGCATTACTGTTCCCTCCTGGTCGTTTGTACGCATAATAAGAAGGTCAAGTACATCTCCGACCTTTACAAGATCTTCTGCCTTAGCATTGGGGTCATTTGTAAGCTCATCAAGCTTTACAATGCCTGCCTGTTTTTTTCCGACGATGTCAACATAAATTTCATTAGGTGTTATTCTGTCGACTACGCCTTGCACCCTCCCGTCTGTATTATAGCTCTGCATATGCTCCTCCAGCATTGATGCAAAGTCCTGTTCTTTTTCTTCACTGGAATTTACCTGATTCTCTGCCATTGTATCCAGTACCTCCTTTATTATCCTGGCAGGTGCTGACGCTCCTGCCGTAACGCCAATATCACAAGCTGTTGAAAAGTCGATTGATGACAATTCCTTACTTGTTTCTACAAGGTAGGTTCTGCTGCACACACGTCTGCAAATGTCATAAAGCTTGCAGGTATTCGAGCTTGTTTTGTCGCCAATAACTATCATGAGGTCTGATTTTTCTGCCAAAGACCTCGCTTCTTCTTGTCGTTCTGCCGTTGCATTACATATTGTATCAAAAATCACGGCGTTTGTACATACTTTTTTGATAATTTTTAAACTTTTTTTCCACTCGCTCACATCAAATGTTGTCTGGGATACTACTGTTACCTTATTTGTCTTTAATTCCTGATGATTTTCGACAAGATTTTCAATTTCATCGTGATTTTTAACCGTGAAATATTGTCCGCAGCAATGACCCTCTATTCCCTTTACCTCGGGGTGGTTCTTGTCGCCTATTATTATTACGGTGGAATTTTCCTTTCCGGCTTTTGCAACGGTTTTATGTATCTTTGAAACAAACGGACAGGTCGCATCTTCATATTTAAGTCCAAGCCCTGATATTTCGTCATAGACCTTCCTGCCGACACCGTGGGAGCGTATTACAACGGTATAGCCTTCCTTCACATCACACGGACTGTCTGCTATAATGACACCCTTTTCCTTCAGTTCATTGACAACCTCTGCATTGTGGATTATCGGCCCTAAGGTACACACTTTTTCCTTTTCGGCAAGCTCATACACCATATTGACAGCTCTGTTTACTCCAAAACAGAAGCCTGCCGTCTTTGCAAGAGTTACTTTGCTCATATGCTATCTCCTAATATTTTAAAATACTTCCTTTGAACGCATTTCTTCAAGCATTCCCATTACTTTTTTAGATGCGTTTCTAAGCTCTCTCGGATTTGGAACGGGATTGTTTACATCTATGCCGAGTTGTTCGGGTGTTACAGGCTCTCCGAAAGAAACCCTTGTCTTGCGGAAAACTTTCATAAGCTTCTTTTCGGGAGTAATACACGCAGGAACTATCGGAGTATTTGTAGCATGGGCAATCAGCATTGCTCCTGTTTTCGGTCTGAGAAATTCTCCTGTCTTTGATCTCTTGCCCTCGAAGAATATTACCATTACTCCGCCCTCTTTGAGTATGTCCTCTCCGGTACTGATTGCTTCCTGGTCAACTCCCTCTCCTCTGAATACAGGGAACGCTCCCAGTGCAGTTATCAGTCCTGCAAAAAACTTGTTTTTGAAAAGTTCCGCTTTAGCCATAAAATGCAGTTTTCTTTTACGCTGTCCCATTCCCATAATAACAGGGTCTACATTCGATAAGTGATTGGATATTATAATATAAGCTCCGTTTTCAGGAATATTATCCCTGTTTGTAAACTTTACCCTGTATAAAAGAGATATTATGGGGGTTACTACTCCCCTTGCAAATGAATAAAACCATGGAATTTGCTTTTTATTGCGTTCCATATTATCCTCCTTGTTTTTTGCCTACAGTTTAAAAATAGGTATTCTTTTTGAAAAATCCGCATTCTGAAATTACAGTGTCTTTTCCTCTATGATTTTTACTATTCTTTCAACTGACTGCTGCGGAGTATCATCAGATGTATCTACAAGAACAGCATCATCGGCAGCCTTCAAAGGAGCTATTGCACGGTGTGAATCGTTATAATCCCTTTGCTTTATGCTTTCAAGTATTTCCTCATAATTTTCCTGTTTTCCTTTTGCGATATATTCGTCATATCTTCTCTTTGCTCTGCATTCGGGAGAAGCTGTCAAAAATATCTTTACCTGTGCATTCGGGAGAACTACTGTACCTATATCTCTTCCGTCCATAATGACGTTATTTTTTCTTGCAAGCTCTCTCTGAAGCTCCAGCAGAAAGCTTCTTACAGCAGGCAGTGCCGATATAGCTGACGCTGCCATAGAAATTTCCGATGTTCTTATTTTGTCGGATACGTCCTCTCCGTTAAGGAATACACGCTGTTCATCATTTATGAATTTTAATTCTATTTCAGTTTTCTCAAGCATTTTTTCTATGCTAACGGAATCAGATACATCAATATTGTTTCTGACAGTATTCAATGCTATTGAACGATACAACGCTCCTGTATCGGCATATATAAATGACAATTTTTTTGCTGCCGCCCTCGCTAAAGTACTTTTTCCTGCTCCTGCCGGGCCGTCTATTGCTACTGCAATCATTTTTATCTTCCTTTCATTGTTTACATTTTTATCTTATCAGCAACAAAGTCTGTACGCACGCTGTGCGATTGCAGCCCCTCGCAATGCGAGGGAATTTCAAGGTATAACCTTGAAATTCTTGTCAAAAGCGTACGCTTTTGACGGCTGCAATCGCCGTTTCGGCGATGCCGCAGATTTACAGCTTAATCATACAGAGTTTTTTAATATACGGACGTACCTGCCACATAGCCTGTACTGAAAGCTATCTGCAAATTAAAGCCGCCTGTGTAAGCGTCAACGTCTATTACCTCACCTGCAAAATAAAGTCCGCTGCATATTTTTGATTCCATTGTTTTGGGATTTATTTCCTTGGTGCTTACGCCGCCTGAGGTAATAATGGCTTCTTCTATAGGTCGGAATCCGCTTATACTGACCGTAAAATTTTTCAGAATTTCCAGCAGTCGGTGACGCTGTTCCTTGGTTATTGAGTTGCATTTTGTGTGTATCGGAATTTCGGCTCTTTTTATCACAACGGGAATAAGCTTTGACGGAAGCAGTTTTCCGAGTGAATTCTGTATATCCTTGTTTATAAAAAACTCAAAGTCACGCAATATTCTCAAATCAAGATGCTTTTCGCTGAGAGCGGGTTTCAGGTCTATTGAAAAATAATAGTCACTGAGTTTTTTATTCGTAAGGTAAGCTGAGGCACTCAGAATAACAGGGCCGCTTACTCCGAAATGTGTAAAAAGCATTTCCCCGAAATCGGAATATATAACTTTACCGTCTTTTTTGGAAATCACTTTCAGAGAAATATTTCTCAGTGAAAGTCCCTGTAATTCCTTACAGAATAAATCATTGGATACAACAGGAACTAATGACGGTTTCGGAGGTACTATCGTATGTCCTGCCTGTTTTGCAAGCTTATATCCTGCTCCTGTTGAACCCGTTGCAGGATATGACTTTCCGCCTGTAGCAATTATTACCTTGTCGGCATATATTTTCTCACCCGATACGGTTTCTATTCCGCATACACGGTTATTGTCTATAATAAGCAAATGTACTTCGTCATTTATCAGACGGCAGCCGCTTTCACGTACAAACCTTAACAATGTATCGGCAACATCGGAAGCTTTGTCCGATACGGGAAAAACTCTGTTTCCCCTTTCTGTTTTGAGCGGAAGTCCTCTGCTTTCAAAAAAGCTTATTGTATCCTGAGTACTGAAGCTGTTTATTGCACTGTACAGAAATCTGCTGTTTGTAGGTACATTGGCAAGAAAAGTATCATTATCGCAGTTATTTGTGACGTTACACCTTCCCTTGCCCGTTATAAGTATTTTTCTTCCTGTACGTGCATTTTTCTCAAAGAGCATAACATCACAGCCGTAATAACCTGCATATCCTGCCGCCATCATTCCTGCCGCACCTGCTCCTACTACCGCAACCCTACAAGGCATTTGCTTCACCCTTATTTTTCATATTGGTATCTATTGTTTCATCATTAGCATCACGGTTATAAACACCGTAATTATTCCATATGATTTCCAAATCCTTGAATGTCTTTACAACATCGTCTTTTTTCTCAATAACAGTAGCGACTATCAGTGCGTTTATTATACTTAGCGGTGCTACAAGAGAATCCACTATTGTTGCCATACCGCTTCTGGCAAGCAGAACATAATCCGAAGTTTTGGCTATAGGTGAGTTCATACTGTCAGTAATAGCTATCACCTTTGCGTGTCTGTCCATAGCAAATTTCATAGCCGCAGATACATGATGTGAATATCTTGGAAATGTAATGCCTATCATAACATCTTCATTGCCTATTCTGTTAAACTCTTCATAAAGTCTTGCCCTGTCGGCAGTAGATATGACCTTTACGTTTCCGAATATAAGATTGAGATAATACCCCATAAAACCTGCCAAAGTCGAGGAACTTCTCAGACCGTATATATATATTGTTTTTGCATTCGATATTGCTTTTACGGCTTTGTCGAAATCCTCCTGAGAAATATCTTCAATAGTCTGTTTTATATTGTCAATATCGCTGCTGAGTACGTGTTCAATAACACTTCCTCCTCCAATTCTTGCCTGACTTACCTCTATACGCTGAAAAGAGGTAAGCTTATCCCTTATCATTTCCTGCATAGCCTGCTGCATTTTGGGGTATCCGCTGTAACCAAGCTCTGTAGCAAATCTGACTACAGTGGACTCGCTTACTCCGACTGTTTCCCCCAGCTTTGCGGCGGTCATAAAGGCAGCCTTACCGTATTCGGTCTGAATATATTTTGCAATCAGCTTTTGCCCCTTAGAAAGCTTCGGAAGAAGTCTTTCAATTCTTTGCATTAATGATTCAACCAATTTAAATGCCCCCTGTCCGGTACGACTTTTGAATATATCTTTTAGTTTAATACTACCAAAAAGAAAAATCAAGCAGAATTTCTTTTTATCTGAAAATCTGCCTGATTTTATGACTTTAATATTTCAAATTACCACACCGAAACATATTTTTTTCTTATTGTTTGTTAGGCTTATGTTCACCGCAGTCACATATTGCTATATAATTACTATGTATTTTTCCGCATTTTGGACATTTCCATTCATGCACAGACGGAGTTACATTATTATTTGTACTTTCAGAAAAATAATTATTAATAAGAGCATTTCCTACATGCATTTCCACCAATGAAGCAAATATAGCAATTCCCCAAAGAATAAGAGTAATTATGGCAACATTTTTTTCTGTTCCGTATAATTTATAAGATACAAAATTAATTAAAGTGGGTATAAATGAATTTAACGCAAAACCCAATATGACAATAGCTTGTATATTTATTACAATTCCTTTTACTAAATGTTTTTTATTTTTCATAATAGTTTGTCCTTTCTTAACTAAACCATATTTTATTCTAAAAAAATCCAGACAATGTAAATGATTAATCTCTGACAAAATCGTAAATTGTATCTCCTCTGTAATGGAAATGTCCTTTATCTCCTACAGCAATTATCAATCTGTTGGCATTTAAGTTTCTTAATTTTTTTCTTTGTCCGTTATCAAATTCTAAAATATACCATTCAATATCTCCCTGAGATAATATTTTCTCAATTACAGTTGCTTTTTCAATCTGCAAAGGTTTATCGTTATCAGAATTTTTAATACTAAGAAACACCATATATAAAACAAATAAAGTTATCATTATGCATATAAGAATTACGAACCAATTTTTAGCTAAAAAATCAGCAAAATCATTTTCATTAATATTAATTCTTATATCCATACTTTTTACGATATTAAAAAAGTATAACATATCAATTCTCCTTTTATTCACTTAAATAACCGATTATAAAAAAATAAATCAATAATTCGACTCATAAAAACTTGGTCATATATATTCAACCTCCTCATTAAAAAGCAAACAACAAAATTCATCACATTGTCCACTATTAAAATACCACAGTATTTATATATTGTCAAGTAATTTTATACAATAGTATTGTAATTATTGACACAGGAGGTTTTACCTATGCTTAATGAAAAAATTAAACTTCTTCGCAATCAAAGAAATATAACTCAGGTCGAGCTTGCTAAAAATCTTTCGGTATCTAAACAGGCAGTTTCAAACTGGGAAAACGATAATATACAGCCCTCAATAGATATGCTTGTTAAAATAGCAGGATTTTTCTCCGTAAGTACTGATTATCTTTTAGGACTTGAAAATAAACGATACCTTGAAATTACAGGTTTGTCGGATTTAAAGGTTACGCACATTCAACAGATAATTGACGATATGCGTCAAAGCTGAAAAAACATCAAAACAAAAGGCTGAGAACCTATCCTCAGAAATTGAGGTAAGCTCTCAGCCTTTTGCTAAAGATGTCAATATGAAAAAATTTTTAAGATATTATCTGA
>ONBJ01000055.1 GCA_900316025.1 uncultured Eubacteriales bacterium
ACTTTTGCCTTATACATTCTGTCGTTACCGGCAAATTGAATTTGTCTTTGATTTCTGACAAAGTTATATCCGGATTTCCTGTTACTGCCTGTCTTATTTCTTCAAGCTGTTCTTTGTCCAGTTTTGGTTTACTTCCTCTTTGATTTGTCCGTATTTCCAGATTTCCTGTTTCTTTGGGATGGCTCGAAAAAATATCGCCGTTTATGGAAAAACTGTGAAAGGAAACTTGCGGCTCATAATACTCATATAAATAGGCTCTATAATAAATGTTGGGGTAACAAATAGAGCCTACAAGAAAAATATAAAAAAGTAGAGCATATTTGCCATAAATCCGTTATAATAGAATTGACAAAAAAACAGAAACGGAGACAGCTAATATGCTCTATAATTATTCTACAGAAGAACTCATCGGATTGCAAGGCTTAATAATAAAAAAAATCGAAGCAAATGAAAAAGAAATACATATCCACGGTGAACTCGAAAGGAAAACACATATATGTCCTGACTGTGGAGCTGAAACAGACAAAATACACGACTACCGTATACAAGTAATCAAGGATATTCCAATTTACAACAAAAATGCATTTATTTTTCTTAAAAAGCGACGTTATCGCTGCCAATGCGGAAAACGCTTCTATGAAGATAATACCTTTCTACCTCGTTATCACAGAAGAACTAATCGTTTGTCGGCGTATATTATCTACAAATTGAGAACAATGGTAACATTTACAGACGTTGGAAAAGAAGTAAACCTTTCAACAACAACTGTTATGAGAACGTTTGATCTTGTTTCATATTCTCCTAAAGATCTTCCTACGACACTTTCAATTGATGAATTCAAAGGAAACACAAACAAAGAAAAATACCAATGTATCATAACCGATCCGGTTAACAAGGTAGTAATGGATATCCTTCCTAAACGCTATGAAAACTACTTAACAACCTATTTTTTGAAGTTTGATAAGTCTGAAAGGGATAAAATCACCGCTTTTGTCAGCGATATGTGGAAGCCTTACGCCTCTTTGGCTTCCAATCTGTTTAAGAACGCCGAGCAGATCGTTGACAAATACCATTGGATAAGACAGGTGTTCCGGGCTTTTGACAGTGTCAGAAAACAGGTTCAGAAAAAACTCGGAAAACAATACCGCATTTATTTCAAACACTCACGAAAAATTCTTTTTAAACGATTTAACGAGCTTACCGATGAGCAAAAGCTGCAGGTTAATATTTTGCTCTATGCTTCTCCCTCACTTTCTACCGCTCATTTCTACAAAGAGGAGTTCTTGAAAATCCTTGATTGCAAAGACAGAGCTTCCGCAAAGGTTGCTCTCTCTGACTGGATTAATTCTGCTTATGATTGTGGCATTGAACGATTCCGTAAATGTGCTCAGACTATGATTAACTGGATGACCGGCATTCTCAATTCTTTCTCTACCCCTGTTACAAATGGCTTTACCGAGGGTTGTAACAACAAGATCAAAGTCCTCAAAAGAATTGCCTTTGGCTACCAAAATTTCAATAGATTCAGAAATCGTATCCTTCATATATTTTCCAATCAGTCCCTTGTTAACCTAAAACAAGCGACAGCTTCTTAGCCATCGCTTGTTAATATAATCTGTTCTTGTACACGGATATTATCAGAAACCCCACCACTGGAACAATCTCCAGTAAGCAATACCTATGATTGTTAAAACGCAGCAGACAGTTTCTATGTTCAGAATAATTGTTTTTTCAGGTTTATTTTCATTTTTATAAGAGCGGCAGCGAACAAGCAGAAAAGCTTCGGCAAATGTAAGCAAACAAAGCGTGATTGCAATTCCTGCATAAACAAGTTTTCCTCCGTAGAAGAAAGTACGTGTGTTTAAAAATATAACAACCGCTTCAATTATAGTAATAAACGGCATAAGCACCGCAAGCAGTTCTGTTTTCTTGAATTTGGCAAGACTTGTATTTTTGAATTTTCTGATACGCAAAAGGTGAATGATAAACAGAATACCGGGGATTATTAAAGAAGCAATAAAAGCAAAAGCCATTATCCATTCAGTATAATATTCCGCATCGCTTATTTTCATCAAATCTATAGCCTGATATGATTCAAGAAGCTGTACATTCCCTGAAGCATCTTTTTTTGCGGCATAATAGATTTTTGTATTGTTTATAAGAGATACTTCAAAAAAAGTGTCGGTAATCTGAGTTATGCGTGTTATTCCGTTTGTACTCGTAAAATCATTACCTTCTTTTTCTATGGGTAAGCCGTCTTCAAAAGTACTTATTATTTTCAGCATACCTGCACCGCCGCAGCTTCTTCCGAATTTGTAATGACCTGAAATATCAACCTTTTCAAATCCGCTTTCTTTGGGAATTTCTTTTTTTCCGTACAGAAGTTCAGCAAGTCCGCTTGTATAAATATGATCGCCTTGGGTGTTTATCATCATTACATAGCCTGTTTTATTTTTCAGGTCAAGCTGCAAATCCGAAGAACAGCCCTTAGTATTGCCGCCGTGTCCGTAAAGTCCGTCACCGTAAAGTGTATAGAACATACCGTGGCATATTCTAGGTGAACCATCGCCGAACGTTCTCGAGGGAGAACGCATCAAATCAAGAGTATCGTCATTTTCAAAAAGCGGACAGTCCTTGCTGTCGCTCAGCAGTGCTTTTGCGAATTTTGCCAAATCCGAAATCGTACCTCCGGCAGAGCCTGCAGGATACAGGTTTATGTATGCTCTGCATTCGCCCATATCAGTAATATCCTGTTCGGGAAAGGATACTGCATAGCTGTGAAGTTCACTTCGCTTTTTCGCAGCCCACTCGTTATCCGAAGCATCGGGACGCATATATGTATGTTTCATTCCCAGTTTGTCAAAGATATATTTATGCACATAATCAGCATAATCTATTCCGCTTACGCAGCTTACAACGTATCCGCCAAGAGCAGCTCCCCAGTTTGAGTAAGAAACCGTTTCTCCGGGACGGGCAACCTGAGCCGGTGCAGAACTTGATAATGCTTCGTCAAGCGGAATTATACCACTTACATCATCTTCTTCTATCTTGGAAACAGTTTCCTGAAAACCGCCTGCATGATTCATAAGATCAATCATAGTAATCGGCTCATCATATGACAAATTTTTCAGAAATCCTTTCGGAAGATATGTTCTTATATCTTCATTCAAATCCAGCTTGCCCTGTTCATAAAGCTGCATAGCACTCGTCCAGACAAGAAGCTTGGATACAGAACCCCATTCATATACAGTATCTTTGTTGGCTGCAATATTGTCTGCCTTGTTTGCATAGCCGTAAGCAATTGTGCATATATCCTGCTTATCATCAAATACTGTAATTGAAACGGAAGGTGTACTTTTTTTGTTTTCTTCAATAAAATCAAGAATGGCTGCTTCTACTTTATCCTTGTTTTTATATGAAACCGATACAGGCTGTGATGTTTCCTCGGCACTGACAGGAACAATAACCGCAGCTATACATACAATTGCCAATATAAAGCACAATGTGCGTTTAATCATTTTACCAAACTCCTATCAAATTTCTTTGAACTGTCTATATTATAGCATTATAACAATATTATGGCAAGTATAAAACTTAAAAATATAATTAATCCGATGTATTTTGCAAAAATCAGGTTTGTTACAATAACTTTAACGTATAAATATGTCATAAGGAATACCAAACCATTCTCTTACCCAGAACGTGGGAAGATATATCAGGTTTGTATCTGCATTTACCGCTCCTATTTTTCCGCTTATTCCGAGCTTTCTCGCAATAAGACACGCTCTTGCCTGATGAAAACTGTCCGACACTATAGCTATAGAAGATTTATCTCCGTTTTTTCTTATTATCTCATAGGAATTGCTTATATTCTCTTTGGTGTTTTTAGCCTCATTATCGAGGTAAATTCTGTTCCCTGATATTCCTTCATTTGTAAGTACATTATATATGCACTGTGCCTCGGTTATCTGTGCAGTATCTCCAAGTCCTCCTGTAGCAACACATATTGCTTCGGGATTTTCTTCAAGATACCCTCTGCCTGCTTCTATCCTGTCATAAAGACTTAGTGTAGGTTGTGTTCCCTTTACCTGTGCCCCCAGTATGATTGCACTTGCATTCCGTTCCGGAGCAATCCCCGCAAATATCAGCATTACAACGCTTATTATCAGACCATATATTCCGAAGGAATATATAATTGCTTTTCCTGCACGCCATATGAAACGCAGCAAAGCTTTTTCATAAAAGCGTTCCTTAATTTTTCTGAATTTTTCTCTTGCAGCAAAGAATATTAAAATATAAAGACTTGCAGTTATCCCGATTCCGTTGAAAATGTTCAGAATCCCGTATACGAATATCGGAAGTATAAACCATATCAGAAATACCGATGACAAAATAATCATTATTACTCTGAGCGTATTTTTTATTATGTTTCCATTAGTTTTTTTCATAGTATTTTCCACGGCTTTCTCCGGAATATAAAATTAACGGTTTATTCAAGTATTCTGACCTTGACTGATGTATAATACTGATTGTAATATAAAACTTCAAGGGAGTGAATGCTTGTGCGTAACTTTTTTTGGAAATTTTCAGAGTTTATGTACGGAAGATACGGTAACGACAAGCTGAATATCGGTCTTGCGGTACTTTGGCTTGCTGTAAATATTCTTAATACGGTTTTGTTTCGCAGCATATGGCTCAGACTTTTCGACCTGCTTATAGTCATACTGATTATATTCAGATGTCTTTCAAAAAATATACCTCAGCGTACAAAGGAAAATAAAATTTTTCTCGACTTCTGCGAACGTGCCGCACCTTTTGTGCGTGAGATACCGCCCTTTTTCCGCAGGGTTGCAGACTGGTTCAAGCTTCAGCACCGCAAATTCAAGGACAGAAAAACTCATCGCTACATTAAATGTCCTTACTGCAAGGCCGTTATCAGAGTTCCTTTCAGAAAAGGAGAACATTCGTTGAGATGTCCTAAATGCTGCGAATACGTGAAAACCCATATCAGATTTTAAATTTTATTTTTTGTTCATTACCTCCGTCAGCACAAAGGCTGCGATTGCAGACGGTCTGCGGATTACTCCGCAGACCCGTGAAGAGCAAAACTCTTCACGCCAAAAAGATTTTATCTTTTTGGCTGCAATCGCAGCCAGATGTACAAAACAAACTCTTTAACACATACAATAAATATGCTGTCAATATAACATAGTGCCGATTATTTGTCAAACGTTTATTATACCTGTCCTTATCTTTTATTTTTTTATTATTTTTTTAAAAAAGCTATTGACTTTTTATTTGTTGTGTGTATAATATATGTTGTTGCCGATATGAAACGGCTCTTCAAGAATATTGCGGAATTGTGTAAGGGTAGCACAGCAGACTCTGACTCTGTATGTCTGGGTTCGAATCCTAGTTCCGCAGCCATATTTTTTATCAGAATTTTCCGGTGATGAGCCGGAAAATTTTTTGTTTATATAACATTCGCAAAATGGTGTCTGCATATGAAAAAAGATTTACTTGTTGTTTTTGCTGTTATACTTCTTGTCGCAGTACTTGTTATGGGTACGGACTTTCAAAGTGTTGATGAATACTATCTGACGCATATAAGCGACATAAAGGAAGGCTCAGATACCGTAACCCTTACAATAAGCTGCAAAGAGGCTCTGAAAAATTACGATAATCTTGACGAAGCCCTGAAAAGTGAAAAATATGTACCGAATGACGGCTTTATTCTCAGACCGTCAAAGTATGTTCTCAGAAAGGGCGACACCGCATTCGACATACTTTATCGTTCGGCGAGATACAACAGAATACAGCTTGAATTTCAGGGAGCTGAAAAAAATCCCTTTGGAAGCTGCTATATAAAAGGAATAAATTATCTTTATGAATTTTCCTGCGGAGAGAACTCAGGCTGGATATATACCGTAAACGGAATTTCTCCTAACTTTGGCTGTTCTCAGTATGTATTGAAAGACGGCGATGAGATTGAGTTTATCTATACTTGCAGTCTTGGAACTATGTCATATGACACAGATTAGCTTTTTCTTAATTCAAAAATAAACGGCAGGTGAACATATGAAGGCTTTTTCAAAAATACACCCCTTTGTCCTCATAACGTATTTTTTAATTATAATTACTGTATCAATGTTTGTTTCAAATCCTGTTATAAAGCTGCTGTCGCTTGCGGGAGCAGCTTTGTTTTCATTTGTGATTACGGACAGAAAAGAAAGACTTGAAAATATAAAATTTTACCTGCCGCTTGCACTGCTTATAGCTGTTACAAATCCTATTGTTTCACATAACGGTGAAACACCGCTTTTTTTTATGAACGGAAACGCAGTGACTTTGGAAGCTGTTTTTTACGGAATTGACATATCTGTTATGATTATA
This sequence comes from uncultured Eubacteriales bacterium, assembly GCA_900316025.1. Taxonomy (GTDB): domain Bacteria; phylum Bacillota; class Clostridia; order Oscillospirales; family Acutalibacteraceae; genus CAG-964. The sequence goes on from ONBJ01000055.1 coordinate 6,394, forward strand.
TCGGTAATGCTTTGGTTTCGGAGCTACAGCATTGTTATGACGAGTGATAAATTCGTATATCTGTTCGGAAGGATTATGCCCAGAACAGCTCTTGTTATTTCAATGGCAATACGCTTTGTGCCTATGCTCAAAAGGCGTATATCGGAAGTAAGCCGTGTACAGAAGTCTATGGGACTTTACTCTGTGCAGAGCCTGACCGACAGGCTTCATTCTCTGGTAAGAGTTATGTCGGCTGTCATAGGCTGGTCGCTGGAGAGTGCGGTTGAAACAAGCCGTTCTATGAAATCAAGAGGCTATGGTCTTAAAGGTCATTCCTGCTATTCGGACTATAAGATGACAAAAAATGATATTGCAGTTTTCGCAGTATTTATTTTACTTACGGCAATAATGTTTTCAGGAGCTTCGGACGGTCATTTAAGGTTTTATTTTTATCCTGTAATATCGGATTTAAATACTGATTTCATAGCAGATATTGCTTATTCGGCATTCGGTATTCTTGCGTTTTTTCCGTTTTTGTTTGAGGTGGAGGAGAGTATACGATGGAAATATTACAGGTCAAAAATCTCAGCTTTGCGTATGCAGGCACGAAAAAAAATGTACTGGAAGGTCTGAATATGAGTATCGAAAACGGCAGCTTCAATCTCGTTTTCGGAGAGTCGGGCTGCGGAAAGTCTACTCTTTTCAGACTTTGCAAGCGTGAAATTTCCCCTGCAGGAAAAAAGTCAGGTGCAGTTCTGTATAACGGAAAGGATATTGCTGAAACCGAACAGAAAACAAGTGCCTGTAAGATAGGATTTGTCGGACAAAATCCTGACGAACAGATTGTGACGGATAGAGTATGGCATGAGCTTGCCTTCGGACTTGAAAATCTGGGGCTTGAAAGCAGCCGCATAAAAAGACGGGTTGCCGAGATGTCAGGTTATTTCGGCATAAATGAATGGTATCATAAAAAAACAGATGAGCTTTCGGGAGGTCAGAAACAGATACTAAATCTTGCTTCTGTAATGGTTATGCAGCCTGATATTCTCATACTGGACGAACCCACAAGTCAGCTTGACCCCATAGCTGCATCAGATTTTATAGGAACACTTAAAAAACTCAACAATGATTTCGGGCTGACAGTTCTTATTTCAGAACACAGAATTGAGGAGATATTTCCCATTGCCGACAAGGTTTTCGCTATGGAAAAAGGCAGAATAATTTTATGCGGAACTCCTGAAAGCGTCTGCAAAAAGCTCAGAGGACATACTCTTGAAATGAGCCTCCCTGCACCGTCAAGAGTATGGAGCAGACTTGGCATTGACTGTGAATGTCCGCTTACCGTAAAAGACGGCAGAAAACTTCTTTATAAATATTATTACGATAAGCTTGGCAGTGAAGTTTCTGTTCTGTGCAAATGTGATTGCGGCAGTAAAACATCTGCAATAGAAGTACGAGGAATTTTTTTCAGATATGAAAAAAATTCCTCAGACATACTTGAAAATATGAGCTTTACTGTGAAAAAAGGCGAAATTTTCAGCATATTGGGCGGAAACGGCTGCGGAAAAACAACAACCCTGAATATTATCTCAGGTCTTGATATTCCGTACAAAGGATTTGTAAAAATTATGGGTAAAAAAATCAAAGCCTATAAAAACAACTCGCTTTACAGAAATATGCTTGCATACCTTCCTCAAAATCCAGTATCAATGTTCGTAAGAACAACCGTAAGGGAGGATTTAGCCGATATTCTCACCGCTCTTGATGTTCCTCAGAATGAGCATAACTCTTACATAACGGATATATCGGAAAAAATCGGAATTTCTGATTTTCTTGACAGACACCCATGCGACCTGAGCGGCGGAGAAATCCAGAAATGTGCCATAGCCAAAATTCTGCTGACAAATCCTCAGATAATACTCCTTGATGAACCTACAAAGGGTATGGACGCTTTTTATAAAAATAACCTTCTAAAGCTGATGAAAAATCTTAAGCAAGAGGGAAAAACAATGGTAATGGTTACACATGATACAGAATTTTCTGCTGAAGCTTCGGACAGATGTTCATTGCTTTTTGACGGAGAAATAATATCTTCAGAAAATCCTAACGAGTTTTTCTCAGAAAACAGCTTCTACACAACCTCCGCAGGGAGAATGTCGAGGGATTTTTTTAAAAACGCTGTTCTTTGCAGCGAAATAATAAGACTTTGCAGCGGACAGGAAGTGTTATTTTAGTTAATGAAAAACAGAAAAAATCTTATTTCAGCCCTGATACTGCTTATCGGAATACCCGTAATTATGGCAGTCGGATTTCTTATTTTCGGAGGAAAACGGTATGCGTTTATTTCCGCAGGAATTGCAGTGCTTTCCTGTGTTCCCTTCTTTATGTCGTTTGAACGTAATTCGGACAATAATTCCGTAAAGCTGGTAATCATATCTGTTATGACGGCATTGTCAGTTGCAGGAAGAGTTCTGTTTTCTATGCTTTACGGAATAAAGCCTGTTACTGCCATTATTATAATCGCTGCTCTGTACCTGGGCAGTGAAGCCGGATTTATGACAGGCTCTCTTACAGCTCTTGTATCCAATTTCTTTTTCGGTCAGGGAATATGGACACCTTTCCAAATGTTTACATGGGGACTTATCGGCTTTATCGCAGGCATTTTTTCGGAAAAACTGAAAAAAAACAGATTGATTTTATATGTTTACGGAGCTTTATCCGGAATTGCATATTCTCTCGTTATAGATATATGGAGTGTTTTCTGGAATTACGGCGAGTTTGACTTTTCAAAGTATCCTGTTCTTATATCATCGTCTTTTGTTTTTACCTTGATGTATGCCGTTTCAAATGTAATATTTTTAATGCTTCTGGTAAAGCCCATAGGCGGAAAGCTGGAACGTATAATTACAAAATACGGAATATAATTTCTTGAAAATAAATATTGTTGCTTTGAAGATGTATTGAATATTTTGTTATATTGTGATAAAATAAGCATGTTGTATAAATTCATAAATATACTGGAGGTTTTTTTATGTACATAACTTGTTTGGATCTTGAAGGAGTTCTTGTTCCCGAAATATGGATAGCTTTCGCTCAGGCAAGCGGAATCCCCGAGCTTAAGCGTACAACCAGAGATGAGCCTGATTATAATAAGCTTATGAACTGGCGTATAAGCGTTTTGAAGGAGCATAACCTTGGTCTTAAAGAGATACAGGAAACTATAGCTAAAATCGACCCCCTTCCCGGTGCAAAGGAATTTCTTGATGAACTTCGTTCTTTTTGTCAGGTTATTATTATAAGCGATACATTCACTCAGTTTGCTAAACCTCTTATGGAAAAGCTGGGCTGGCCTACAATTTTCTGCAACTCCCTTGAGGTTTCGGAAAGCGGTGAAATCACAGGCTTTAAAATGCGTATAGAAAATTCAAAGCTTACCACCGTAAAAGCTTTGCAGTCTATAGGATATGAAACAATAGCAAGCGGCGACAGCTACAACGACCTCGGAATGATTAAGGCAAGCAAGGCAGGATTTCTTTTCAGAAGTACGGATAAAATCAAAAATGATTATCCCGAGCTTCCTGCTTATGAAAACTTTGATGACCTTATGAAAGCTATAAAGGCTGCTATGGATTAAAATTTGTTGTAATTTGAAAATAAAAGCGTTGCGGAAACTGTATTGAAGTTCTGCAACGCTTTTATATTTCGATATAATTTTTAAGTACACACCTTGGCACAAAAAAGCCAGGAGACTGATTAAAGAAAATTCCAATCAAGAATATTCAGATATTGCTGATAAAGTTGTCTTTGTCTATTTGCCGCCAT
>ONBJ01000086.1 GCA_900316025.1 uncultured Eubacteriales bacterium
TTGTTATGGACGCTGTAGCGAAAAACAACGTCAGTATGTATCCTGTAGACAGCGAGCATTCGGCGATTTTTCAGTGCTTACAGGGTATGAACGACAAAAAGGAGCTGAAAAAAATAATCCTTACCGCTTCGGGAGGCCCTTTTTTCGGAAAATCTGCAAAGGAGCTTGAAAACGTAACCGTTGAACAGGCTCTCAACCACCCCAACTGGAGTATGGGAAGAAAAATAACCATAGATTCAGCTACTATGATGAACAAGGGGCTTGAGGTCATAGAAGCAAAGTGGCTCTTTGATGTTGACGTTGACAACATAGAGGTTGTAGTTCACAGAGAAAGTATCATACATTCTATGACAGAGTTTGCGGACAATTCCGTTATAGCACAGCTTGGCGTTGCGGATATGCGTATTCCGATACAGTATGCCATAACATATCCTTGCAGGCTTCCGTCACCTGTAAGTGAGCTTAGCCTCACCGACATAGGAACTCTTACATTTGCAAAGCCTGATTTTGATACGTTCGTATGTCTTTCGCAGTGCATAAGGGCGATAAAACAGGGTGAGCTTGCTCCTGTTGCGGCTAACGGAGCAAATGAAGCCGCTGTAGAGCTTTTCCTGAACAATAAAATCAGCTTTTTGCAGATAGGCGAGCTTGTAAAGGGTGCGGTGGATTCGGTAAGCCTGAATAAAATCACATCTGTTTCGGATATTCTTGACGCTGACAAAGCCGCCAGAGAATTTGTTTTCAGTCACGCATAATAATAAAGACGTACATATTACATATACATTCGGAAAGGAATGATTACCATACAGGCGGCAATACTTATAGTTATAGGAATATTTTTATTTGAGTTCATAATTTTATCGCACGAGTTCGGACATTTCATATGTGCAAAGCGTTCGGGAGTTCTTGTCCATGAATTTGCCCTGGGTATGGGGCCTAAGCTGTTCGGATTTAAAAAGGGCGAAACCCGGTACTCTCTCAGGCTGTTTCCAATAGGCGGATACTGCAAAATGGAGGGCGAGGACGAGGAAAGCGACAGTCCACGAGCTTTCGGAAAAGCCAAGGTATGGCAGAGAATGATTATAGTAGCCGCAGGTGCTTTTATGAACATTCTGTTCGGACTGGTGCTTATGGCAGTTCTGCTTTCCACTCAGGAGATACCGTACTTTGCTTCTACCACTATAGAGTCGTTTCACGAAAAGTCCGTATCCTCAAAAAGCGGACTTCAGGTCGGAGATACTATAGTTTCAATAGACGGCTACAATATATATACGGATAAGGATTTTTCGTATTCACTTGCCACTATGAAAACAGATGCTCCCGACATCAAGGTAAAACGTAACGGCGAAATCGTTGACCTCGGAAATGTCAAATTCGATACCACTACGGATTCATCAGGAAAAACCTATATCAAGCTTGACTTCTATGTTGTACCTATTGAGAGGAATTTCGGGAGTATTGTAATACAGACGTTCAAACAGACTTATTCGGTTGTCCGTATGATATGGGCAAGTCTGCTCGGTATAGTTACCGGACAGTTCTCTATGAACGATATTTCAGGGCCTATAGGTGCTACTTCGGCTATTTCCGAAGCCACTGCCATAGGGCTTGAAAAAAGCTTTACGGAAGGTCTTAGCAATCTTATTTTTATGATGATGGTAATTTCTGTCAATCTTGGCATATTCAATATGCTTCCGCTCCCCGCTCTTGATGGCGGCAGATTTTTCTTTCTTCTCATAGAAGCGATATTCCGCAAGCCTGTTCCTGCAAAATATGAGGGCTGGGTGCATACAATAGGCTTTATGCTCCTTATAGTGCTTATGATTGTTGTTTCGCTTAACGATATTATAAGACTGTTTTCGGGTAAAGGATTCGGCTCTTAACCGTAAAAATATTCTGATATATAAAAAGCCTGCGGCTTCGCTGCGGCGATTTCAGCGTGCTTGCGGATAAATCCGCAAGCGGTAAAAGTGAAAATTCACTTTTACCACGTCAAAATATAAATATTTTGACGGCTGAAATCGCCTGTCTGAGCGAAGCCGCATATATTTTTTACATAACAAAGAATAGCTGACTGCAACCCAACGCAGCCAGCTATTCCCCAACTTTTCGAGAAACTTCAATTTACTCATTGACAACATAAGTATTTATATAAAAAATCTGTTCACTGAAAATATATAACGATGACCTGATTATCAACTGATATAAGTTTAACATTTATATTTTAAAATTATATATCTAAAATAAAAACAATATTTGAACGTTCAAATATTGTTTTCTGTTGCTTATTGACAATAAAAATCGTATAAGGTATCATTTACACCGATATTATATTTATTTTGGAGATGAAAAAATATGTCAGAACTATGCTGTATCTGTCCCAGAGAATGCAATGCGGACAGAAAAAACGGACGTTACGGCTACTGCGGAATGAGTGAAAATCCCGTAATAGCAAGGGTATCAAAGCATATGTGGGAAGAGCCGTGCATAAGCGGGGAAAAGGGGAGTGGTACAATATTTTTCAGCGGCTGCGTGATGAGGTGTGTATTCTGTCAGAACTATAAAATATCGGCTGAAAAATTCGGCAGGGAAATTTCTGTATCACAGCTTGCGGAATGCTATAAAAAGCTTGAAAAGTCGGGAGTACATAATATAAATCTGGTAAATCCCACTCATTTTGTGCCTGCGATAATAAAAAGTCTGGATATTTACAGACCATCATTACCTGTCATATATAACTGCGGAGGGTACGAAAAAAAGGAAACCCTCAGAAAGCTTGAGGGTTATATAGATGTATACCTGCCTGATTTCAAATATGCGACTGCGGAGCTTGCGGAAAAATATTCAAGGGCGAAAGACTATCCCACGGTTGCCGTTTCCGCTATAGGAGAAATGCTCCGACAGCAGCCTGAAAATATTTTTGATGAAAGCGGAATAATTCAGAAGGGAGTTATAATAAGGCATCTTATTCTGCCCTCAAACACAAGAAATTCTATAGCGGTAATAGATATGCTGAAAGAAAATTTCGGTACGGACATTACGGTAAGCCTTATGGCACAGTATATTCCCTGCGGCAAGGCATACAGTTTCCCAGAAATAAACAGAAAAATAACAAAGCGTGAATATAGCAAGGTGCTGAGTTATCTTGAAAGCTCAGGTCTTGGCGGCTACACTCAGGAGCTTTCATCTGCCACCGAAAAATATATTCCGGACTTTGACTTACAGGGAGTTTAAGGGCTTTGCCCTTAAAAATCCTGACCAAAGGCTCTGCCTTTGGAAACCGCAAGCCTTTGAAAAGGCTTGACCGAAACTTTTATGGTTTCATTATTGAATATATAGGTAAAACAAAACGAGGGAGCAGTTTTCTGCTCCCTCTCTTGATACAATCAATATTAAATACGAACCAATTATTTGATTGAGCCGTACGAACCAATTATTTGATTGAGCCGTGGAGTTCAAAGCCTCTTGTTGAATATTTAGCACTGAACAAGCCTGACTTTACGGACTTAAACCAATCTACTGATACCCTTGACTTTAACTCTGTAGCATAACCATTATACTTGAGCTGAGAATATACTTTACCGCTCCAGTCTGTTGCCGTAGACGATACAGAAACAGTGTTGTACTGAGGTGCCCATACGTTAACAGAGTATTTTTTATCATCTTTCATCATATCGCAGTAAACGCCTTCATTCCAGCTTCCTGCCTGAACCTTCCATCTGTTTCTTACATCGGCAGCGTAATAACGAACTGTTGTCTGGTCATTTTTATTAAGCTGAAGTGCATCCCAGTAGCAACCCTGTGATGTATAAAGGTTAGATGTTGACCAGTTCTTTGCCTGTATACATCTTGTACCACGGGTATACTTTCCGTCGCCGTCATCACTTGTAGCTGTCCACTCATATGCACCTGCTGATACTACTGCGATTGAGCTTAATGCTGATACTACTGCCAATGCTGTTGCTACTACTTTTTTAATTCCCATGATAATCAATCTCCCCAAATTTTAAATTTTAATATATTTTGTTTTGTCCCTCTCACTTTAGGACACTTATATTCTAGCACCTTTATTTAAAAAATACAATATTCATAATTCACAAAGAAAAAGTAAAAAAATCCCTGTTTTTGCACACGTCAAAAATATTGTACAA
>ONBJ01000057.1 GCA_900316025.1 uncultured Eubacteriales bacterium
GGATTTTGAGTAGCCACACCAAACGGACAAGTATCTAAATTACAAACTCTCATCATAGCACAGCCTAAAGTTACAAGCGGAGCTGTGGCAAAGCCAAATTCTTCCGCACCGAGTATAGCAGCTATGGCAACATCTCTGCCCGTCATCAATTTACCGTCTGTTTCGATAACAACTTTGCTGCGTAAACCATTCATTATCAGGGTCTGATGTGCCTCTGCAAGACCTAATTCCCAAGGTAAGCCTGCGTGATGTATCGAACTTACAGGTGCAGCACCTGTGCCGCCGTCATAACCTGAAATCAATATGACATCTGCTCCTGCTTTTGCCACACCTGCCGATACCGTACCTACACCGCATTCCGAAACCAGTTTTACCGAAATACGGGCTTTCTTGTTGGCATTTTTCAAATCATAGATAAGCTGTGCCAAATCCTCAATGGAATAAATATCGTGGTGCGGTGGCGGTGAAATCAGAGATACTCCGGGTGTGGAATGTCTTGTTCTGGCAATCCAGGGATAGACTTTTTTACCTGGTAAATGACCGCCTTCGCCAGGTTTTGCTCCCTGTGCCATTTTTATCTGAATTTCATCGGCACTGTTCAGATATTCCGAAGTCACTCCGAAACGTCCCGAAGCAACCTGCTTTATTGCCGAACAGCGATTGTTTTCCGTACCTCTTGTTTTCAGTCTTTCATCACTTTCGCCGCCCTCGCCCGAATTGGATTTTCCGTGCAGACGGTTCATTGCCAACGCCAGTGTTTCATGTGCTTCCTGTGATATAGAACCGTAAGACATCGCTCCTGTCTTGAAACGGCGGACAATGGATTCGGCACCTTCCACTTCATCAAGGGGAACAGGTGTTTCGGGATAGTTGAAATCCAGCAATCCACGGATATTCATAGCTCCTGTTTCTTCGGTGAGCATTCTTGTGTACGATTTGAAAAGCTCATAATTACCTGTCCGTGTGGCAGTCTGTAATGTGTGAATTGTTCTTGGATTGTAAAGATGTTCCTCTTTACCGCTGCGGTATTTATGCGAACCGCAGGAAAACGGTTCGGGAGTTGTTTCCAGATTCAGAGGGTCAAATGCCATAGTATGAAGTCTGTCAACCGTTTTTTCTATATCCTCAAGGGTAATTCCTCCGATACGGCTTACTGTTCCCGTAAAGTATTCGTCAATGACATCTTTTCCAAGTCCGACAGCCTCAAATATCTGCGAACCCTGATATGACTGTATGGTGGAAATACCCATCTTTGAAGCTATTTTGACTATACCGTGTAATATTGCACTGTTATAGTCATCAACAGCGGCATAGTAATCCTTGTCAAGCATATCTTCGTGTATAAGTTCATGTATTGTTTCCTGTGCAAGATAGGGATTTACCGCACTTGCTCCGTAGCCGAGCAGTGTTGCGAAATGGTGAACGGTTCGGGGTTCTCCGCTTTCCAAAATAACGGCAAGAGAGGTTCTGCGTTTTGTTACTACTAAATGACGGTGCAAAGCCGATACGGCAAGCAGTGAGGGAATTGCCAGATGGTTTTCATCAACACCTCTGTCGGAAAGAATAAGGATATTTGCTCCGTCATTATATGCCTTGTCAGCTTCAAGATAAAGACGGTTTATCGCTTTGGAAAGCCTTGTATTTTTATAATACAGTATCGGAATAACGGCTACTTTAAATCCGCTGACTTTCATATTCTTGATTTTCAGAATATCGGTTGAAGTCAGAATAGGATTATGCACTTTGATAACCTTACAGTTTTCAGGTCGTTCTTCCAGTATATTGCCGTCCTCACCGATATATACGGTTGTCGATGTTACTATTTCTTCTCTTATAGCGTCTATGGGCGGATTTGTTACCTGTGCAAAAAGCTGCTTGAAATAGTTGAAAAGCGGCTGAGGCTGTTTTGAAAGTACCGCTATAGGAGTATCAATTCCCATAGCCGTTATAGGTTCGCTGCCCTGCTTTGCCATAGGCAGTATCTCTTTCATAATTTCTTCGTAAGTGTAACCGAAAGCCTTTTGCAGTCTTTTACGTGCATTTCCGTGATGTTCTTCTACCCTTACATTAGGAATTTTCAGATTTTTCAGTCTTACGAGATTACTGTCGAGCCATTCTCCATATGGCTGACGGTTAGCATAATAGCTTTTCAGTTCATCATCGTCAATGACTTTTCCTTTGACAGTATCCACTAAAAGCATTTTACCGGGTCGCAGTCTTTCTTTTATAACGATTTTTTGGGCAGGTATCGGCAACGCACCCACTTCTGACGACAAAATCAGATAACCGTCATCGGTAATATAATAACGTGAGGGTCTTAATCCGTTTCTGTCCAGTACAGCCCCCATAATGTCACCGTCTGAAAACAGGATTGACGCAGGGCCGTCCCAAGGTTCCATCATTGTTGCATAATACTGATAGAAATCCCTTTTTTCCGTACTCATTGTATGGTTTCTGTCCCAAGGCTCAGGAATGGTTATCATAACGGCAAGCGGCAAATCCATTCCGCTCATTACAAGAAATTCAAGCGTATTGTCAAGCATAGCGGAGTCCGAACCCTCTGTATTGACAACAGGCAGTACTTTTTCCAAATCACCTTTCAGGTGCTCGCTCTGCATAGTTTCCTCACGGGCAAGCATTTTATCCGCATTGCCCTTTATGGTGTTGATTTCTCCGTTATGTACAATCATACGGTTGGGGTGAGCCCTCTGCCAGCTCGGATTTGTATTCGTTGAAAATCGGGAATGTACCATAGCAATAGCGGATTCAAAATCATTATCCTGCAAATCAAGGAAAAATCTCCTCAAATCTCCTACAAGAAACATTCCTTTATACACTATCGTTCGGCTTGACAGAGAAACAACATATGTATCTTCATTACTCTGTTCAAATTCACGTCTTGCAACATAAAGACGGCGGTCAAAATCAATACCTCTTTTTACGTTCTCAGGTCTTTTGATGAAGCACTGCTGAATATCGGGCATACAATCCAATGCTCTCTGTCCTATTACCGACGTATCACTGGGAACATTTCTCCAGCCGAGTATTTCAAGCCCTTCTTTTCCGGCAATGATTTCAAACATTTTCTTTGCCTGATTGCGGTGAAGCTCGTTTTGCGGAAAGAAAAACATTCCCACACCGTAATCTCTTTTTCCGCCGAGTTCTATATCAAGCTCTTTTGCAGCTTTGGTGAAAAATCTGTGGGAAATCTGAACAAGAATACCTACACCGTCACCTGTTTTTCCCTCAGCGTCCTTGCCTGCACGGTGTTCAAGTGTTTCCACTATGGTAAGTGCATCTGCAACGGTCTTGTGGGAGGGAATACCCTTAATATTGACGACTGCTCCTATACCGCAGTTGTCGTGTTCAAATGACTGTCTGTAAAGACTGTATTCACTGTTAAACATGATAATCTTCCTCTCCAAATCGTGATTACGCACGCTATTATAAAACTGTTTACAGGGATTGTCAATAGAAAATGCAATATTTTTGATTTTAAAATTCATTTTACCGCTTTTTTGCCTGCTTTTCAGCCTTGCTTTTGAAATATCTGAAATTTTATTTAAAAAAATTGCAAATAAGTATTGACAAATGTTTTCCAAAGTTGTATTATGCAGGTGTTGACAGCAATGGGGCTGTCGCAGTAAGGCAAGCAATCATAAATCCGTAAGTCCTTGATTGTGGGTATCGGATTTACAGATTACGAAGCTGCTTTCTGCGACTGCCCCTTTTTGTCTACCTCAGAAAAGACAGGAGAGAAGTTTTATGGCAAATGTAACAGAATTTTTCGGCAGTATGGTTTTTGATGATAAAAAGATGCAGGAGTATCTTCCCCGAACAACCTACAAGACACTCAAGAAAACCGTAAAAAACGGTGAACCGTTAGATATCAGCGTTGCCAATGCCGTTGCCAATGCAATGAAGGAATGGGCAGTTGAAATGGGCTGCACTCATTATACCCACTGGTTTCAGCCGATGACAGGCGTTACCGCCGAAAAGCACGACAGCTTTATTTATCCCACTGATGACGGAAGCATTATAATGGAATTTTCAGGCAAGGAACTCATCAAAGGCGAACCCGATGCGTCAAGCTTTCCGTCAGGCGGTATCCGTGCCACATTTGAAGCAAGAGGCTATACCACATGGGATCCTACTTCCCCTGCTTTTATCCGTGACAAGACACTGTATATTCCTACAGCATTCTGCTCCTATACAGGTGAAGTACTGGATAAGAAAACACCGCTGCTCCGTTCTATGGAGAGATTGAGTTCAGTTGCCGTACAGCTTCTGCATTTACTCGGGAAAACAGATGTAACAAGAGTAACTACTACGGTAGGCCCTGAACAGGAATATTTCCTGATTGATAAGAAAATGTACGACAAACGCCCTGATTTAATCTATACAGGCCGTACATTGTTCGGTTCACCTGCTCCCAAAGGTCAGGAACTGGAAGACCATTATTTCGGCTCTATCAAGACAAGAGTTTCCGCATTTATGAACGACCTTGACGAAGAATTATGGAAACTCGGTGTATTTGCAAAGACAAAACATAATGAGGTTGCTCCATCTCAGCATGAGCTTGCCCCTATATTTGAAACTTCCAATGTTGCTACAGACCATAACGAACTCACAATGGAAGTAATGAAAAAGGTTGCAGAACGTCACGGACTTGTATGTCTGCTGCACGAAAAGCCCTTTGCAGGAGTAAACGGCTCAGGAAAACATAACAACTGGTCGATTTCCACCAACACAGGCGAAAATCTTCTTGACCCCGGCAGACAGCCCGAAAACAATTTACAGTTTCAGCTTTTCCTTTCGGCTATTGTCAAGGCAGTGCATGAATATCAGGATTTATTGCGTCTGACTGTTGCCAGTGCAGGCAACGACCACCGTCTTGGTGCAAATGAAGCTCCGCCTGCTATCATTTCTATGTATCTCGGCGATGATTTGGGTGCATTAGTCAATTCTATCGTAAGCGGAACACCGTACAAGGGCAAAAAAAAATCCGAAATGCTTACGGGTGTAGATGTTCTTCCCGATTTTAAAAAGGATAATTCCGACAGAAACCGTACATCACCGTTTGCTTTCACGGGAAATAAATTTGAATTCCGTGCATTGGGTTCATCACTGAATATTGCCTGCCCGAACTATATGCTCAACACTATGGTAGCACAGGAACTTTCAGAATTTTATGACGAACTCAAAAATGCTCCCGACCTTGAAGCGGCTTTGAAAGAACTTATCAGAAAAACTCTTACAGAACATCAGAATATCATTTTCAACGGCGACAATTACTCAGAAGAATGGGTAGCCGAGGCAGAAAGAAGAGGTCTTTGCAATTACCGTTCACTTCCTGAAGCAATGTCGCATTATGTAGATAAGAAAAACATAGATTTATTTGTCAATAACGGTATCGTCACAGAAGCAGAACTCCGTGCAAGATATGAAATCGAACTTGAACATTATGCAAAGCAGATACGCATTGAAGCTCTGACAATGGTCGATATGGCAGAAAAAAATATTACCCCTGCGGTGAGTGCCTTCGTAAGAGAGCTTACAGGCACAGCACTGGCAAAGAAATCACTTTCGGAAAGCGTATCTGTTTATACTGAGCTTTCGCTTGTGGAATATCTTTCATCTAATCTTGAAAGCTTCGTCAAAAAGACAGCCGAGCTTGAAAATGCTGTAAATGAAGCAAAAAATTACAGCTCAGACAGTCTGACACTTGCAAAATATTACCGTGAAACTGTATTTGCACTTATGGGAGAGCTTCGTGCTTTGGGCGATGCTATGGAAAAGAAAACATATGCAAAATACTGGCCTTACCCTTCCTACGGTGAATTATTGTTCGGCGTATAAGTTTTCCGGGGTACAAAGCTGTATCACCCCTTGAGCGGCTTTGTACCTCACACCTACAGATTAATCAGGCTTTCCGAACAACGTGAGCCATAAAAGTTTTTTGTCCGCTTTTTTTCAAAAAAGCGGGCGGGATTGTCAAAGGTGCAACCCTTGACACAGGATTTTTAAGGACGGTAGTCCTTAAACTCGAATTTTGAGTGAGTAAGGAATGATGATTTATGGATATGCAGACAGTTTTGTCAAAAGCAGTGGAACAGTCCAACGCTTTTACAATTGCCATATGGTATCTGATAGGAGCAGCTCTTGTATTTTTTATGCAGTGCGGCTTTGCAATGGTAGAAACAGGCTTCACACGAGCCAAAAACGCAGGAAACATCATTATGAAAAATCTGATGGATTTCTGTATCGGTACGGTAATGTTCATCTTTCTGGGATTTGGATTGATGATGTCGGAAGATTATCTGTTTGGCGTGATAGGTATTCCGAATTTGCAGATATTCAATGACTTCAATAATTTTCCGTGGTCAAGCTTTGTTTTCAATCTGGTTTTCTGTGCCACAGCAGCTACGATTGTTTCCGGAGCAATGGCGGAAAGAACAAAATTTATTTCCTATTGCATTTACAGCGGACTGATTAGCCTTGTTGTTTATCCTGTAGAAGCAGGCTGGGTATGGAACAGTCACGGCTGGCTGGCACAGATGGGTTTTGTAGATTTTGCAGGCTCTGCCTGTATCCACACTGTAGGCGGTATTTCGGCACTCATAGGTGCGGCAATAGTAGGCCCTCGTATCGGCAAATATACCAAAGACGGTAAACCACGAGCTATTCCGGGACACAGCCTTACACTCGGTGCATTGGGTGTGTTTATATTATGGTTCGGCTGGTACGGCTTCAACGGTGCGGCCGCAAGCGATGTTACACAACTGGCACAGATTTTCGCAACAACAACGGTTGCTCCTGCCTTTGCTACATGTACAACAATGATATATACTTGGATAAAGAACGGTAAACCTGATGTTTCAATGTCGCTTAACGGCTCACTTGCAGGACTTGTGGCGATTACGGCAGGCTGTCACACAGTGGATATTCTGGGAGCAATCATTATCGGTATGGTAGCAGGCATACTCGTAGTTATTGCCGTTGAAGTTATAGACAGCAAATTGAAAGTTGATGACCCTGTCGGTGCGGTTGCAGTACATATGTGTAACGGTATCTGGGGAACACTGGCTGTCGGAATTTTCTCCAAAGATGAAGCAACATTAGGACTTCTGTATGGCGGCGGATTTACACAGTTGGGCAAACAGTTTGTCGGAATTTTCTGTATAGGACTGTATACGGCGGTATTGATGACATTGATTTTCTTTGCTATCAAAAAAACTATCGGACTTCGTGCTTCCAAAGATGAGGAGGTAAGAGGTCTTGACCTTACAGAACACGGTCTTTCAAGCTCATATGCCGACTTTATGCCTGTTCCTCAGATACTCACAGGAAAATCCGAAGAATTTTCAGATGGTAATGTTCCGCCTGAAAAGGCTGTCGAAATTACGCTTAAATCAAAAGAACATTCTGTTTCCACTTCTGACGGTGTGAAGTTTACCAAAATCAGCATTATTACCAAACAAAGTAAGTTTACGGATTTGAATACAGCACTTACAGAAATCGGTATAACAGGTATGACAGTAACACAGGTACTCGGCTGCGGTGTACAAAAAGGTAAAACAGAGTATTATCGTGGTGTAGAAGTTGAAATGAATTTGTTACCAAAAATTCAGATAGATATTGTGGTATGTAAAATACCTGTCAAACAAGTTGTCGATACAGCGGTAAAGGCAATCTATACAGGACATATAGGTGACGGTAAAATTTTTATCAGTGATATAGAAGATATTGTCCGTGTCCGTACAGGCGAAACAGGTTTTGATGCTTTACAAGATAATGAATAATATACCGCCAAAATGATGTCTGATATAGCATATAAAAAATAGGAATGCTTAATCATCCAGTTATTTCGGTGAGAAACAGCAAAACGCTTGGGAACATATTCCAGACCGTCAGGGTACAGGGAAATGTTCCCATATTTTTTATCCGTAGTTTCTGATGGCATACAGGCAAGGACAACGGTATATTCAATCTGCGGATAAGATTCTTTAAGTTTTTTCAGAGATGAAAGAACCATACTGTCAAAATTACCCTGATTACCGACATAGAAGTATCGGACATTCTGTTCAAGTATCAATTTTTTTTGTTGTTTCTGTAAGTAAAGGTTCGACACTTTGCGGAGTGTTTCTGTGACCGAAAAAACAACAGGACTTTTCAGAAAGATTATTTTCAGACATAGTATCACCCTTAAAGTAATGACAATAACGAATAATATATGATAATACCGTTATTATGATATAATTTCAAAGTGATGAAAAGCCAACGGAAAAGAAATTCTCCGCTGGCTTTTTGGACTTTAAGGGATATTACTCAAGATGGTTCAGTAAAGTATCCAT
>ONBJ01000002.1 GCA_900316025.1 uncultured Eubacteriales bacterium
CGAGGATTAAATATTCCCAGTTTTGTAATATTATTAAAAATACTTTTACCAGAATGTTTTCCCATAATCCAATACATAAGCAACTGCAATGTATGTTTGCTTGTAGGTTTAGACTTAGAAACTTTAAAATCCCATAATGTATCATCTGTTAAAAAATCACCGTCACCAGCTTCTACAGTTACAGTATAACCTCCATATGAACCACCTGTTTTCAACATTTTTTCATACAAAGACCTATCTGCATTTTCAGGTAAAAAATCAAATCCGTCCTGAAGCACTGGGCCATATTTCTCAAAAAATGTAATACTTCTATTAACCAAAGTTTTTATGTTTTCAATAGTCAGCTTATCTGGATTAATTTCACTATACCCCTTAATATTAGGTGCTACCAATGGATTTCTATACCAAACGTCAAACGTAACAAGCTTACATGCGTTTATTATTGAATTATCATCGAGACCTTTAATGCCTTTTAATAATTTTGTTGCAACAGCTATTGATTTTTTTCCATATAATAATTCCGCTGCATTTGCTCCTAACAAAGATATTTTAAATGCTTCTTTTATATCATTACCCATAACAAATCTTGTAAGATAATCTACTGCCATACCAATAACAGAAGCAGAGCATACCAATAACAGAAGCAGAGATATTTTCCTCAGAATTAAGAATAACATCATCATCCATAGGTATTGTATCAAATGCACTTACCTTGATATAGCCACCTCTCGGTTGTTTTATTTCTTTAATTCTACCAGTTACACTTGCCATTATCTTCCCAACCTTCCTTATTAAAATAAAAAATGCGTAGCCCCAAACGAAGCTACGCACAAAAATACATAGCTCGTTTGTTGCGACACAAAGATTTCATATACAATTAAGGCATGTGAAATAAGAGCTTGTATTTTTAGCAATTTAAAAACACATGCCTAAAATTTGTATACGAATATTTTGTTTGTGTCGCAATTCAATAATACCATAAAATATATCAATATGCAATATATTTATTGGAGATTATTACATATTTTTTGATAATATTTTAAAGTTTCAAGCCGTGTCAAAATTTATAATTTTTTAACGCAAAAACTCTTTTATATGCTCTGTAATTGTAGTATAATGAATGAGTATAAACTTTTATGAATAAAGGAGGGTCTTTTTATGAGTGAGGAAAATAATAAAACCCGTGTAAAGCTGACTATCTGCGGCAGCCAGTTCGTCATAAAAGCTGACGAAAGCGTTCATTATATTCAAAAAATTGCTAAAATGGTTGACGAGCGTATTAAACAACTGGATGACAGCGACCCTAAGCTTAATCTTCATATGGCTACTATCGTTGCCGCTCTCAACTACTGCGATATGCTCGAAAAGGAAAAAGTCATTACCAGAGAGCTTATCAAAAAAACTGATGACTGCGAGGCTATCGCTAAAGAAGCTACTATTAAGCTGAATAAACTGCTTGTCGAAAATGCTCAGCTCAGAGAGGAAAAAGAGGGATTGCATAAAATTATCGCTGAGCTTAAATCAGGTACTTATACCGAAATAAGTAACAGCGATATTTCCGCTGAAACCTCCGAAACCGCTGAAGCTGCCGAAACTCCTGAACAGGACACAAACACTTCTGACAACAGTCAGAAAGCCGTTCCGATACCTCCTGCTTCTCTCGAAAGTATCAAAACAGCTCCTATGCAGCTTAACAATATTAAAACTCAGGAAAACGATTTCAGTTCTCCTAAAAATTACGGCTCAAAAAAACATAAAAAATAAAAACCTGCGTCAGCTTTCCCGGCGATTGCAGACTCCGTCAGACAAGGTCTGACGGCAATTCAAAGGTAAAACCTTTGAATTATCAAAATCGAAGATTTTGATGTCTGCAATCGCCTGCCTAAGCGTACACACAGGCTTTTTTACTTTCCGAAAAAACAAACTATATGAAACGGTAGGAAACTTTTATGCACAATCTCGAAATTCTCGCTCCCGCAGGCTCGGAGGAAGCACTCAAAGCCGCAGTTATGTCGGGTGCTGACGCTGTTTATCTTGCGACAACTAAATTCGGAGCAAGAGCCTCCGCTAAAAATTTCAGTATGGAACAGCTCAGAAACGCTGTTGACTTCTGCCATAAAAGAGATGTCAGGCTTTATCTTACTATGAATACTCTGCTTACCGACGGCGAAATCGAACAGGCTCTTGAAACTGCAAAGCTTGCCGCTTCCCTCCCCGTAGACGCTATAATTGTTCAGGATACAGGCTTTGCCGCATTACTTCACAAAGCCATACCCGACCTTAAACTTCATGCTTCAACACAAATGAGCATTCACACTCCCGATGGTGCTAAGCTTCTGTACAGCTTAGGTTTCAGCAGAGTTGTTCTTGCAAGAGAGCTTTCTCTCGCAGAAATTGAGGAAATCGCAAAAAGCTGCCCTATAGAACTTGAAGTTTTCGTACACGGTGCTTTATGTATGTGCGTATCGGGACAGTGCTATTTCAGCTCAGTTTTAGGCAGCCGCAGCGGAAACAGAGGTCAGTGTGCCCAGACCTGCCGACTTCCATTTTCAGTTGAGGGCGGCAGCGGTCACGACCTCAGTCTTAAAGATATGTCAATACTTGAACATTTACGCAGACTTGAAGCAACAGGCGTAACCTCCGCAAAAATTGAGGGCAGACTTAAAAGACCTGAATATGTTGCCTGCTCCGTCAATACTGCAAGACAATTCCTTGATAACGGCTCTGCCGATGAACAAAGCAGACAGCTTCTTAAAAGTGTTTTTTCACGCTCAGGCTTTACTGACGGCTACTACAAAGGCATACGTGGAAAGGAAATGTTCGGAATACGTCAAAAGGAAGATGTTATTTCCGCTACTTCAAAGGTTTTAAATCAGATACATTCCATATACAAAAACGAATTTCAGCGTATACCCGTAAAAATGGATTTTTCCCTAAACTCAGGTATTGAATCAAAGCTTGAAGTATCTGTTCAGAAAAACGATATTACATGCTTTACCGCCTGTGAGTATGGCAAATCAGGCGAAAAAGCTTTAAATAAACCTCTTACTGCCGAAAAAGCCGTACAACAGCTTTCCAAAACAGGAAATTCACCCTACAAGGTAATTTCTGTAAATACTGCCATAGAACCCGATACAACTATCCCGATATCCGAGCTTAACTCACTCAGGCGAAACGCTCTTGACAGCATTACCGAACAAATTTTCAGCAGCTATAAAAGCTGTAAGGTATATGACGTAAATCTTACGGTTAAAAATACTCGCCGTCTTGCAAGACATTTTTCATTAAGAGCCGTTTTCAGCGACTGGAAAATTCCTCAGGAATTTTCTCAATGCGAAATAGTTTTCATTCCCGAAGATACTCCCGAACACATAATGCAAAATCTCATAAATTCAGGTTTTAACCTCGGTATTGAAATATACGCCGGTATGTTCGGCAGAGAAACTCAAGTTTATGAACATCTCAGAAAAGCCGCACAGCTTAATATAAAGCACGTTCTTATAAATAACCTCGCTTCTGTTCCCATATGCAAAGAACTCGGCTTTGAAATTCACGGCAATTTCCGACTGAACGTCACCAACACCGAAAGTATAAGCTTTCTCGAAAATCTCAGACTTTCCGACATCAACGTATCATTTGAGCTTACACTCGAACAGATAAACTCTCTCGGCGGAAAAATACCGATAGGAACTATTGTATATGGCAGACTTCCCCTTATGCTTACAAGAAACTGTCCCGGAAAAAACTCATCAACTAAAAACTGTTCTCAATGCGGCGGTCTTGGATATATAACCGACAGAAAAAATATAAAATTTCCTTATAAATGCGGCGGAGGCTGTACTCAGATTTTCAACAGCGTTCCTGTTTATATGGGCGACAGACTGAACGAGCTTTATTCAGCAAGCTTCGGCACAATGCTTTTCACTACCGAAAATACAGAACAAAAGCTTGATATTCTCAAAAAAATGCTGTACGAAAAAAATCCTGACGGCAAATATACACGAGGTCTTTACTACAAGGGAATAATATAAAAAACATAGAGTTTGGGTCAAGCCTTTTCAAAGGCTTGCGGTTTCCAAAGGCAGAGCCTTTGGTCAGGATTTTTAAGGGTGAAACCCTTAAACACACACATACGGAAGGGGAAATAAAATTGAAGCTTAAAATAAAAAAGCTGCACGAAAACGCCATTATCCCGACAAGAGCAACAAACGGCTCAGCAGGTATGGACTTGTATGCCTGCCTTAGTGAAGCTGTCACGCTTGCCACAGGAGAACGAAAAATAATACCCACAGGAATTTCTATAGAATTGCCCGACAACGGCTTCGGAGCATTCATATTTGCAAGAAGCGGTCTGGGAATAAAACACGGCATATCACTTTCAAACGGTGTCGGCGTTATCGACAGCGATTACCGTGGGGAAATATGCGTTGGTCTTATAAACCAAAGCAACCGTTCTTACACAGTCAATCCAAATGACCGTATAGCACAAATGGTCATTATGCCTGTATGTATTCCTCAGATTGATATAACAAATGACTTGTCTGAAACACAAAGAAGCAGCGGCGGCTTCGGCTCAACAGGTAAATAAACATATATTGATTTTCTGAACATAAAAAAGTTAAGCAGGGGTCTTAAGAAGAACTCTGACTTAACTTTTTTATGTTTCATAGCATATTTAAGTAATTCATAACCAAAATAACGTAACTTCGGTTAATTTTTTCATAAACGTTTGCACTTATATTTGATAAAAGCAATTGACTTTAGCAACGTAAAGCTTTATAATATAAAAGCGATTTACATAAATTCAATGGTTTTCAGCCAAAAATTTCTGTTCAGCAGGCTGTGTGAAGTAACCTTTCAGCATTTTTGTGCAGAATAAGCTCCTTTTCGTAATCAGTAATACCTTCAAGCTGTCTGAAATGCTCAAGGTATTCCTTCTGATTGTTCCAAGGGCTGTCTGTTGCAAAAAGTATCCTGTCAGCTCCGTGCTTTTTTATTACGTTGACAACATCTTCATCGTCCGTATCGCAAAAACTTTGCAGCGAGGAAAACGAACAGCTTATATCTATATAACAGTTGCTTCCCAGAAGATATTTCTCAACATCTTTACCGACAAACATTCCTCCAAGATGTGCAAATATCATAAACGGCTCTTTACTTCCTGTAATATCAGTCACTTTTTCCAGAACTGCTCTGCCCTTTTCGGGTGTACAGTGTATTACGTCAAAAGCAGGATCTGCTCCTGCGTGGGTTACTACAAGAAGTCCCAGCCTTGCACATTCCGCTATTATATTTACGTATCTTTCATCATCAATGAAAGTACCTGTGTAATCGGGGTGTATTTTTATTCCTTTGAAGCCGCTGTCTTTCAGAAATTTCAGCTTTTCCTTTATGTTGTCATCGTCCGGGTGTATTCCTCCGAATGACAGCAAATTTTTATGCTTCTTATTTATTTCTGCGGCATAGCTGTTTACGGTTTCAAACTGACCCTTTCTTGTAACAACAGGCAGTATTACCGATTTGTCTATTCCTGAGCTTTCCATACTTTCCAGCAAACCTGCTGTTGTTCCGTTTGTATGTGCGGAAACTACCTTTGCGGACTTTATGAGAGCGTTCAGAGTGCGTTCTGCTATTTTTTCGGGATATACGTGTGTATGAAAATCAATTACCATAATCTTTACTACCTCTGTTACTTTTTATTTTCTGCACAATACGGCTTACATATACTTTATAAATACTGTGCCGTTTACGCTGCTTTCTAATTATAGCATATATTCTGAAATATTTCACGTGTTTCAGATATTTGAATAATAAATTCTGAGGAGAAAACTAAAAATGGATATGTTCATCAAAGTAATGTTCCTTATCATTTTCTTCGCCGTTATGATAGGGGTCGGCATTTACTGCCGTAAACAAACAACAGATGTAAACGGCTTTGTACTCGGAAACCGCTCGGTAGGCCCCTGGCTTACAGCGTTTGCCTTTGGTACTTCTTATTTTTCCGCAGTTATATTTGTAGGATATGCAGGACAGTTCGGCTGGCGTTTCGGACTTGCTTCCACATGGATCGGTATAGGTAATGCCATACTAGGCTCTCTGCTTGCGTGGAAAACTCTCGGCAGACGTACCAGAGTTATGACACAGCATCTGGATTCTTCTACTATGCCCGATTTCTTTTTCAAAAGATATAATTCCAAGGCTTTGAAAATTGCCGCTTCGGTTATAATCTTTTTCTTCCTTATTCCTTATACCGCATCTCTTTACAATGGTCTTTCCCGACTTTTTGAAATGGCTTTCGGAATACCCTATACATACTGTGTTGTCGCTATGGCTTTACTTACTGGAATTTACGTTGTACTTGGCGGATATATGGCTACCGCAATAAATGATTTTATTCAGGGTATTATTATGCTGATAGGTATTGTTGCCGTAATATTTGCCGTTCTTAGCATAAACGGAGGATTCTACGAAACTATAGCTTTACTTTCACAGCAAAGCGTAACAACTCCTGCCGGAAATGAGTTCAAGGGTGCTTATACGTCTTTCTTCGGTCCTGATATTTTAAGCCTTATCGGCGTTGTTATACTTACCTCTCTCGGAACATGGGGACTTCCTCAGATGGTTCAGAAGTTTTATGCTATCAAGTCAGAAAAATCTATAAATACAGGTACCATCGTATCTACAATCTTTGCTGTAATAGTTGCAGGCGGATGTTATTTCCTCGGCGGCTTCGGCAGACTTTTCGGAAAAATGAGTGCCGACGGTGTAAAGCCTGAGGGCGGTTACGATGCTGTTATCCCCACAATGCTGGAAAACCTCTCCCCTGTCCTTATGGGTATAGTTGTTATACTCGTTCTTTCAGCTTCTATGAGTACGCTCTCAAGCCTTGTTCTTACTTCAAGCTCTGTTCTTACCATAGATTTTATCGACCCTGTTTTCTGCTCTCAGAAATCCCTGACTGAAAAGAAAAAGGTTCTGCTTATGAGAGTATTTATCGTATTTTTCATAACAGTTTCAGCAGTCATCGCTATAATTCAGGTAAACTCTCCTGTTATGTTCATTTCCCAGATGATGGGCGTTTCATGGGGTGCTTTGGCAGGTGCTTTTCTTGCTCCCTTTATGTATGGTCTTTATCTCAAAAAAGTTCCCAAAGTTGCTGTATGGGTTAATTTCGCTTTGGGTATAGGTATTTCGCTTGCTTCGTTTATCTGTAATCTCGGCGGTATCAAGTTCGATAATGCTGTTCTGGAATATTTCAAGTCACCTATCAATGCAGGTATGCTCGCTATGCTTCTTGGTATCATTATTACCCCTCTTATTACACTTATAGCTCCTGCAAAAGACACCCAAAGAGTAAATTCCATATTCTCATGCTATGACAGAAAAGTAACTGCTTCTTCTAAAAAATATATCGGTGACGAGGAAGAAGCTGTACAGGTTTCAAAGGCTTCAAAGACTTCAAAAAATGTAAAAGCTAAAAAATCCGCAAGAAAATAACACTCTTAAAGATTTCTGCATAACCGCTGTAAACAAAGGTATACGGCTGAGTTCGTTTTTTTGGCGATTGCAGACCGTTTCGGACTTGTCCGAAACGAACCATCAAGCTTAGCTTGATGGTTGACAAAAGCGGAACGCTTTTGTCGTCTGCAATCGCATCGTGAGCAAAGCCGCAAATCTGTACTATATTTAGATATGTAAACTAACGTTGCCTACGTCAAACGCAGCGTATTTTTTAATGAAAAGGAAATGATAAAAATGATGTTTCAAAAAGATATTGAAACTCTCCCCAGAGAAGAAATAGAAGCTATTCAGCTTGAACGTCTGAAGTATATTGTAAAATACTGCTATGATAACGTACCGCTTTACAATAAGCGTCTTACCGAAGCCGGAGTTCTGGACGGTTCAAAAATAAAGACTTTATCAGATATTGAGTATATTCCTTTTACCACAAAAGATGATTTCCGTGATAATTATCCTTTCGGTCTTATGGCTGTGCCTATGAGGGATATTGTGCGTATACACGCATCATCAGGTACAACAGGAAAACCTACTGTCGGAGTATACACAAAAGAGGATATAAAAATCTGGGCAGACTGCGTTTCCCGTGTTGCTATGGCAGGCGGAGTTACTGCTGACGATGTTGTTCAGATAAGCTTCGGATACGGTCTTTTCACGGGTGCTCTCGGACTTCACTACGGACTTGAAAATATTGGTGCTACGGTTATACCGGCTTCATCAGGTAATACAGAAAAACAGCTTATGATGATGCGTGACTACGGTGTTACAGGTCTTGTTGCAACACCTTCCTATGCACTGTATCTTTCGGAAGCTGTAAAGGAAGCAGGCTATCCGCTTTCTGACTACTCTTTAAGACTTGGAATACTCGGTTCAGAACCTTGTACGCCTGCTATGCGTTCTCAGATAGAGGCAAACTTTGATATACGTGTTTCCGATAACTACGGTATGACTGAGCTTGGAGGTCCTGGTGTTTCGGGTGACTGTGAGGCAAGAAACGGTATGCACTTCGCTGAGGATCATTTCCTGCCCGAAATAATCGATACCGAAACAGGAAAGCGTCTTGGTGAGGGCGAAGTAGGCGAACTGGTAATAACTACCCTTACAAGAAAGGGTATGCCTGTTCTCAGATACAGAACAAAGGATATTACAAAAATAAGCTATGAACCCTGCTCCTGCGGAAGAACTCACGCAAGAATGGCTAAGACTATGGGCAGAACTGATGATATGCTCATTATAAAAGGTGTAAACGTATTCCCTACTCAGATTGAAAACATACTTATAAATATAAAGGATATTGCTCCTCACTATATGCTCGTAATAACAAGAGAACATTTCAGAGATAATCTCGAAATAAAGGTTGAGCTTAATAATGCTGAATTGCTCGAAAATTATCAGAGATTGAGCGACCTTAAAAGCTTTATAGAAGCTAAAATGAAATCTATTCTCGGACTCAGAGCAAAGGTTACTCTGGTTGCTCCCAAAACTATTGAACGTTTTCAGGGCAAGGCTAAGAGAATTGTTGACCTCAGAAACCAGTAATAAATATTTTTTAATTCTATATAAGGTGGTAAGAAAATGAAAGAACTTATGATAGGAAATGCCGCTCTTGCACGTGGTCTTTACGAGGCCGGCTGTTCGGTTATATCGAGTTATCCGGGTACTCCGAGTACTGAAATAACCGAAGAATTTGCAAAATTCAATGATACCTACTGCGAATGGGCTCCCAACGAAAAGGTAGCTACAGAAACGGCTTTCGGAGCTTCTCTCAGAGGAAAACGCTCTGCCTGCTGTATGAAACACGTTGGTCTTAACGTAGCTGCCGACCCTCTTTTTACTATGTCATATACGGGTGTGAATGCAGGTATGGTTATCTGCGTTGCAGATGACCCCGGAATGCACTCTTCTCAGAATGAACAGGATTCACGTCATTATGCCGTTGCTGCAAAAGTTCCCATGCTTGAGCCGTCAGATTCACAGGAGGCTCTCGACTTTGCAAAAGTTGCTTACGAAATTTCGGAACAGTTCGATACACCTGTTTTAATAAAGATGTGTACACGAGTTGCACATTCACAGAGTATTGTCGAAAAGGGCGAAAGAACTGAAATAACAAAGGAATATGTTAAAAATCCTCAGAAATATATAATGGCTCCTGCAAATGCAATAGCACGTCACCCTTTTGTTGAGGAAAGAACTAAAAAGCTTATTGAATATGCCGAAACCTCACCTCTTAACAGAATTGAAGATGGCAACGGAACTTATGATTTCGGTATAATAACTTCCTCTACATCTTATCAGTATGTAAAAGAGGTTTTCGGTGACAGCGTTTCTGTATTGAAGCTCGGTATTGTAAATCCCCTTCCTGTGGAGCTTATCAAGAAATTTGCCGAAAAGGTTTCAAAGGTTTACGTTATAGAGGAACTTGACCCTGTTATTGAAACTCACTGCAAGACACTCGGAATTGATGTTATCGGTAAAGAAAAGTTCTCAATTCTCGGAGAGTTCTCTCAGAAAACCATAGCTGAAGCTTTCGGACTTGACAAAAATGAAAATATCTGCCTTGATACAAATATTCCCGTAAGACCTCCTATGATGTGTGCAGGCTGTCCTCACCGTGGAATGTACTATGTTCTTGCCAAAAATAAAATTACAGTTCTGGGTGACATCGGCTGCTATACGCTGGGTGCTATGCCTCCGCTGAACGCTCTTGATATGACACTCTGTATGGGAGCTTCCGTTTCAGGACTTCACGGCTATAACAAAGCCGGTGACGGTCAGACTGAGGGCAGAACCGTATGTGTTATCGGAGATTCCACTTTTATTCATTCAGGTGTTACAGGTCTGATAAATGTGGCATATAATCAGTCAAATTCTACCGTAATCATACTTGATAACTCAATTACGGGTATGACAGGTCATCAGCAGAACCCTACTACAGGTTTCAATATAAAGGGCGACCCCGCAGGCAAGGTAAATCTTGAAGCTCTCTGCAAATCCATAGGCATAAACTCTGTCAGAGTTGTTGACCCCTACAATCTTGATGAATGCGAAAAGGCTGTAAAGGAAGAACTAGCAAAGAATGAGCCTTCGGTTATCATATCACGCAGACCTTGTGTTCTGCTAAAGTATGTCAAGCCTAAAAAACCGCTTTCGGTAAACAAAGATAAATGCAGAGGCTGTAAGCGTTGTATGAAGTTCGGCTGTCCTGCAATTTCATTCAGGGACGGAAACGCTGTCATTGACAAGACATTGTGCATAGGCTGCGGTGTCTGTGCAGGACTTTGTCCTTTTGATGCTTTTGAATGTGAGGGGGAATAATCTTATGGCAACTAAAAATATAATGATTGTTGGTGTAGGCGGTCAGGGTTCTTTGCTTGCCTCCAAATTACTTGGCAGACTTCTCGTTGACGAGGGCTTTGACGTTAAAGTAAGTGAAGTTCATGGTATGAGCCAGCGTGGCGGTTCTGTTGTCACTTATGTAAAATTCGGCGACAGAGTTTTTTCTCCCGTAATCGAGGAGGGAGAAGCTGATTTTATCGTAAGCTTTGAAAAAATCGAAGCTGCACGATATATTAAAAATCTTAAAAAAGACGGTACTGTCATCGTAAATACTCAGCAGATAGACCCTATGCCCGTTATAATCGGAAATGCTTCCTATCCTGAAAATGTTCTTGATGAAATGCAGTCAAAAGGTGCAAATGTTGACGCTATAGATGCTCTTTCTCTTGCTTCTGAGGCAGGCTCTGCAAAGGCTTGTAATATAGTTCTTATGGGCAGACTTGCTAAATATTTCGATATTTCTTATGAGAAATGGGAAAACGCTATAGAAAAATGCGTAAAGCCTAACTTTATCAAAATAAACAAAAAAGCCTTCAGTCTTGGATATAACAACTGATACTCTGAGCTTCTTTTCGGCGATTGCAGCCCACGGCAGATTTATCTTCCGTGGCATTCAGGCGGTATACCGCCTGAATGCGTTCAAAAGCAAAGCTTTTGAACGGCTGCAATCGCCATAGTCGGAAAGCTGACAGAGGTTTTAAGAATATAATAAAAAAGAGAGTGTGGTAAAATTGCAGAAAAAGTATTTTCAACCTGAAAAAGAAACTATGTCTGCCGAAAACATCAAAAAAATTCAGGACGAAAAGCTTGTAAAACAGGTACGTTATGTTTACGATAATGTGGAGTATTATCGCAGACTTATGGACGAAAAGGGTGTAAAGCCTGAGGATATAAAAGGAACTGAGGATTTGCACAAGCTGCCTTTTGTTAAAAAGGACGATTTGAGGGAAGCATATCCTTACGGCTTACTTGCAACCGATATCAAAAACTGTGTGCGTATTCACTCAACCTCGGGAACAACAGGAAAACGTGTAGTTGCTTTCTATACACAAAACGATGTTGATATGTGGGAGGAGTGCTGTGCCCGTGCAATAGTTGCCGCAGGCGGCGATAAGCACGATGTCTGTCAGGTAAGCTACGGCTACGGTCTGTTTACAGGCGGTGCAGGTCTGCACGGAGGCTCTCACAAGGTCGGCTGTCTTACTCTGCCGATGTCAAGCGGAAATACTGACAGACAGATACAGTTTATGATGGATTTAAATTCAACAATTCTTTGCTGTACACCGTCTTATGCTGCCTACATAGGCGAATCCCTTAAAGAAAAGGGATTCAAACCCGAAGATAATAAGCTTAAAGCCGGAATATTCGGTGCTGAACCCTGGACTGAGGAAATGCGTAGAAATATTGAAAACTCCCTTGGAATAAAAGCATACGACATATACGGTCTTACAGAAATAAGCGGCCCGGGTGTTGCTTTTGAATGTGAGGAACAGTCAGGTATGCACATAAACGAAGATCACTTCATCGCCGAAATAATTAATCCTGATACCGGTGAGGTTCTCCCTCTCGGCTCTAAGGGTGAGCTTGTGTTTACTTCTCTCGACAAGGAAGCTTTCCCTCTCTTGCGTTACCGTACAAGAGATATATGTATTCTTTCACGTGAAAAATGCTCCTGCGGAAGAACATTCGTTAAAATGACAAAGCCTATGGGGCGTTCTGATGATATGATGATTATAAGAGGCGTAAACGTGTTCCCCAGCCAGATTGAAACTGTACTTCTTAACTGCGGTTATGCTCCCAACTATCAGATTATCGTTGACAGAGTTAATAATACCGATACCTTCGATGTACACGTTGAAATGAGAGAAGAGGATTTCTCCGATATTCCTAACGGTATCACTCAGAGAGAAAAACAGCTTCAGAGTGCTATGAAAACTATGCTTGGCATTAACCCCAGAGTACGTCTTGTTGCTCCTAAAAGTATAGCTCGCTCTGAAGGCAAGGCTGTAAGAGTTATAGACAAGCGTAAGCTGATTGACTAAAATCTTTACTATTTTATCTTATATTTTTAAAGGAGGTTTTTTTATGGCTGTAAAACAATTATCCATATTTGTGGAAAACAAAGAGGGTAAACTCGTAACCATTACGGATTCAATCGCTGAGGCAGGTATCGATATCCGTGCTATGAGCGTTGCCGATACTCAGGACTTCGGCATATTCCGTCTTATTGTTACAGACCCCGAAAAAGCTAAGGAGGCTCTCGAATCCTCAGGCTGTTTCGTATCAATCACCAAGGTTGTCGGCGTTTCAATCCCCGATGAACCCGGTTCGCTCGCTAAAATCGTTCATATTCTCGCCAGACACAATATAAATATTGAGTATATGTACGCTTTTATCACCGTTTCAAAAAAGTTCGCTTCCGTTGTTCTTCGTGTTGAGGATAATAATAAAGCCGAAGCTATTCTTACCGCAAACGGTATCAGACTGCTTGAAGAAAAAGATATAGTTTCCATGTAAAAGTTCTGTACTGTCACAAAATGCCTGCTGCCTGTTCGGGTGGCGATTTCAGCCGTCAAAAGCGTCCGCTTTTGACAAAATCAAGCGTAACGCTTGATTTTCGTTTCGGAAGTATTCCGAAACGGACTGAAATCGCCGCTCCGTACAAGGCAGCAGGCATTTTTCAGTGCTTTTTTCAGAAAGCAAGCAATCCCCTGTGCCATTTCTGCACAAGGGATTGTAAAAATTAAATAATTTCAGAAAAAATCAGTTGTTTATGAGCTTATCCTCGTCTGACCAACTATAGAGCTTTCTTACTTCCTGACCGATAACTTCGGCAGGAGCTTCAGCGTGGAGCTTTCTCATTGCACGGAAGTGAGCCTGTCCGCCTGCTGACATATCAAGGAGGAAGTCCTTAGCAAATGTACCGTCCTGAATATCGGAAAGTATCTTTCTCATAGCCTTCTTTGTATCCTCTGTGATAATCTTGGGTCCTGTGATATAGTCGCCATACTCAGCGGTATTGGAAATTGAATATCTCATTCCTGCAAAACCTGACTGATAAATAAGGTCAACTATAAGCTTCATCTCGTGGATACACTCGAAGTAAGCATTTCTAGGGTCATAACCAGCCTCGCAGAGTGTTTCAAAACCAGCCTGCATCAAAGCACATACGCCACCGCAAAGAACAGCCTGCTCACCGAAGAGGTCTGTTTCTGTTTCTGTACGGAAGTTGGTTTCGAGCAATCCTGCTCTTGCACCGCCAATTCCAAGACCGTAAGCAAGAGCCTTGTCAAGAGCCTTTCCTGTAGCGTCCTGATAAACAGCAACAAGACAAGGTGTTCCCTTTCCAGCCTGATACTCTGAACGAACTGTGTGACCGGGTGCTTTAGGTGCTATCATAGTAACGTCCACATCAGCGGGAGGTACTATCTGACCAAAGTGTATTGCAAAGCCATGTGCAAACATAAGCATATTGCCTGCCTCAAGGTTAGGCTCTATATCCTTTTTGTACATAGCTGCCTGCTTCTCGTCATTGATAAGTATCATAATAATATCGGCTTTCTTTGCAGCCTCAGCAGCTGTGAAAACCTCAAAGCCCTGAGCCTCTGCCTTAGCCCATGATTTACTTCCTTCGTAAAGACCTATGATTACGTTGCAGCCTGATTCCTTCAGGTTGAGTGCATGAGCATGACCCTGGCTGCCGTATCCGATAATTGCGATGGTCTTTCCGTCAAGCACAGATAAATTACAGTCATTCTGATAATATATATGTGCTTTCATATTTTCTCTGTAATCTTTCATTTTAAAAAATCCTCCTTACGCCATAATGTGGCTAACTAGTATAATACACCTTTAAAGCGTTGATGTCAATAATTTACAAAGTTTATGAACAAAATTTGTTTTACTTTCCTCTGGTACGTTCTATTGCAACCGTACCTGTTCTTACTATTTCCTTAATTCCGTAGGTTCTCAGCAGATTTACAAGCGTTTCTATATTATCAGATGTATCGGTAATCTGGAGTGTTATCGTATTTGTGCTTACATCTATTATTTTAGCGTTCATAAGCTCTGCGATACCCATAATCTCAACCCTGCTGCTCGTATTGCAGTTTACCTTTACAAGTGCAAGCTCTCGGCTGACGTAATCTTTCAGAATTTTAACCTCAATAACGGGTATAAGCTTGTTGAGCTGCTTTTTAATCTGTTCGGCAACATACTCGTCACCATCGGCTATGATTGTAATTCTCGAAACGTTTATATCAGTTGTTATTCCGACAGCAAGGCTCTCTATGTTGAATCCCCTTCTTGAGAAAAGACCTGTGACCTTGCTCAGAACTCCTGCATAGTTCTCTACCAGTATATATATAGTATGCTTCATAAAAAAGTCCTCCTGTTTATCTTAAATAGACGGCGTATCAGGACTAACTCTGCACACCAGCAAAAATGGTTTATCCGATTTTATCATCTCCTGGGCATATTTCTCAGCCTCTTCATTTGAAGTCGCATATGCCGAATCAATATTGTATGCCTCAGCAATCTTTGTAAAGCTGGGCGTTTCATCATCAAGGAATACTCCCGAATAACGTCCGTCATATAAATTTTTCTGAAGCTCTCTTACCATACCAAGCCTGTCATTACGCATAATTATTATCTTTACGTTGAGATGGTTCTGAGCTATTGTTCCCAGCTCATTCATTCCCATCTGGAACGAACCGTCACCGCATACTACCACAACCTGTCTGTCGGGTCTTGCGAATTTTGCTCCTATTGCCGCCGGTACGGAATATCCCATTGTACCCATACCGCCTGTTGTAAGAAATCTTCCTTCCTTGATACGGAAATTGTTTGCACACCAAATCTGATTCTGTCCTACATCTGCCACAAGTATCGACTTGTTAGGAAGCATTTCCGAAAGTCTTGCAACAAAGCTTCTGGGTTCGACACAGCCGTCAAAGCGTGGCGGTATTCTGAAAAGCTCCTGCTTCCAACGCTCCGTTGTATCCTCCCACATATGCGGCACGTGATAGTCGCCTATAATATCGCAAAGATGACTTATTACCGATTTCATATCACCTACTATAGGAATTGTCGCTTCTACATTCTTTCCTATTTCCGCAGGGTCTATATCTATATGTATTATGCTGGAACGAACCGAAAGCTGGTCGGGTGATGCTACTGCCCTGTCGCCTACTCTCGCACCGCATATCATTATCACATCAGCTTCGTGAATTGCTCTGTTTGCAACTCTCTTTCCGTGAGAACCCAGCATTCCCAGATAAAGCTTGTTTTCGGTCGGCATAACACCTATTCCCATCATAGTGGAAACTACGGGTATTCCTGTTTTCATAGCAAACTCTACAAGCTTAAGCTTTGCTCCCGATGTAAGCACTCCGCCTCCTGCACATATTACAGGTCTTGAAGCACTTTTTATAAGCTCTGCTGCTTTTTCTATCTGTCTTGTATGTCCCTCAACTGTAGGCTTATATCCTGCTATCTCGGCTTTCTTCGGATATGAAAACTTCTTTACCTTATTTGACTGAATATCTATCGGAACATCTATAAGCACAGGCCCGGGTCTTCCCGTTGTGGCTATGTAAAATGCCTCTTTGAACACTCTGGGCAAATCCTCGGTATCCCTTACAAGATAGCTGTGCTTTACAAAAGGTTCACACGCTCCCGTAATATCTGCCTCCTGAAAAACATCTCTTCCTATCAGGTCGCTTCTTACCTGTCCCGTTATCGCTACTATCGGTATCGAATCCATATAAGCTGTAGCTATTCCCGTAATCATATTTGTAGCTCCCGGCCCTGAGGTAGCCACACATACACCCGGCTTGCTGACCGAACGTGCATATCCGCTGGCTGCATGAACAGAATTCTGCTCCTGCCTTACAAGTATATGCTTTATATCGGAATCAAGAAGAGCGTCGTAAAAAGGACATATGGCTGCTCCGGGATAACCGAATACTATCTCCACGCCCTCTTGCTCCAGACATTTTACCATTATCTCAGCACCACTAATCATTAAAAGGCACACTCCTATCAATTTTCTATGTTTTTCTTTTCAAATTACAAGCTTACGCCTACGCTGCGGCGATTGCAAACCCACGCAGACTTGTGTCTGCGTGGGAATTTAAATGGTATGCCATTTAAATTGTCAAAAGCTTTGCTTTTGACTGTGCAATCGCCGCCTGAGTGCTGACGCAGGCTTTCTGATTTATCATAAATAAGTATACTAGAATACGTTTGTCAGACGTTTTTTCATAGCTATAATCCATTCCTTGGGCAAAGCTACAGGTTTAAGAATTGTCATAGCATATGCTATTTCCGTCAGCAAATCGCAGTTGAACGAAAGCATATTTGAATAGCGTATCCTGTTGCTGTCCACCAAATCCTTTGAGCTGTTGCTTATATGCTCAAGCATAAGATGCTGAATAAACATAAATTCGCAGAGATAACCCACAGTTGAATTATTCAGCCTTGCACTCTGAAGCAGGCTCATAGAAGTCCAGTTTACCTGTGCGAGGTCGCTTATATGCAGCTTATATTTTCTGTGGTCGGGTGTATTGCATATCCATCTGACAAGAAGCCAGCTAAGGCAGCAACCCAGTATAACCATAACAATTTTTACAATAATCTCGGGACTCATAACTGCCGTAGGATATACTACAGAGGATATAAGCTGTACAGAAAATCCCGCTTTCATAAAATGACTTGATGTTACCGATATTCCCACCATTGATATCATATAAGATACAGGCAGTCTGATGTCAAACGGAACTGCTCCGAGTATCAGCATATAAACCACTATCAGAGATATAATTCCGACAATTCCGGGTATTGTAGCTCTGAGCTTTACCTCAGGGTATATGGCAAGAACACAGAACGATGCCACAGGAAGTACCATAGCCTCTGTTACAGGAAGTATCTTTGCTATAAACGTAAACAAGGCAACTATTCCTGCTATCTGTATAGCCTTTCTTAGATTGTATGACGAGCTGTACGAAAAACGCTTTTTCAAAACGGAAAGCCTGAATTTGAAAGCTTCGTTGAACGTTCCCTTTTTTATAACAGGCTTGTTCTTGTACTTTGCATAATCCACAAGGCTGAGAAGATACTTTTTCCACAGCGACGAAAGCTGGGGATTGGATATAGAATACTCGTCAACAAATCCGTTAAGCTCTATCGCAAGTCTTTTTATGGACTTTGCTCTTGAAAAAATCCTGATTAATTCTTCAAAATATTCCGTATCGTTTTCGCTTAATTCCGAAAGCTTTGTTTCCGTATCGTAAATAAGGTCGCTTATCTGCTCCATAGTAAGCAAAGACAGAAAGTCCCTTTTTTTGCTTTCGTCCAGTATGTAGCACTGGTCTACAAATGAAGAATAATTCTCTTTGCAAAACTCACTTGTAACCGAAAATAAATCCTTGTCATCGGAAATAGCTTCACCGCTGACTAATTTCCTCATCTTGTCAGCTATAGCCTTGCAGCCTGCTATGACATATTCATCGTCCTCGTGCTTTCTGAAAAAGTTGTTGGCGACAAGCATAACCGCACCTGATACCGCCATACAGAACAGTACGCACAGAAGCCTTCTCGGAATATGTGCAGGAGCTATTCCTCCGGAATACTCCATAAGCAGCACCTGCAGGGAAATCGTAAAATAAGCACCTGTCGGCTGAAGATTGTCATAAAGCACAAATGCCGTAAATCCTATAACCGCAAAATTTATGACTGCTGCGGCAATAAAATTCATACCGCCAAACGTGCCGAGAAGTACAACGGCAAGCAGCGTTATTCCGTAACGCATATAGTTTGTCAGCTTTATTGTCGTTCCGTAAAGCTCTCTTATGCCTATCACCGATACCAGTGCCGTTACAACGTTTGCCCTGCCAAACATAAATCTTACTATAAAGCACAGTAATATTCCCAATATGGCAACAGGAAAATTTTTACGAAAGCTTTTCCACAGCCTTGCGAGCATATCAGTACTACGCTTTTTTAATTTTTCCATTGTAAAATTCCCTCTTTTAAAATATTTATATTTTAGCTCAATATTTAAAATATCCCCTATAATTTTATACTACTTTACCGTTATAGTCAAGATTTTTAAAAATTTTGTTTTATGTCCGCAAATACTTGTTGAATTTTACACCGCCTTTATGCCATATTTATTCATATCAGCTCTGCGGTATAATTTCTGACAGCTCTCATAAAAATGCACTTCCCTGAGCATTAATCAAAGAAGTGCATCAAAAAATCATTATATTACGGAATTGCTCTTGTTATTCGTCACCGTCTTCCGTATCATCGCCGTTGTCATCGTCTGCGGTTGTAGGCTCTTCAGAGGGAACATATTCGGTCTCTGTAGGCTCTTCTTCATACGGCGGCGGAACAATCTCAGGTTCTGTAGGAGCTTCAGTGGGACGGTTTGCAGGTATATAACTTCCTGCTGCAAACTGTACATTGGAATTTACAAAATCTATCTCATATCTTCTCCAAATCTGATTGTCTATCTCTATATAAACTACAGATGTTGCCTTTCCTCTTACCGAGAAATTGAGCGTACCCTCCGAAGCAGGAACCATTCTTCTGCTTGCAGATGCGTCAAGAACTCCGTCAACCGTAACTCTTACATCACATTCCGTTGTAGCGTTTGTAGGAAGAAGTGCCGTTATATCAAGTATCTTATACTTTTCTATACCCTTTGCGACATAAACCTTTACTGTGCTTGATTTCTGTACAACAGAGCCTTTCATCGGACTCTGACCAAGTACTGTTTCAGCCGGCTGGTCAATTTCATTGTTATACTCGTAGTCAAATGCAAGACCTGCTCCTGCAACTGCCTCAGATGCCTGATCCCTTGTCATATTGGAAAGGTCGGGAACTGTAACCGTTGTCTTTACAACCGTTTTCTTAACGAAAACCTTTACACTTTCGGTAACGGCAATTTCACTTCCTGCCTTCGGTGTTGTATCTCTTACTATATCCTCGGCTGTGTTCTCGTCCTCGATATAAACAACCTCAGCCGACAAACCTTTTGCTTTTATCTTTGCCACAGCAGTTTCTTCGGGGTCGCCTGCAACATAGGGTACTCCTATGAGTGTATCGGAGCTGTTTACGGTAAGGGTAATCACTGCACCCTCTTTTACCTTCTTTGAACCCGCTTCAGGCTCCTGAGCAAGTATCTCACCCTCAGGCTTGCTCGCATCATATACATTTATAACGTCCCAGTTGAAATTAACGGACTTGTCCGAAGTTACATCGGCATATTTCTTTCCTATAAAATCAGGAATATCTACGGAAGCCGTATTGCTTGCTTCGCATGAATGCAGCAGTGCAAGCGAACCGAACAGTATGGCACAAAGTATAAATGCTGTGAAAATTCCCACAAGTGCATTGAATACGGGTGAACGTCCCTTTTCTGCCGCCTCTGCATACTTTGCATACATAGCCTCTTCTTCATCGGGCGGAAGCTCCTCATTGTCTGCCGGATATTCATAGCCGAACACTGTACCCGGCTTCTTGTTTACCTCCTGCAAATCCCTGAGCATATCCTCTGCGGATTTGTAACGCTGTGACGGTTCTTTTCTCATAGCCTTGAGCGTTATTTCCTCAAGTCCTTCGGGAATATCAGGATTTATCTCTCTGGGCGGCTGAGGGTTGGACTGTAGCTGCATAATTGCTACGGAAACCGCATTTTCAGCTTCAAACGGAAGCTTTCCTGTAAGCATTTCATAAAGCATTACACCTATTGAATACACATCGCTTTTTCCGTCTGTTCTGTCGCCCTTTGCCTGTTCGGGAGCTATATAGTGAACCGAGCCTATTGCTTTATCAGTCATTGTACGTGTTTCGGTATTGGAAAATCTTGCTATTCCGAAATCAGTTACCTTTATTGTGCCGTCCTGAAGAAGCATCATATTCTGCGGCTTTACGTCCCTGTGGACTATTCCCTTTTCGTGGGCATGCTGCATTGCCTTCAGTATCTGACTTGTAAAGTATACTGCCATTTTCCAGTCAATTTTATTTTCCTGCTGGTCAAGATACTCCTTCAACGTTATTCCGTCGATGTACTCCATTACAATATACTGTATGACATCTCCGAAGCTTACATCGTAAACCTTGACTATATTCGGGTGTGACAATACAGCTATAGCCTTGGATTCATTCTTGAAGCGTCTTATAAACTCTCCGTTTTTTGAAAACTCGTCCTTCAGTATCTTTATAGCTACAATTCTGTTATTCTTTACATCTCTTGCCTTGTATACGGTTGCCATTCCGCCTACGCCTATAAGCTCCTGTATTTCATATCTTCCGTCAAGTTTCTTTCCCACATACTTATCCATAAACATCACTCCCGAATATTATTTGCATACAAAACAGCAACGGATATATTATCCGCACCGCCGTGATTTTTAGCTTTTTCAACCAAGGCTTTTGTAAGCTCGTCACCCTCATAAAGCCTTGAGTAACTAAGTATGCTCTCACCTGATATATAATTTGACAGTCCGTCCGAACATACTATAATAATGTCGTTGCTCTCGAACGGAAACTCAATATAATCTGTCCGAACACTCGGACTTACACCAACCGCTCTGGTTATGTAGTTTCTGTTTGGATGTACCCTTGCCTGCTGTGGCGTAAGTTCCCCACGGTTGACCATTTCCTGTACTACGGAATGATCCTCCGTAATCTGTCTTATCCTGTTCCTGTGTATACAATAAACCCTGCTGTCGCCGACGTGAGCCACCATCGCCCACCTTCTGCATACAACCACAAGCTCCATTGTAGTTCCCATTCCGTGCAGAGATATATCTCTTTTCTGTCTGTTATAAACCGCACTGTTTGCCTTAGCTACTACTTCACACAGGAAGTTCTCGGACTGAGCCTCACTTGCGTGAATATCAAAAAAGCTCATATTTTCCCTTGCAATCTCTGCTGCCGTACTGCTCGCAATACTTCCGCCGTTCACTCCGCCCATTCCGTCACAAAGCACTGCCCACATTACTTTTCCGTCATGCAGAAATCCTCCGTCTACGGAGTCCTGATTGCTTGAGCGTACCAAACCAATATCTGTTCTGGTGTAAAGCTCCATTCCGATGTCCTCCTTTTCTATAAATTTTTCCCGTTTCAGGATATATGTTTTCTCCTCAGCTGTCCGCATGAGGCATCTATATCTGAACCCAGAGTTCTCCTTACCGTTGCTGCTATGGAATTACTCTCAAGGATTTTACTGAATTCTTCCAGCCTTTTCTTTTTGCTTTTTCTGTAATCCGAACCGCTTACACTGTTTACGGGTATAAGATTTACATGACATATCATACCTTTTATAAGCTTTGCAAGCTCATATGCACACTCTCTGCTGTCATTTACGCCGTCTATCATAGCGTACTCAAAGGTTATTCTTCTTCCTGTAGTTTTAGCATAATATCTGCAGCTTTCGATAAGCTGTCTTACTCCGTACTTTCTGTTTATCGGCATTGTCCTGCTTCTTATACTGTCGTTTGGTGCGTGCAGCGATACCGAAAGCGTTATCTGTAATTTAAGCTCAGCAAGTTCGTATATCTTAGGCACTATTCCGCAGGTTGACAGCGTTATATGTCGCATTCCTATATTCATTCCCTTGTCGCTGCTAACCAGTGAAAGAAATTTTATCACGTTTTCAAAATTATCGAGCGGCTCTCCCATTCCCATAAGAACTATGTTGGAAATTTTTATTCCGTTATCCTTTTCCGCCTGCTGTATCTGAGAAATCATTTCGGAAGGCGTAAGATTTCTTGCAAATCCGCTTTTTCCTGTCGCACAGAACGTACAGCCCATTCTGCAGCCGACCTGCGTTGATATACATATAGTATATCCGTGATGATAGCTCATAAGAACCGCTTCTATAAATTCTCCGTCATTCAGTCGGTAAAGATATTTTACCGTACCATCATAACAGGAAATCTGCTTTTTTTCAATAGCTGCACACGCAATATAATATTTCTCTGATAAAGTTTTTCTGATATTAAGCGGAATATTCAGCATTTCATCAAAAGATGAAGCATTTTTTCCGTGAAGCCACAAAAATATCTGACCTCCTCTGTATGCAGGCAGCTCCAAAGCTTTCATTTCTTCGCAAAGCTCCTCATATGAGAGAGATTTTATATCTTTAAGTCTCATCAGTATGACCTCACTGTTTTTATAAAATGTAAAATTTAAAATTTAAAATGCTCAGCCTGTTCTTTCAAACAGACTTATGAAAAATCCGTCATTACTCTCACACGGCAGCAAAGTAACGGCATTCTCCATACTATCTATCTTTTTGATTATACCACTATTCAAAGTAATGTTCAAGGGTTTAAACTCTGAATATTCAGATAAAAACCTTTTTACATTCAGCTCGTTTTCCTCAGGATTCAGCGTACAGGTTGAGTATACAAGCCTTCCTCCCTTTCTGACGTACTTCGAGCAATTGCAAAGAATATCGTACTGAAGCTGAGGAAGCTCCTTAAACCCGAGATTTTCCTTGTATTTTATTTCGGGCTTGCGTCTTATTATTCCGAGTCCCGAGCAGGGAACATCGCACAATACCCTGTCTGCCAATGGCATATCGTTTTTTTCAAGTGCGTTCCTTACTTCGGCTGAGATATTCTT
The DNA here is from genome assembly GCA_900316025.1 of uncultured Eubacteriales bacterium. GTDB lineage: Bacteria > Bacillota > Clostridia > Oscillospirales > Acutalibacteraceae > CAG-964. Next base: position 23,494 of record ONBJ01000002.1, read on the forward strand.
TATGCCAAGCCTGTAAGCTCCGTTATGTATAAGCTTTACCTTATGCTCATACATATCAAATGCCTTTATGCTTCCCTTACCGTTCATAAGCTGTGCCATAGTAAATGCTTTTCCTCCTGGTGCGGAACAGAAATCATAAACCGTCATTCCGCTTTCGGGAGCAAGAACCTCGCAGCATATCTGTGAGGATATATCCTGTGCGTGAAAAAGTCCTTGTCTGTACTCTTCTTTAGCTTCTATCGAACCCGTATCGGAGAGAAAAAGAGCGTTTTCGGAAATATCGCTTTCAGTACACGATATACCGCTTTTTTCAAGAGAAGCTTTCAGAGTGGCTTTATCCGTTTTCAGGGTATTTACTCTGACTGTAAGCTTTGCTCTGCCCATAGTGTTTTCCATTATGCTCACTGCATTTTCTTCGCCGTATGAGCTTATCCAAAGATTTACAAGTTCTTCGGGGACGGAATACACTATGGAATAATATCTGATTTTTTCCTTATTCCTGTCAGGCAGTTTATATCTGCATTCCGCTCTGAGCATACTTCTGAGAACTCCGTTTATAAAGCCTGATGCTTTATTAAGCCTCATATCCTTTGCAAGCTTTACGCTTTCGTTTACTGCGGCACTTTCGGGAATTTTATCCATAAACAAAATCTGCAAAACCGCCATTCTCAGAATTTCAAGCACTTCGGCTTCTATCTTTTTGAGCCTTATATTGGTGTATTGCCTTATTATAAAATCAAGCAGTATTTTTCTCTCCAGAACGCCGTATACCAACGCTGAACAAAAAGACGCTTCTGCTCCCTTTAAACCGTTCTGCTTTATTCCGTTGTTGAGTGCTATATTTGAATATGCTCCCTCACGCTCAATTTTCAGCAGAATTTTAAGTGCCGTCTTTCTCGAATTTGCCATAATTATCTTTCCTCAACAGTATGTTTACTCTGTTTACCTTCAGCTTCGCTCAGGCTGCGATTGCAGACGACAAAAGCGTTCCGCTTTTGTCGAATTTCAAGGGTTTCCCTTGAAATTCCACTGAAGCTTAGCTTCAGTGGTCTGCAATCGCATCACACTCACGCAAAGCTCTTTACTAAAAATTTTATATGCCTGCTCTGTTTTATCCGAAAACCGTACCCCTGGTTATTCTGTAACCTCTTACATAGTCGGCGGCAGATATACGCTTTTTGCCCTCGGGCTGAACCTCCAGTATCTCGACAGCCTTATCTCCGCAGGCAACAGTAAGCGGATTTTCATTTATTACCGTACCGATTTCGCCTTTTGAATCAGCTATTCTTGTAGAAAATATTTTAAGCCTTTTTCCGTTTACAACAGTAACCGCAACAGGCCACGAGTTCAGTCCTCTTACCTTGTTGTGAACCTCCTGTGCCGTTCTGCTCCAGTCAATTCTGCAAAGCTCCTTTGTAAGCATAGGTGCATAGCTTGACTCTTCGTCATTCTGTTTTTGCGGAACTACTGTATTATTTTCAACGGCAGTCAGGGTTTTTACTATAAGCTCTGCCCCCATAACTGATAGGCGGTCATGAAGCTCGCTTGCAGTTTCGTTTTCGCCTATCTCAGTTTCAGATTTAAGCAGCATATCGCCTGTGTCAAGACCTTCTGCCATATTCATTGTAGTTACTCCTGTTTTAAGCTCTCCGTTTAAAACGCTCCACTGTATAGGGCCTGCTCCTCTGTACTTTGGAAGAAGTGATGCGTGTACATTTATACAGCCGTATTTCGGAAGTTCAAGTATATCCTTAGGCAGAATTTTTCCGTAAGCTACAACAACTATAACATCAGGTTCAAGCTCCGACAGAATTTTAAAAGCCTCACCGTCTTTCATTGATACAGGCTGATACACAGATATTCCGTATTTCAACGCACATTCCTTTACAGGCGGCGGAGTCATAGCATATCCTCTTCCCTTTGGCTTGTCGGGCTGAGTGAAAACACTCAAAACCGTATGACCGCCTTCTATGATTTTCTCCAGCGGCTTTACCGCAAAATCCGGAGTTCCCATATAAACTATATTCATAAACATTAACCTCCTTAACAAAACCTTCGGCTTCACTCAAACAAGGCGATTGCAGACATCAAAAGCCTTGCTTTTGATAAATTAAAGGGTAAACCCTTTAATTTGCCAGCAGACTTATCTGCTGGGGTCTGCAATCGCCCCGATGCTGACGAAAGCAAAAGTATGTAGCAGTTTAAGGGTTTCACCCTTAAAAATCCTGACCAAAGGCTCTGCCTTTGGAAACCGCAAGCCTTTAAAAAGGCTTGACCTGAATTTTATGTTTTTCTCATCAAAATTAAAGTATAAATTACTCAACCTCTGAGGGCTTCAGCATTCTTATGGTCTTATCCTTGAAGAGTATGCCGTCCAGATGGTCAAGCTCGTGACAAAGACATCTTGCAAGAAGAGCTTCACCCTTTACGGTAAATTCATTACCGTTTCTGTCGAAAGCTTTAACGGTAACGTACATAGGTCTTTGCGTAACGCCCCACTGATTAGGGCAGGACAGACAGCCCTCTACTTCCTCCTGAGTTCCGCTCTGCTCGGTTATTTCTGGATTTACAAGCTCAAGTTCAATTTCCTGCTCGGGTATATTTATTATTACAACCCTGCGTAAAATTCCGACCTGCGGTGCTGCAAGACCTATTCCGTTTGCCTGTGCAAGAGTTTCTTTCATATCATCTATAAGCTGTGATAATCTTCCGTCAAATTTGGTAACGTAATGACATTTTTTTGTCAGAACGCTGTCACCTTCCTTAACTATGTTTCTTATAGCCATATTTTCCTTCCTTTCAACCCACAAAATTCCCGAAAATATTTTCTACAAAATAGTATCAGGATTTACATCTATATAAGCCGCAACCTCGTTAAGTTTTTTATTCCTGCCGTACTCAATGAGCAGCTTTGCCATCATTTCTCTGAAAATCTTACTGTTGCGGAATTTCATTACACATTTATATCTGTATTTATTGTTCATTCTGCTGACCGTAGCAGGCGAATATCCTAAAATTCTCAGAGGTATTGATGGATATTCCTTCTTAGCCTTATCTATCAGCATTTTAGTAAATTCAGCCGCCGAAGTTCTTGTCTTTTCCTCGTCCGCTCCGACAAAGCCAACCATACATATATCCGAAAACGGCGGATACAGCATTGCCTTACGCATAGCTATTTCGTTTTCATAGAAGCTGTCGTAATCCTGCTTTGATGCAAGAAGTATCGTAGGATTTTCGGGAGTATATGTCTGTATTACAGCCTTTCCCTCAATACTTCCTCTGCCTGAGCGTCCTACAACCTGAGTCAGAAGAGAAAAGGCTCTTTCATAGCTTCTGTAGTCATCAGAGTAAAGCATCTGGTCTGCGGACATTACACCTACAAGCGTGACGTTCGGAAAGTCAAGACCCTTTGCAACCATCTGCGTACCAATCATTATATCATATTTTCCGTCCGAAAAATCTTTCAGCTTTTTTTCGTGGGAAAATTTAGCCATAGTGGAATCCGCATCAAGGCGAAGTATTCTTGCATTAGGAAGTGCGTCTGCCAGAATCTGCTCGGCTTTCTGAGTACCAAGTCCCGAAAATCTCAGCCCGTTTCCGTGACATACGGGACATTCCTGCTGTAAAGGCTCGGAATATCCGCAGTAATGACACATAAGCCTGTTGTTGTCGGAATGATATGTAAGCGATATTGAACAGTTCGGACAGCTTATAACCTCGTTGCACTTCTTACAGGAAACAAACGTATTGTGACCTCTTCTGTTAAGCAGTATTATGGACTGTCTGCCGTTTTCGAGGTTTTTTTCAAGACCTCTCAGAAGTTCTTCGCCGATACCGCTGTAATTTCCTCTTTGATTTTCCTCGTTCATATCAGAGATTATAACCTTTGGAAGTATTGCAGTACCATACCTATTCCGCATAATGTTTATGGAATATCTTTCCTTTTTGCAGTTGTAAAAGCTTTCAACCGACGGCGTGGCAGATGCAAGAAGAAGCAGACAGTTGTTTTTAATACATCTGTATTTTGCAACATCTCTTGCGTGAAATCTGGGGTTTGACTCGGATTTATAGGTGTATTCCTGTTCCTCGTCCATAATGATAAGTCCCAGATTTTCAAACGGAGCAAATACGGCACTTCTTGTGCCTACTGCAATCTTAGCATATCCGTTACGCACACGCTTCCATTCGTCAAGTCTTTCCCCTACAGAAAGTCCGCTGTGAAAAACAGCTACACTGTTTCCGTATCTTTCCGTAAAAAGGTTTATAAGCTGAGGTGTAAGTGCTATTTCGGGAGTCATAACTATAACTCCCTTTCCATCGCTTACAGCAGTATCTATAAGCTTTATGAACACGGAGGTCTTTCCCGAACCAGTGACACCATACAGCAGCGATACCTGTGCTTTTCCTGAATTATAGCGGACTTTAAGGTCATCATATGCTGCCTGCTGCTCCTGTGTAAGAACAATGCTGTCATTTTTTCGTCTTGTACTGTACCTTATAGGAGTTCGGAAAATTTCCTCGTCAAAGTACTCGGCGACACCTTTCTTTACAAGCGTATCTGCAACTGAATGCGTATAACCCGAAAAATAACAAAGTTCCTTTACCGATACCGCAAAAACCGTACTGAGTATTTCGTAGACTTCATTCTGTTTTGCGGTAAGCTTCACATTGTCGGGAACGTCCTCTTTTATTCTTATCATTTTCTGAAGCTTATCTCCGGTTTTTCTTGAAGCCTCGTCCTCTCTGTTAAGTATACCTTTCATATACATATCATACAGAACGGAGCTTTCGGGGGGGATTTCAAGAGCCGTATGTATATCATCACGTCTTGCGGCTTTTTTTCTTGCCGAAAGATACCTGTATACACTTTCTTCTTCACGGCTCATAAAATCAGCACCGCTCTTGTACTCATCGTTTATACTGTAAAAAGTATCTATCCTGTAGTTTATTCCTGACGGAAGCATAGCTCTGACACAATCGTACATTGTACAGTAGTATCTGCTCTTCATAAATCCGACAAGCTCTGTAAGCTCCTTTGTAAGAACAGGCTTTTTATCGAGTACTTCAAGAATTTCCTTGTACATACGGCTGTCACCGATAACCTCTTTTGTGTACATAATCAAAGACTGTCGCTTTACGTTTCCCCTGCCGAACGGAACTACCGCACGACACCCTGCAATACAGCAATCAATAAGTTTTTCGGGTACTCTGTACTCAAATATCTTATCAAAATGATAGGCGGTCTTCTCAGTTGCTACACCTGCAAGCAGTATTTTTTCTCCCTCAGGAGATTTTTCTGTATCAATATCACCTGTGATTTCTTCTGCCATATTCTTATTCGTTTATATCAGGCTCCAGTATATTAAACTTATGCTTTTTAAATTCCTCTATCGCCAGAAGAACAGGTTTTTCATCTAAAGTCTGTTCTTTTTTCTTCACATCGGCGGAAATTTCTCTCGCTCTTTTGGCAACGGCTATTACCAGCGAATATCTTGTAGTTCTGTTAGCCAGCATATCATCAACAGACGGTCTTCTCATCATTTTTCAAGCACTCCCTTAACAAAATTTACCATATTTATATTTTTGTGACTCTCGGCACTTATAATAGATTTTATATCATCTATACAGTCCTCAAGCCTGTCGTTTACAACTATATAATCATAACATACTGCCTTTTCCATTTCAACTGCGGCAGTATCAAGCCTTTTTCTTACTGTTTCTTCGTCTTCTGTTCCTCTTGACCTGAGCCTGCTTTCAAGAGCGTTCATATCGGGCGGCATTACAAAAATACTGACTGCCTCGGGCATAATTCTCTTTACGTTTTCCGCTCCCTGTACTTCTATCTCAAGGATTATGTTCTTTCCCTTGTTTACCATTTCATCTACATAGGCTTTTGGCGTTCCGTAAAAATTTCCGCAGTATTCGGCATACTCAAGCATAAGTCCCTGCTCGATTCTGCTTCTGAATTCTTCTTTGCTTATGAAAAAGTAGCTTACTCCGTCAACCTCACCTTCACGCTTGTTTCTCGTGGTTGCCGATATTGACAGTGCGTACTTATCCCCATCCCTGAGTATTTCCTTTACGACCGTTCCTTTTCCTACTCCTGACGGCCCTGATATAAGTATTACAATTCCCTTATTCATTACTGCTGCTCTCCTCCACAGACGCTCTGTTTCCTATGCTTTCGGGATTTATTGCCGAAAGCACTATATGCTCGCTCTGCGTAATTATTACGGAACGTGTTTTTCTTCCGTAGGTTGCATCTATAAGCAAGCCCTGCTCCTTTGCGTCCTGAACTATTCTTTTTATCGGTGCGGAATCAGGGGCAACTACTGCCACTATCTTATCCGCAGATACCAGATTTCCAAACCCTATGTTTATTAACTGCATATCCACACTCCAATATTTTACATATTTAAGCCTGAAAACTTACTCAACATTCTGAACCTGTTCTCTTATTTTTTCAAGCTCAGCCTTTATGTCAACTACTATATGTGCAAGCTGTGCGTCCTGAACCTTTGAACCTATTGTATTGGCTTCCCTGTTCATTTCCTGAAGTATAAAATCCGTCTTTCTTCCGACAGAACCGTCACTCTCAAGTATCTTTTTAAACTGTTCAAAGTGACTTCTTAATCTTACCGTTTCTTCATCAACAGCTATTTTATCCGCAAAAATCGCTGCTTCCGTCAGAATCCTCTGTTCGTCAACAGCCGTACTGCAAAGAACCTCCTGAATTTTTTCTGTGAGCTTCCTGCGGTATTCCTCAACCGTCTGCGGCGACCTTTTCTCAACCTCCGCAACAAGTCCCAGAACAGTTTCACATCTTTGGCTTATATCTTCATTAAGCTTCACTCCCTCAGCCTGACGCATATCTATAAGCTTGCCCAGTGCCTCGTCAAGAACCTCACTGACTTCATTCCACAGCTTTTCTTCGTCTATCTCAGGCTTGCTCACATTGAAAATATCGGGATACCTTGATACAAGCGATACCGAAATATCATCGCTTATTCCGTATTTCTGTGCAAGTTCCTTCAGTGCGTTTATATAGCCTGATGCAAGTCCGTGGTTGACAGCAACAAGTGCCTGTTCATTTTCATCTGAACCTATTGTAACATAAAGGTCAACCTTTCCCCTGAAAAGTCTGTTCTTGACGGCTGCTCTTATTTTTTCCTCAAGAAAAGAAAACTCCCTCGGTACTCTGCACGAAAGCTCAAAGTAGCGGTGATTTACAGAACGTATCTCTATTGAAATCTCTCTGTTGTCTATTATTTTTCTGCTGCTGCCATATCCTGTCATACTCTTTATCATATAATCCCCACCTTTTATGAAGCTGTTCTGCTCTATCTTATTATTTTAGCATTTTTTATCTGCAATTTCAACTGTTTGAGAAAATATGATTTTCAATACAAGCCATAGGTATGGTCTGCATTGTTTTCAGCATCTTCATTCGCACAAGCAATCCCCGAAGCTGCCCTCGCCGTATGGCGGGGGCAGCTTCGGGGACTTGTGACGGTTCATCATACGGGGTGAACCTTATTTTTCATATCAACAAGTTCGCCGTTTATTCCCTGTTCTTTCTGTCTTCTTTTTTCAAAGAACTTGACTGATACCTCGGGGAACATAGCATACGAAAGAACGTCCTCTTCCTGCTCAGTCCACTGCTTACACTCTTCACGGAGTTTTTCAAGCTCGGGCTTGATAAGATCGGCAGGACGGCAGGTAACAGGTTTTTCGTTGCCTATTATTTTCTTTCTGAATTTTGGGTCGATAGGTACGGGAGTAGTACCGTACTTGCCTGCAACCATATCCTTGAACTGATTGTTGCACATTTTATAGCGTTCGCCCATAATAACGTTGAACACAGCCTGAGTACCTACAATCTGAGATGTAGGGGTTACAAGCGGAGGATAACCGGAATCCTTTCTTACTCTGGGAACTTCCTGCAAAACTTCGTCAAGCTTATCCTCTTTGCCTGCCTGTTTGAGCTGGTTGAGCAGATTGGAAAGCATTCCGCCGGGTACTTCGTATATAAGAGCCTTTGTATCGGCAGCGAGCATTTTCTGGTCAAGCAGACCGTTGTCTATGTATTTTTTACGAATGCCCATAAAGTACTCACGGATTTCGTTAAGCTGCTTCAAATCTATGCCTGTATCGTACTCTGTGCCTCTGAGAGCTGCTACCATAGCCTCGGTAGGGGTATGAGATGTACCCAGTGCAAGCGGTGACATAGCTGTATCTATTCTGTCTACACCGTTTTCTATGCCCTTGAGCAGACACATTCCCGACAAGCCTGACGTAGAATGAGTGTGGAGCTGTATGGGAAGGTCTGTAGCCTTTTTGAGAGCCTTTACAAGACTTACAACTCTTGAAGGGGTGAGCAGTGCTGCCATATCCTTTATACAGATAGAGCTTGCTCCTGCATCTGCAATTCTCTTTGCGTACTCAACATAGTAATTATCGGTAAACACATCGCCAACCGTATAAGAAATAGCAACCTGAGCTTCTGCACCCTCCTTGTTTGCAGCCTTTATCGCTGTACGGAGGTTCTTTATATCGTTGAGAGCGTCAAATATACGGATTATATCAATACCGTTTGCAACGGAACGCTGTACGAAATATTCAAGAACATCGTCTGCATAGTGACGGTATCCGAGCATATTCTGACCTCTGAAAAGCATCTGAAGCTTTGTATTGGGGCATTTATCTCTTATTATACGGAGTCTGTCCCAAGGGTCTTCGTTAAGAAATCTCAGACAGGAGTCAAATGTAGCTCCTCCCCAGCACTCCAGAGAATAAAATCCGACCTTATCCAGTTTATCCAGTATGGGAAGCATATCCTCTGTTGTCATTCTGGTTGCAAACAAAGACTGATGTGCGTCACGAAGCACTGTTTCAGTAATTAGAATTTTCTTCTTATCTGCCATTTTCTGAACACATTCCTTTCAGATGGATATTTTTTATCAGTTAATTGTCATCAGAACAGTACCCGAATTAACGTTCTGTCCCTTTGATACGGAAATTCCTGCAATTTTTCCGTCTTTAGGTGCAAAAATCTCGTTTTCCATTTTCATAGCTTCGAGGATAATTACGCAGTCGCCCTTCTTAACGCTCTGACCCTCAGAAACCTTTATATCAAGGATAACTCCGGGCATAGGTGCTTTTACAGGCTCGCCAGAAGCAGGTGCTGCTGCCTTTACGGGAGCAGGTGCAGCAGCCTTTGCAGGTGCTGCGGGTGCAGGTGCTGCTCCTGCGGAAAGCTCCTCTACCTGAACATCGTAACTTGTACCGTTTACAGTAATTCTAAGATTTTTCATAAATTTCATTCCTTTTTATATCATAGATTATAATTTGACTGGTAAAACCCGGATATCAGATTGTAGCGTGTTTCTTAGGCATTGTGGAAACTCTCTTGCCTGAGAGCATTTCAAGAGAGGTATACAGCTTAAATCTTACGTCCTCTTTTGAAATTACATCGTTTACATAGCCGTAAGCAGCAGCTTTCTGAGCGTTACATTCAGTCTGTTCATACTCTTTTACAATCTGTTCTCTTTCTTTTTTGGGAGCAGCCATTCTGTCAGCCCACATAATTGCAGCTCCCGTAACTGGTGCAAGCGGTGAAACAGAAGCATTTTCAAGTGCATATGTTATATCCGCATTTGCGGCAGAGCCTGCCATAGCAAGATAGAAAGCACCGTATGCCTTGCCCTTGATGACTGTTATTTTTACGGTTGTAGCGTCAGCATATGCCGAAGCAACCTTTGCAGCGTTCTTTACATCTGCAAAGCCCTCACTGTCTGCGAATGTAACAACGGGAATTGCAAAGGCATCGCAGAAACGGACAAAATCGGCTATTTTTTCGCCTGAAGCATTGTCTATAACTCCGCCCTTGGTTGCAACAATACCGACAACGTTTCCTGCTATTCTTCCAAGACCTGTAACGGACTGCTCACCGTATGATTTTTTAAGTTTTATGAAGGTATCTTTATCCACAACCTGCTTTACAAGGCAGTCTGCTTTTTCATCAGGCTCATCAGCATCGGTTATGGGGGGTACGCTGAGATTGTTGGAAGGAAGCATTGTTATAAGCTCCTTGGTTTTTTCGATAGCTTCCTTTGTATCCTTTGCGGTTATGTGGCTGATACCTGACTTTTCCGCACACTCAGCGGAAGCATTTTCTCCTGTTACGCTGAGAGAAAGACTTGCTTTTTCTGACATAACAACAATATCGGCACTTACAGCATTCAATGCACCTGTTCCAAGACAGTTTCCAAGTATTACGGAAATCTGAGGAACAACACCCGAAAGTCTGCTCACACTGTTGAGAACAGTTCCGTACGAGCCGAGCATATCCATTCCTTCAGAAAGCTTTGCTCCTGCCGAGGAATACATACCTACAACGGGTGTACCTGTTTTTTCGGCAAGGTCATAAATTTTCTGAAGCTTTGCAGCGTGTGCCTTGGACATTGCTCCGCCGCATATATCGCTGTTCTGAGCAAAAGCGTAGACGGGACAACTGTTTACTGTTCCGTATCCTGCGATTACCTCAGTGGGATTTTCTCCCGACATAGTATAGGCATCTATCTGAGTAAAAGTGCCTTCATCAAAAAGTTCCGAAAGATTTTTATAGGCAGAAGATTTTTCAACGGCTGCCTTTATAGCTGACAGATTTTCTGTACTCATCTGTTTTCCTCCATTCGTGCTATATAAAATTATACATATTTATTATAAGTTATTTACAAAAAAACTACAAGTAAAAAAAGTAAATTAAAGTTATTTTTACACGATTTGCACAATAAATCACATATTTTTTTTACTCACTGGTTATTTTTTACATTAATCAGCTTCATAAAATTGTAAATCCGTGTAATTTTTATGAGAGTTCAAGGGTTTCACCCTTGAAAATCCTGACCAAAGGCTCTGCCTTTGGAAACCGCAAGCCTTTGAAAAGGCTTGACCTAAACTTTATATAAACAAAATTCTGGAAAAATAAAAAGACTGCTGCTTTTTTAGCAACAGCCTTAAAAATCAGATGAAAAGTAATCAAATGAAATTACTTAACCTCAACCTCTGCACCAGCCTCTTCGAGCTTCTTCTTAAGCTCCTCAGCCTCGTCCTTTGAAACAGCTTCCTTGATAGCCTTAGGAGCACTCTCAACGAGTTCCTTTGACTCCTTAAGACCAAGACCTGTGATAGCACGAACAGCCTTGATAACGTTCATCTTGCTTGCACCAAATGACTTGAGGATAACGTCGAACTCGGTCTGCTCCTCAACAGCAGCAGCCTCGCCGGGAGCAGCAACAGCAACAGCAGCAGCTGCTGATACGCCAAACTCGTCCTCTACAGCGTGTACAAGCTCAGAAAGCTCCAAAACTGTCAAAGTTTTCAATTCTTCAATAATAGCAGTAATTTTCTCAGATGCCATGATAATTAACCTCCGTATTGTAAAATAAATTATTTTTTAATCAAAAAACGTGGAAACCGATAAAAATATTATTCTGCAGTTTCCTCAGCAGCAGCCTCAGTACCCTCGTTCTGCTTGTCAACGATAGCCTGTACGGCACGTGCAAAGCTTGCGATAGGTGCCTGGAATGCACCGAGTACATTTGCGAGCAATACCTCACGTGAAGGCAGCTTAGCCAAACTCTCGATTTTATCCATTCCGATAACTGCATCGTCCATATAGCCTGACTTTACTTCAAAGCTTTTGTGCTTGTCAGCAAATTTGCAGAGAATACGTGCAGCTGCAACGTAATCCTCATCACAGGTAGCAAGAGCTGTTGTACCCTCTAAAACACCCTTCATATCTCCCAGACCTGCGTTATCGGCAGCTCTTGCGAGGAGAGTATTCTTTACAACCGTATACTTTACGCCTGCTTCTCTTAACTCCTTACGAAGCTTGGTATCGTCCTCAACGGTAATGCCTTCATACTTAACTACAACACCTGCAATAGAGTTCTGCAATCTTTCTGTAAGGGCAGCGACCGTTGCTTTCTTTTGTTCAAGAACCTTTTCACTAGCCAAAGTAGTTCACCTCCATAAAAAGTAACTATGCGAAATCAAAAAGTGCCTTTTCTGCTCGAGAAAAGGCACAGCATGACGCTAAATCAGCAAAAACTGAATTAAAAGTCTTGCAAAGTCTATCCTCGGCAGGCAGGGATAATCCCTTTTATGATAACACACCTGCTGTCTTTGAACAGCATATATACCATTTACAATTAAGTAAAGGATTTGTTTAAAAATTATCAGCCCTCAGCAACAGCCTGTCCGCCAACCTTATTAGGATTGATGCGAACGCTGGGTCCCATTGTGCTTGTTACGGCACAGGATTTTACATACTGACCCTTTGCAGCAGCCGGCTTAGCCTTTACGATAGCCTCAAGAAGTGTATTGAAGTTCTCAAGAAGCTTATCCTTGCCGAATGAAGCTTTTCCTATAGGGCAGTGAATTATGTTTGTCTTGTCAAGACGGTACTCAATCTTACCTGCCTTAGCTTCCTTGATAGCCTTTGCGATGTCGGGTGTAACTGTACCTGCCTTGGGGTTAGGCATAAGACCACGGGGTCCCAGTATTCTACCCAGACGACCTACAAGACCCATCATATCGGGTGTTGTTATGAGAACGTCAAAATCCATCCAGCCTTCCTGCTGAATTTTCTGAGTCATATCCTCAGCACCTACAAAGTCAGCACCTGCTTCCTTTGCAAGCTCTACGTTGTTTCCCTTACATACAGCAAGAACTCTTACATTCTTACCTGTTCCGTTAGGCAGTACGATTGCTCCTCTTACCTGCTGGTCTGCGTGACGGCTGTCTACGCCGAGCTTTACATGAACCTCTACTGTTTCGTCAAACTTAGCTGTTGAGGTCTTTACTACCAGATCCAATGCTTCGTCAGCATCATAAAATTTTGTTCTATCAATCAGCTTCGCACTGTCGATATATTTCTTTCCGTGTTTCATTGTCTTCCTCCCTATAAAGTGGTAAAATCGGATTCTTTCCTCCCACCGGGCAAGTTTCGTTATTAATCGACTACTTCAACGCCCATACTGCGAGCTGTACCTGCTATCATACTGATTGCCGAATCAATGCTTGCGGCATTCAGGTCAGGCATTTTCTGTTCTGCAATCTGCTTAACCTGCTCACGGGTAATCTTTGCTACCTTTGTCTTGTTAGGTACTCCCGAGCCGCTCTGAATCTTACAAGCCTTTTTGATAAGCACAGCAGCAGGCGGTGTCTTTGTAACAAATGTGAAAGAACGGTCTGCGTATACTGTTATTACTACAGGAATTATCATTCCTATATCGTTTTTGGTGCGTTCGTTGAATTCTTTTGTGAACGCCATAATGTTTACACCGTGCTGACCAAGTGCAGGTCCGACAGGTGGTGCCGGAGTAGCTTTACCGGCAGGGATTTGCAGCTTTATAAAGCCTACAACCTTTTGAGCCATTATTTGTGCACCTCCATAATGTGGTATCTGGCGGAATGTTTAAAGATATTTACATTCCTCCCACAGGGAACAACTTCTCAGATTATTCCCTACTCCAATAATAACTGTGACAAACACAGATTATTGTCAGCTTTTATTCAAGAAGTTCAGCCTGACCAAGCTCCAGTACGGCAGGTGTTTCCCTTCCGAACATGGATACCATTACCTTGACTGTATTCTTCTCCGTATCAATTTCCTGTACAGTTCCTACGAAATCCTCCAGAGGACCATCTGTAATCCTTACGGAATCCCCTACGCTGTACGAAACCTCTACGCTTCTTACTTCTACGCCCATCTTTATAACCTCGTCCTCAGACAACGGTACGGGCTTTGATGATGGCCCTACAAAACCTGTGCAGCCTCTTATATTTCTTACTACATACCAGGTTTCGTCTGTATAAACCATCTTGATAAATACATATCCGGGATATAATTTCCTCTCTACCTCTTTGGCTACTCCGTTTTCTCCGATTTCCGTAACCCTTTCGGTAGGAACTTTTACTCCTTGGATAACGTCCTGAAGATTTCTGTTTTCGACAGTTTTCTCCAATGTAGAAGCTACCTTGTTCTCGTAACCCGAATAGGTGTGAACAACATACCATTTTGCTTCTTCTGACATTGCAACATCATCCTCTCACGCAGATTACATTGCCGAGGTTTCCATTATCAGTCCCAGCAACGCAAAAAGACCTCTGTCCAAACCGAATATCAACAATCCCATTACAAGTATTATCAGCAATACTATTCCGCAGTTGTTGAATACTGTTCTCGGTGTCGGCCACGTTATCTTCTTCACTTCTGCTTTGCACTCACGAAAGTATTTTGCAATTCTGGCAAATATGTTAGGCTTCTTATCATCTTTTTTTACAGTCTTTTTGCTGCTCTTATCAGCTTTTGCAGGCTTTGAGGATTTTTCTTCCTTCGCAGGCTTCAGAGATTTCTCTTCCTTATCCTTCTTAGCCGCTTTCAAATCGACCTTCTCAGCCATAACCTTTCCAACCTCCGTGCTTACTTTGTCTCCTTATGGACTGTGTGCTTGTTGCAGAATCTGCAATGCTTCTTCATTTCCAATCTTTCAGGATTGTTCTTCTTGTTCTTGATAGTGTTGTAATTACGCTGTTTACACTCTGTACAAGCCAATGTTACTTTTACTCTCATTACTAACGGCACCTCCGATATTGCGGTAATTTTAGCCTCCCTCGAAAACGGCACAAAAAAATAAGCCCCTTTTTCACGAGGTAACAATACTATATCATATATTTTTCTTACAGTCAAGGCTTTTTTCTGTTTTTCAATAAAAAAAGTCTGTCCCTCGCCGCTCATTATATCACTCTGCCGGATATTTGTCAAACCGGCAGAGTGTACGGCAACATTATTATTAATTACTGAGCTGTCCTGATATGAACGGAACAACCTCACTGTGCGGAATATCCAGCACATATGCAAATTCATCATAAAGCATACGCTCTGCGTCCTTCAGTATTCTTTCATCTGAAATACGCAGCTTCTTGCCTGACTTCTTCTGCTTCTGCTTATGTGTGTGCAGGGTTTTTATCAGCTTTACAAGTTCTGTACGTTCTCCGCTTTCAAGTATCTTCTTGTAGCTCTCTTTACGCTCATCGCTGTCTTCTATCCATATATTGCCTTCTTCGGGCATTTTCTTTATAAGCTGCATAATTTCATCTTTCGACAAAACTTTTCTCATTTTTTCGACAAGCACACTGTTATTCTTGGGAACAAATATTTCCGAATTTTCCTTATGCACCGGTTTAAGTACGTAATACTCTATATTCTTGTCCCCTAATCTTTTTGTAATCGTATCGGTGATTCTGCAAACACCCTCATTTCTGTAAATCACCACTGCTCCCACACTGTACATATTTTTAACCTTCTTTCAAAACAAATACATCTTTTTCTAAATAATGTCTAATAAACCAAAATTAATTACAATATTATGCAATTTAATTGTATCACATTTTTCATTTTTTTGTTATAGGCAAATTCAACAAATTATAAGCTTATCCGACATTGAAAAATCGTAAAGTTTAGTTCTGAACAGTAACTGTACAGACGGCTGTCTTTCCGTTATAGGTTTTACCTGTAATCTTAACAGTTCCTGCGGATTTTGCGGTTATAACTCCGCTTCCGCTTATTACTGCAATCATTTTATTTGGTGAATTGTAAGTAACCATTCTTGCATATTCGCCTGTGTTGAATATGCTTTCAAGATAAAAGTATCCGCCCTTCTTTAAAGTGATTTCAGTTTTATTGAATGTGAGCGATGTCGGGGCATTACGCACGGTAACTCTGCACGCTGCCCTTTGTCCGTTGTAGGTTGTAATGCTTATTATGGCAGTTCCGTTTGATTTCGCCGTTACTATTCCCCCTGAGTTTACAGTTGCAACGCTTTCATTGTTTGATGAAAATGTAAGCTCACGTGCAGCCTCATCTGACGGCAGACTGCCTTCGAGATAAAAGCTTTCGCCAAGTCCCATAATACTGTTTTTTCGGTTAATTGATATGCTTGTAGGAGCTTTTCTTACAGTTACACGGCATTTGGCGGTTTTTCCGTTTACTGTCTGAGCAGTAACTATAACAGTACCCACAGCTTCTGCCGTCATATGACCGTTGCCGTCTACCGTTACAACTGATTTTTTACTAAGACTGTATGTAACATTTGCTTTAATTCCCTTATCGGTTTTACAGATAAAATCAAACGTTTCGCCTACGCCAACTATAATGCTGCTTTTATTGATTGATATTCTTTCGGGTTCTTCGGCAGGATTAAATACGGTAACTTCACAGAATGCTGTTTTTCCATTTGAGGTTTCTGCCGTTATGATTGCTGTACCTGCTTTTTTTGCGGTAATCTCTCCGTTTTCGTTTACATCGGCTACGGTTTCATCACTGCTGCTCCAGATTATTATTGTATAGGCATAGCTTGGAGTAAGTTCTGCCGATAAAGTAAGGCTCTGACCTTCTTCAAGTCTGAGTGATGTTTTATTAAGTGCGATATTCTGCGGAGCTTTTCTTACCATAACAACGCATTCTGCCGTTTTCTGCTCCGAAAGCTTTACGGTGATAATCGCCGTACCCTCTCCGACAGCTAAAACCTCTCCCTGAGAATTTACCTCTGCAATATTGGTATCGCTGCTTTCCCATGTAAGTATGAAGTCATTGTCATCGGGAGTGACAACCGCCGAAAGCTTATATGATTGTCCTGCTGCAAGTATTACATCTTGCTCACTTAAAGATATTAAAGGACAGTTATAATATTTTTTTGCGTTGAAAAGCTCAGAATTTCCGTCTTTTCTTATGAAAACAGACTGCCACTCCGAAACTGTTCCAGTATAATATACGTTTCTCAGGCTCTTGCATTTGTAGAACACATACTCGGCTATAAAAAAGATACTCCTATGGAATGCTATGTTTGTCAGATTATCACATTCATAGAATGTATAGGAATTTATATTTAAAACTCCGTCAGGAATTGTAATTTCGGTCAGACCGTCACAGTTGCAGAAGGCAAAGTCCATTATATCCGAAACACTGTTCGGAATTATAATTTTTGTAAGATTTACGCAGTCACGGAATGCCGTTGCACCTATGGTCACAACACTGTCGGGAATGGTATATTCCGTATCTTCTTTTCCAATGGGATATTTTATAATCAGTGTTTTATCCTTGTCGAACCAGACACCGTCCGATGAACTGTATACGGAATTATTTTCATCAATATCTATGCTTTTCAGACTACCGCAGTTATGGAAAACAAGCTCACCGATAAATGTAACGGTTGAGGGTATGGATATATTCTCCAATGAAGTACAACTGCTGAATGCACTTCCGCCTATACTGACAACACCCTCAGGAACTGCAACACTTTCAAGAGATGTACAGCCGTTAAATACATTTGAGCCTATAACCCTCAGACCGTCCGAAAATGTTACTTCTCTTAAACTGCTGCAATTATAAAACGAAAAGCTTCCGATAACCTGTATGCTTTCGGGAAAAGTAATGCTTTCCAGAGTTGTGCAGTCACGAAATGCTCTTTCGCCTATTTCCGTTACAGGCATACCGTCAATTTCGGAAGGTACTGAAACATCGGTATCGCTTCCGATGTATTTTGTTATTATAACGCTGCCGTCAGATATACTGTACTCAAAATCCGAATCAAAATCCAGATCCGAATCTAAATCTGAATCTTCATCTGAATCTGCTGCGGAAAACCCCGTGCTTTCTTCACTGCTTCCGATAGTTTCGTCAGCGTATGAATACACTGATATTCCGTTTGCGGTAAGCATTGAAGCGGTAATGATTACCGAAAGAAATAAACTGAAAAATTTTTTCATATTCAACCTCTCCTCATATTCTGGAATTTCGAGAAATGCTTATAAATCAGTATTTTCTTTACCGATTATAACTAGATTTTAGCACTGTTACTGTATAAATTCAATATATTCTGCCTTGTATTTTCAGAAATATAATATTAATTCACGAATATTTACATACAATTCATAATGATACATAAATTTTGCCTGAAAAACAAACAACAATAAAAAAGGATTGGTGTTTGTATGAAGGAATTTTCAGGACTTTGGAAATATTTTTCGGATTCATGTTCACAAAATGTCGGCAAAAAGAACAGAACCGCCAGAACCTGTCTTTACGATATAACAGATAAAAATACAGCTTATCTCAGATTTAAATTTGACGGTTCGGCAGACCTTACAATAAGGAATATTTATGTAAATCAGAAGCGGTGTGCCATAGTAACAATAGAGGGTATGTGCGACAAGGAAACGCTTTCCCTGAGTGTAATAGAGCCTCTTCTGAAAAGCTTTTATCCCGAAAAGACGGAAAAGATGGAGCTTATGAGCTATATTGAAAAATATGTGCTTTCGGCTTCGGATATTTCACATACAGATAACTTTGAGGATTTGCTGCAAATGATAATGTCGGGGTTTGCTGTTCTGATAATAGACGGGTGCAGTACGGCAATATGTATCGGAGTTCAGGGCTACAGCTTCAGGAGCGTGACAGAACCCGACAGTGAGGTTTCCGAGCGTGGCAGCCGTGAGGGATTTGTCGAACCTCTCCATATAAATATGAGCCTGCTCAGAAGACGGATAAAAAATCCCAAGCTAAAAATGGAAACTATGATTTTAGGCGAACTCAGCAAAACGGAAATATGTATCTGCTATATAACGGACGTAGTAAGTGAAAGCGTACTTGATAAATTAAAGGACAGACTGAACAATATAGATATTGATACCGTGCTTGCCAGCGGTTATCTTGTAAGCTTTCTGGAGGACGAAAACGACCGCTCCATATTCAGCGGAGTTGGAATTACAGAACGTCCCGACACTGTAGGCGGAAAAATAAACGAGGGCAGAATAGCCGTTTTAATAGACGGTACACCATCGGCACTTATAATACCATATCTTTTTGTGGAAAATTTTCAGACTATGGGGGATTATTCCTATAAGCCGTATTACGCAACGCTTATAAGATGGCTTAAATATATGTGCTTTTTTGTAGCTTCTCTTCTTCCGGGAATATATACCGCTGTGGCACTGTTCAATCCTGAGCTTTTTCCCGAACAAATTCTTAATCAGCTTGAAACATCTATAGGAAATACACCGTTCAGTCTTGTAACGGAAATACTTCTTGTCCTGTTTTTGTACGAAATTATGAGAGAGGCAGGACTAAGACTGCCAAAGTCGCTGGGACACGCCGTAAGTATAGTAGGTGCATTGGTTATAGGTGATACAGCCGTAAGTGCGGGGCTTATAGTCGCACCTACGCTTATGATTGTAGCCGTTACTGCTATAGCTTCATATGTTATTCCGAATTTGTATCCTCAGCTTTATGTTCTCAGAATACTTTTCATATTTGCAGGCGGTGTTCTGGGAATATGGGGAATAGTTCTGCTGTTCTGCGTTCTTACGGTAAATGTCTGCGGAAAATCGGTACTGGGTGTGCCTTATACTATGCCTGTTGCTCCTTTCAGTATGTTCGGAATGAGAGATGTTGCGATAAGGGCTGACTGGAAAATTCTCGGTAAAAAAAGAACTCTCATAAAAGATATTAAAGAGTAAAACTATAAAAATCAGGTCAGACCGTTAAAACGGTCTGACCTGAGATTTTTAATTTTCTTTATTTTCTTTATCTGAATTGTCATCAAATACAGTATTTATTACATTCTGAAGAGTATCGGCAGATTTTTTCAGAGCAGACAGTTCCTTTCTGTTAAGCTCAATAGGAACGTGACCCTCAACTCCGTTTTTGCCTACTATAGCAGGCATACTCAGAGCTATTCCGTCTATTCCGTAATTATCTCTCTGAATGCTTGATACTGGAAGTATGGATTTTTCGTCCCTGACGATAGCTTCGCAAATTCTTTTAACCGACATCGCTATTCCATAATAGGTAGCTTTTTTCTTTTCTATGATTTCGTAAGCACTGTTTTTAACGTCATCAGCTATTTTTTTCATGGAATCATCGTGGTTGAAGTGACCACGCATTTCGCAGAAATTGTTAATCGGTATACCCGAAACATTTGCACTGCTCCATGCAGCTATTTCGCTGTCGCCGTGTTCGCCGATAATAAAGGCGTGAATGCTTCGGTTGTCAATTTCGAGATGTTCACCGAGAAGATATTTAAGTCTTGCAGTATCGAGAACCGTACCCGAACCGAATACACGGTTTTCAGGAAAGCCGCTCAGCTTTGCGGCGGTATAGGTGAGAATATCAACGGGATTTGCAACTACAAGAAGTATTGCTTCCTTATTATACTTTACAATTTCGGGAACAATGCTTTTGAAAATTCCGACATTTTTCTTGACCAAATCAAGTCTGGTTTCTCCGGGTTTCTGACCTGCTCCTGCTGTGATGATTATTATTGAAGCGTCCGAAATATTCTCATAACCGCCTGCATAAATCTGCATAGGCTTTGCAAAGGGAAGTCCGTGGCTTATATCGAGAGCTTCGCCCTCAGCTCTGTTCTTATCCGAGTCTATGAGAACTATTTTGGAAAAAAGACCGCTTTGCATAAGAGCAAATGCAGAGGCAGAGCCTACAAAGCCGCAGCCGATTATGGCAGCCTTTCTTGTGTTTATACTCGTCATTAAAAATTCCTCCTTGTTACATTATGATTAATTATTTATTTTAAGCTTTTGAAAATGAAATAGTTACTGTCAAAATTTGCTTTGCAAATTTTGTATTGGATTTTGATGAGTTTAAGGGCTTCGCCCTTAAAAATCCCACAATGGGCTTTGCCCCTTGACCCCACCACTTTTGAAAAAGTGGACAAAACTTTCAATTGTCATAGCTATACAATGAGAAAATCATACAACCGCTCAGGTGGGAAAATATTATCTTAAAAATCCGTTTATTATCTGTTCTTCGGCTTCTTCCTCTGTAAGACCCAATGTCATAAGCTTTATAATCTGTTCGCCTGCAATTTTTCCTATTGCAGCCTCGTGTACAAGGGAAGCGTCAACATCATTTGCTTCAAGACAGGGTACGGCAAGAATTTTTCCGTTGTCCATAATAATGGAGTCGCATTCGGTATGACCTTTACAGGGAGCATTTCCTACAATCTTCGCATCAAATTTCTGATATGAATTATCGGCGGCTACCGCTCGTGATACCACATCGGCACATGAATCCGTTCCGTTAAGCTCTACGGTGTATATACTTACGGCAGTCTGGTCGTTATGAGTCATAAGACGTTCTCTTACAACAAGCTTTGCTCCTGCCTTAAGTTCGGCTTCGGTTGTACGTGTAGTATCATCAACACCCTTTATCTGAACCATTTCCATTTCTGCATAGCTGTTTTCTTCCATATATACCTGTGTTATGGGATTCAAAATTCTTTTTCCTGCTCCTGCACCTGAGCCGTAATGCTTTTCTACGTATTTAACGCTTGCATTCCTGCCTACAAAAAATCTGTGAATACCGTCATGCTGTGAATCATCGCAGCCGCAGTTATCTATTCCGCAGCCTGCCACGATTTCTACCTGAGCATTTTCGCCTATGTGAAAATCGTTGTAAACTTCTTCTTTAAGACCGCTCTGCGTCATAACTACGGGAATGTGTACGCTTTCTCCTTTTGTATCGGGCTTTATGAAAATATCAAGTCCGCTCACATCTTCCTTCGGAACAATATCTATATTTTTTCCCGAACGTCTGCCGACAGATTTTCCGTTTGAGCGTATGTTGTATGCTCCTTCGGGAATGCCGCTTATATCGGCAATTTCTTTCAGAAGGTTCTTTTCGGTTTCGTTGAGATTCATTTGCAATCAGCTCCTTTCAAAATTCCCCTGCACCCTTTAACTGATGATGAAGTATCTGCAAGCTTAGGGAAAATAACTTCTTTAGTACCCTGATTTTCTACAACTCCGTTTTTAAGAATAATTATTTCATCGGCTATATTGAGGATTCTTTCCTGATGAGAAATAATAAGTATGGATCTGTCCTTTATTTCCTCACGCTGTCTTTGGAAAACGTCTATAAGATTGTTGAAGCTCCAGAGGTCGATACCTGCTTCGGGTTCATCGAATACCGTAAGAAGAGATTTCCTTGCAAGTACCGTTGCGATTTCTATTCTTTTAAGCTCTCCGCCCGAAAGACTTGCATTGACTTCACGGTTGACATATTCCTTTGCACACAGTCCGACTAATGAAAGATAGTCGCATATATCGGAAAACGAAAGATTTTTTCCTGTAGCAAGTCTTATAAGGTCGGCTACCTGTATCCCCTTGAAGCGTACAGGCTGCTGAAATGCAAAGCCTATTCCAAGTTTTGCACGTTCGGTTATGCTTTTTTCTGTAATATCCGTACCGTTAAAAATTATCTGACCGCCTGTGGGCTTTTCAATACCTGCTATCAGTTTGGCTAACGTGGATTTTCCTCCCCCGTTAGGCCCTGTAATCACAAATAATCTGCCCTTCGGAATTTCCAGATTTATATTTTTAACAATTTCTTTTTCCTGCCCCTCAGAATCAACACTGAATGAAAGATTGTTTATTCTAAGCACAGCAATTCCTCCTTTTTATATATCCGCATTTTTATTTCCCTATGAATCAGTGTAAAATTATTGCTTTCGGCTTCGCTTTAGGTGCGATTGCAGCCGTCAAAAGCGGAACGCTTTTGACAACTTTCAGGCATACGCCTGAAAGTTCGCTGCGGACATTTGTCCGCAGCGGGCTGCAATCGCACAGGAAACCGCTTGTACCCAATCCATATACCCAACATATTTTATCATAAAGATATAGAATTAACAACATATTTTTACATAAATTTAGTATAAGATGACTTAAAGGAAATTATAAGCCGTATAAATAATTATTCGGAAAAAATTTTTCTGAATACATAATGATTACAAGGCTTTCATTGAGTTCATTTCTTTTGTGTGCCTTCTAATTCGCCAGCTTTTACTAAAAAAATTATTTTTTCTATAAAAATCATAAAAATTATCTATAAAGATTACATAAATACAAAAAAACATTGAAAAGTACAAATCGTTATATTATAATGATAATGAAGGAAGGTATGGTTCTCAGAATAAGGTGCATACTGTATAGTAGGACAACAGTCCCGAACATAGGGTGCATTTTACTCTTTATTGCTCTTGACGGTGTTTGTCCGTCATAGTCCGGTATAATTAAGAGGGTAATATATGATTAATGTGACAGTCGAGTTTATAGGTATCGTTATCTGTATACTTGGCATTGTGCAGACGCTTATCAATGCAAGGTTTAACAGAAATGCGGAAAAATATTTTGTCGCTGTTTTTGTAAGTCTTATAATTTTTTCAGTTTCCAATATTGTCGGACAACATATGAGAGGACTTGTCGGAAACGGGTGGCGTGCGGCACTTGTGGTATCAAACTTCGTAGAATTTTGTATGCCGTGCGTTATAGTATATTTACTGGTAAATTATGTGTTGTCTGAATTTGACGCTGAGCGTGAAAGAAAAGGTATACGTATATTGATTAAGGTTCTTCTCTTGCTGAATATCGTTCTTCTTCTGATTTCACAGTTTACAGGATTGTACTATACTATAGACAGTGAAAATATATACAGAAGGAGTGCATTGTATCCGCTTTCGTATATATTTACGGCAGTTATGATGTTGTTGTACGCTTATCTTCTGATTGTCTACAGAAAATCAATGACGCTTCATGCAGGCATAGCATTCTGGATTTCATTTACAGTACCATGCGTGGCGATGATTGCACAGATTTTTATTTACGGCATATATCTTATAGTGTTCTCATCAGAAATTTCGTCACTGGCTATGTATATGTTTCTGATGTCGGATTATACGGACAGATATTACAGACAGCAGCAGGAAATTACAAAGCTTAAAATTGATATTATGCTTGCACAGATACAGCCTCATTTTATGTACAACTGTTTACAGGTGATACAGCATATATGTCTGACCGACCCTGAAAAGGCTTCGGAGGCAATCGGTGATTTTTCCGACTACCTTCGTCATCAGACGGATTCTATACTCAATGACCGTCCTATACCCTTTGAGGAAGAGCTTAATCATGTGAGCGAGTACATAAAGCTTCAGAAGCTGAGGTTTTCCGATGACCTTGACATAAGCTTCGAGCTTTACTGCAGTGATTTTGATATTCCTACAATGACGCTTCAGCCACTGGTCGAAAATGCAGTTATTTACGGAGTACGGAGAAGCGATACGGGAAAAGGAACGGTTACAATACGTTCCGAGGAATTTCCCGACAGGTACGAGATAAGCGTTATCGACAACGGCTCAGGATTTAATGCTGACAAGGTTTCGGATACAGGGCAAAGAGTCGGAACAGGAATACAGAATGTCCGTAACCGTCTCAGACTTACGTGCGGAGGAACTCTCAGAATTGTATCAGAACATGGAAAAGGCACAACGGCAACTATTATCCTTCCTAAGGGGGGAGAAAAATGCTGATATTCGATATTGATGATGAACCCGTTCTTCTGGATTATTCACAGAAGATTATAAAGAAGGCAGTACCTGATGCAGATATTATGTCATTCAGACGTGCATCGGACGCTTTGAGTTTGATTTCAGAGGAAAATATAACTCCTGATGTTGTATTCAGTGATATTGAAATGCCCGGTATAAGCGGTCTTGACTTTGCGGTGGAACTTAAAAAGGTAAGTCCCGATTCGGCAGTTATTTTTGTTACGGGACATTCTGAGTACGCTGTGGAGGCATATCGGATTCACGCCCACGGATATATACTTAAACCTATAGATGTGGACAGGGTGCGTGAGGAGCTTGAAAATATTTCAGGTATCCTGCAGGAGCGGGTATCAAAGTTTCAGGTGAGATGCTTCGGCAACTTCGGGGTATTCTGGAAGGGCGAACCGCTTACGTTTGCAAGAAAACAGACACGTGAACTTCTGGCTTTTCTCATAGACAGGGAATGCAGAGGCTGTACGGCTGAGGAAATTATATCTGTACTCTGGGAGGACGAAAGCGATGTTTCTGCAGCAAAGACAAGATTAAGAAATCTCGTCTTTGACCTAAAAAATACATTTGAAAAGATAGGAATGGGAGATATTCTCATACGTAAAAGCGGCTTTATATCCCTCAGAAAGGATATGATTGACTGCGACTACTACAGAATGCTTGAGGGCGATATGGCAGCAGTCAATGCCTACAGGGGAGAATATATGACGCAGTATAACTGGGCTGAAATAACAGCAGGAAATCTGTATTTCAGAAATCTTAAATCATAAATTTCAGTAATTTTACGAACTCGGAAATTGAACAGATTTCCGAGTTTTTTCTTTTTCAATAATCTATGATCTGTGCTGATTTTTCGGCGATTGCAGCCCGTTTCGGACATTTGTCCGAAACGAAATTTCAAGGTATACCTTGAAATTTGTCAAAAGCGGAACGCTTTTGACGGCTGCAATCGCCGCAGCTTCTGTGCTGTGACGTAAAAGTCAGCCAAAAATTAAAGTCAAAATAAATATATGTGCATAAAAAATCAGCCGATCATTTGGTGAAAACTCCCTTTTTTAAAAGAATATTATTTATTGTAACGTTTTTGAACGCAGTATAGGTTATTATAAACTTAAAGAAAGATAAATATTGTATTTTGAATTCAACATAATCATAGAAAATACACCATATAAAGAGGGTGTCAGCGTCAAAGCCTGAAAAACTATGACTGAAAATAAAGTGAAAACAGTCTGAACTCAGTCTTGCGGCAAAAACAGGGTAACAGAGAATGCTGACATCGGTTTGGAAAGTATATATACGAAGCATAATACTTGTGATTACAGGCAAAGTCGCCGCAGCTATGCCTGTAATCAGAGTATGAAGCAGTTATTATTTGACAATAAAACAGGTAAAAACGGAAAATTTATCCTGAAAAAATCAAACAGCCTTTTCTATTATCAAGCTCACACCTAAATTCTTCAGTAGTCAGGCAAAAAGTCTGACCTAAAACAGCGAAGGCTCGGGATTTGATAGTGTTTTCCGAGCCTTTGCTATTATATAGTAAAAGCGTAAAGCTTTGACGGAACAAAATCCGATTTAGGCTGTAGAATATAATCTTTAAATCTGAAAACAACAAAGAAGCCAGCTCAAAATAAGAGCCGGCTTCTTTGTTTATTGTGATAAAGCGAGGAAACTGTTCCACGCACTTCTCCAGTCGTTATTTGTATATACTGTACCATCGGAATCAATTTCGGTTGTCTGTACACACTCACTGTAGACAACTATATCAAAATTGCTGATATTGTCAGCATTCGTATCGCCCTCTGCGGTAGTAAAATCGGTTATTACGCCGTTTATAAGCGGAGAAGTTGTACTGCCCTTCGCAAGTACCTTACTGTAGTAAAAGTATCCGCCGAGCAACGCTCCGTCCAAATCGTTTTCCGATACGTACACCCAGTTTTCTGGCAAATCAGCAAGAAAATCATTCCAGCTTTTTTCCTGTCTGATACCGTTTTTCGTGTAAACAATCTTCGCTTCGGATTTTACACGGGAGTCGGAAAAATCAAGATATACTCTGGCAAACTGACTGGAAGCACCTGTATTCTTAACGGCAACAACCTTTTCAAAAAAATCACCCATAGTCATACTGTCAGGTTCTGTGAATACCTCCGTCACGGCTATATTGCCCTCTCCTATATTGAATTTGTTGGGCTGATTAACCATACTTTGAAGGTAGGCGAAAAGAACTGTCGCTGTTGTCGCCGCTATTATCACTACTGCGGCAACAATGATAATTTTAATTCTTTTTTTCATTGCTGTCCGCCTTTCATACATTAGCTTTATTCTTAACAATCGTATAGACAGCCTGTAACTCGCTCAGACTCTGATGCTCTGCCGTGAGATTAACGGCAATTTCTGATTTCAGATATTCCGCCTGAATGCCGCAGCATACAATGCCTATCTCTGTTTCCCCTGTTTTTTCACGGTCAACAAAGCTTTTAAGCTGAACCTCATCAAACAGAGTTACTGTTTCATCGTTCGGTTCAAGTTTTTTGTTGTAGCCAAATATATACTCATCGTAACCTGAATTATCGGTTTTTGTTTCAAGGAGAAGCCAGCCGTCAACGGTATTTCCTTCTGCAGAACCCGAATGATAGGTAAATTCAATATCTTTGCCGCTGACCTGTGGAACTGACTGAACTGTATCAGGTGTTGTTGCTTCGGCTGAAAGCCTGAAAAGCTGCTGACCTCCGTTCAGATTGCTCTTTGGTCTGCCCCTATCGCTGCCGCTTTCAGAAAGCAGGGTAACGCTCCCTTTGGGTACGGTTACTTTCATAAAAACAAACTCGTCCTTGTTTCCGCTGTTTATGAGCTTAGGTGATTTTTCCACAACACTGCCAGGCACAACAATATGCGGCTCTGTAGGAGAAAAAGCTCCCTCGTCCAGTTCTATGCTTACATTTCCGATTGTTATATAGTTGTCTTTTACTTCAACCTCGGTAAAATATGCCGTTGTAACGCCTATTACAAGAAGCACGGCACATGCTACGGCTGCAAATAACACAAGCAGCAGTCTGCGTTTACTCATGCGTTTCCTGCCTCCCCACTTACAATCTCCCATACATAGGAAATATTGCCTGCCGAAATGCCCGGAATATCAGTCTGTATTCCCAGTGCTTCAACACGTACATTGTGGCTTTTCAAGGGGTCGAACTGCTCGTTGAAATTCCAAAGACGGAGCTTATCAAACAATGGCTCGGTTATCTCGTTCTTTCTGAGCGGAGTAAGCGTATCCCCCTCGGCATAGGCATAAACATACACAAACTGCTGTTCTTCGGAATTAAAGTATGTGTAATTACTGCCGCTGTCGTCAATAAGCTTCCAGTGAGAATGAACCTTCTGCTTCGGCGAAAACTCCGTATCTGACAAATAAGTTTCGGGATTTGTTCCTGCACTTATCATAAACTTATACATCGGAACATTTGTCAGTGCGGAATCCATCGGAGTTCCGTCATCGTTATCTACCATCTGCGTATCACAGGGAACTGTTACCCTCAGAAAAACATAGCCTTCTGTCTGCTCTTTGTTTGTAATCTGCGGGTTTTTATCAAGTTCCTGACCCGGGATAACTTCTTTTGCCTGTTCAGCGTCCCATTTTGTTTCGGTAAGAGAAATATCAAAACGTGTTCCGATAAACTTATTTGTCGTGTTGTCGTTTGAGCTGAAAAAAGCCATAGTGGAGCTGATCACTACCAAAGCAGTTACTGAGGCAATAACTGCCAGAGATTTAAAATGCTTTTTTTGCAGTTTTCCTGCCATAGTGACCAGCTCCTTTCGCTATGATTTGTTTTTCAGACGTGCTGTTACGGTAATCTCCGAACCATCGGGAGCATTTCTTATAACCTCAAGCAGTCCCGTGCTGTCTGACGTACCTGTATGCTCAGTGCCGTCATTATAGGAATAGTACCAGTTGTCAAATTCTACCTGACTGCTGAAATCATCATCTATATACAGCGTCGGGAATGCCGTACTGTCTGTCCTGCCTGTCGGAACTCCGTTATGCAGTATCTTTCTGACAATCTGCGTTGTCGATATTCCGAAAGTTGTTTCCTCCATTATGAACTGCAGCGTATAAACACCGTTTTTCTCGCTGCCGTCCTCAAAGTGCGACCTGTTGTGTACATCGTTTCGGAAAACAACGGTTTTTTCGGTCTTGCTGAAAAGCGGAGCAAATGAGAAATGAAGTTCAAATTCATCTGTAAACATACCTTTATATACCGCTGTCAGCTTGTATATGCTGCCTGCAACATCTTCTTTGCGACCTGTCACGGTAATGGAAGAACCGTTGTCTGTAACTCTTATATCAGTTTCTGTACTGCTGATTACCAGATTGCTGAGATTTTCTCCCGTAATCGCTTCAGAAGAGCCATCGCCCCTGATTGCCGCAGGATAAAGCTCCGATTTGGGAATTACTACACTGTACAGATTATTTCCGATATTGGTATCGAGCGTCATTCCGTATTTATCTTCAACTTCAATCGCCTTACAGCCGTTGAAGTTGTTGTTGATATTGTCGGTATGGCTGAATTTTTCATAATTAGCCAGTTCGTTAAAGAACATAACCACGGCAATTCCGTTGGGTCTGACACGCAGAGAAGCCGTATATTCTGTATTGCTGACCGCCGTTACAAGTTCACTGTCATTTGCGATTGTAACAGATGCGTCTGCCGCAGAATACCTTGCCACACGTACTTCCGTAACAGTATATGCACCCGGTTCTATGTTGAAAGCTCCTGTTTCGTCTGCATAACCTCCGCCTGCAACAGCGGTTGTAGGCGAAATCATCTTCGTTACCGTGCGTTGAGCTGCCGAATCAAGTGCTACAAATGTATCATTTGCAAAGTCGTACCGCTCTGTCTGCCGTATTTTAAAGATGAATACGGGCTTGCCCCATGCAGCTTCATTGTACTGGTCAATCTGCTTGACGATGTTCAGCATTGCCGCAGCAGGCTCATTCTTCATAACAAGCTCCTGAGGTGTATCTCCACAGTTGTTTCTTCCTACCGAGAACATAACCTTTCTGTCATTCTCCGCAGGAAGGCTGAAGCCTTCGGGAGCAGCGGTTTCTTTCAGATAGAAGTCACCCCATTCGATACCTTCGATATGAAGTTTTCCGTCTGAGCCTGTCACCGCTTCTGTCACCGTCGGCGAATATCTGTATCCTGCCGCCGCAACAAGCGAACTGTCATCATCTTCATATGCAACTCTGTATTTAGTCAAATCTGTTGCGTGTCTGTACATACTCAGTCTTTCGCCGTTCATTGTATAAAGCTCAAATACCGCACCGCTCAGCGTATCGCCTGCATTATGTGTGGTTGTCCTTGAAGCGGAAACCTTTGTAAGATTTATCCTGCCTTTCAGACGAATATCGCTTGCTCTGACAATGTGCAGTGCCTCGTCCGCAAGCTCAGGCGTGAGAATAAACTCTATCCTGTTACTATCTAAACCGTTGTCGGCTGCATATCCTGTCGGAGCTGTTTCCTCAATGAACCAGAACTTCTGATTCCATTCGTAACGGCTGGAATCCAGTACTATTTCTGTCAGGTTAAGTCCGTCATATCCTGTTGTAACCTCCGCAAGAGGAGTGTTATCTCCCTCTTTATAGAGCCTGAACAAAGCACCTCTCAGCGGATTTCCGTTTTCATCGGTTTTCAGTACCTTAATCTTTGCCTTTTTGCGTGGTTCAAGGTGAGTAAGGCTGTGAACCTCAGTACCGTGGGAAGCATTTGCAGTGTCAAGCTCAACGGGGCCTATTACGTTTGTATGTGTTTCCGTTGCGGCTGTGGTTGCGTTATGTGTGAAATCTCTCTCATATCCTACGGGGGCTTTTACCTCGTAGAATACATATGTTCCGAACATATGACCGTCAACGTTAATTTTTCCGTTTGAGTCGGTTACATAATAATCGCTGCCGACTTTTTCCCAGTAGTACCACAGATGACTGTCTGCACTGTAATCCTCGGTAAGCTCATCAAGGGCATTTGCAAGGTACTCTTCCCTGCTGCTGCCGACTGCTTCGGGTTTCCTGTACTCATAGTTATAAAGCCTGAGCAGATAATATTCAGCATTCGGAAGCTTTATACTCTGATTGTTTGCATCAACCTTTGTCAGCGTCAGGTGGCTCATATTTTCCTCATTCGGTATTCCGTGAACCGAACCTGCTGTGCTGTCCGAAACCATCTGCGTAAGGTCTGCAAGAGATGAAACTGCATCATTTACCGAAAGCGGAACACCATCGAACAAAAGCTGACCGTTTGTATTTTCAATACTTTTCTCGCTGTATGTTACCTCGATTTCGTTTTGTGCATTTACGCCGACGGTAAAGAAGAATTTTGACGGATTGAGCTGATAACCTGTAGGTGCTGTTTTTTCCTTGAGATAGTACCTGTTCGGTTCAAGATTTGAAACAGCTATAACTCCGTCAGAACCTGAAATAAAGGTATCTGTAGAACCTGCCGTGCTTTGCTCCGCTATGACGTAGCTGCCGTTTGTTCCCTGAGAGGTTCGTACTGCGTAAAGCTTCTTGTCTGCCTTGCCTTCAAATTCCCTGTAAAGCTCAAATTCAGCGTTCGGGAGTGTTTTCAGCGTGAAGCGGTCATCAGTACCATGCTTTTCCAAATCGGAAAGGTCATACTTGACAAAATCAGCACTGCCTTTCAGCGGAGTGTTCGTTATGGTTACCGTTCTGTCTGACACACCTGTTTCGGTAGACAATATGCTTTGCCTGTCATATGAAGTTCCATAGCCTGTTACCGTCTGTTCGGTTATGGTGTAGGTATACGGATTATTATCAAAATCGTAGATAAGAAGCTTGTCATATGTGACGGAATCGTTTTGTCCGCCTGCATATGTAATCTGCTTTTCGTTGGCTGAATCACTGTTGAATGCCGAATCCTCCGTTCCGTCTGAAGAACGTGTAAGGCTGACATTTACAACCGCATCTGCATTAGGATACATTTCAAGATTTCCTGCCCAGTGCTTGACCGCCTTTACGTCAGTAAGAGGAAGCTCGTTGGTGATTGTGTAGGAGTCATAGTAATTGCTGTCGCCGCTGTGAACTCCGTTCTGAGTAACAACAGTTGTTCCTTTCTGCTGATAGCCGTAATGATGAGCGGTCTTTTGCTCGGTTACAGTGTAGCGTATAGGATTTCCGTCCATATCATAGACAGGAACGGTTCTGCTTGTCTGCCACGAAGTATCGGCATTTATGCTGACATCTGTATCACTGAAATCAAAATCCGTCAGTCCGTTCGGCTTCTTCACTGTGAAAGTAACGGGATAATGCAGGTCGGAAGCGTTCGGACAGCCGTTATCGTCCCATACCTTTTCAAGCCTTATCTGCTTCTGAATCAGCGTGTTTCTTATCGAGAAAGAAATCGTGCTGTCAGAGTTGCTGTCGTTATCCTGCTTTGTCACAACATCGGAGCTGTAGGTATCCTCCGCTGACATATATT
Source organism: uncultured Eubacteriales bacterium (assembly GCA_900316025.1). GTDB lineage: Bacteria > Bacillota > Clostridia > Oscillospirales > Acutalibacteraceae > CAG-964. Next base: position 55,463 of record ONBJ01000002.1, read on the forward strand.
CGGTATCATAGGCATTTACCTTTGTTTCAACTGACCTGTATTCGTACTCAATGTTATTTACATCGAATTTTGGAAGCTCAGGGAAGGTATAAGACCATGAACTGCCGCTTCCGCTGACGGAAGCATTGTAATCACTCCAGCCGACATCTGCCGAAGTCCACGGCACACCGTTATTGCTCACGGTTCTGCGTTGAAGCTTTATTCTGATATTGTCGGGGCGAAGTGCATAGGCATTGTCATTATCCTCCCACTGCTTATTGACCGTAACCTCAGTAAGAGGGAGTTTGTTCGTAACAATTATCGGATTCTGTGCGGTATTGTCTGTCAAATCAACCGCATTGAAATCATGGTCGCTGCTGTATGAGGTTACATAGCCGTATTTACGGTCGGAAGAAAGCTCCGTAACACTGTAGGTTGCTTCATCTCCGCCTGCCGTATACTGCGGTACTGTAAATGATACGGTATCTGAGGACGTATTGTTCAAAGCTATTGTTTTTCCTTCGGAATACGTCACACCGCTGTTAGTGTTTTCGATATTTAAATGAACATCATAATGATTTGCGGCGGAGTTCTGCTGTCCTACGTTGTAACCGTTATCGTCCCATACCTTTTTAACCCAGAACTTCTTTGTTTTCAGCGTATTGGATACTGTCAGCACATCATCTGCCGCCGTACCGTTCAGAGCGGTGCCGTTTGCGGGTGAATATGATGTTGTGTAGCCGTTCATCGGAACTTCTTCGACATAATAAGTTATCGTGTATGACTCTCCGTTGAAAACTTCCGTTCCTGTCGGATTGACGTGCAGAGGCAAATCGCTGAACGTTTCAGTCCATGCGTTTCCGCTTATCGTTTTTGTAAATGCGTAGCCATTCGGGAAAAGCGATTTTACGGAGTCATTTACCGAAGTATCCGCCAGATTTACCGTTTGGTTGTTATACTTACAATACAGGCTTACCTCCACCGTCGGAGGACGTGTCCAGTCTGAAAAGTCCTTTCCGTCAACCGTATCCTGCCAGCTCTTGACAATCTTAAGCTTATCCTTCGCAGGAGTGTAACGGTTTTTGAAATGGAAGGTTTTTACAGTAATTCCCGATACCGTTTCGGTTGTAATTACATTCATATCCGTGTCTGTATCGGAAATGAAATAGTTGTTCTTATCGGTATAACCAGGACTTCCGTCAGCATCAACATAACGTATATAGCTGCGTGATGCAAGCGTCTGCGTTCCGTCGGCTTCTTCCGTAACACGGTATGAATACATTACGTTGCTGCTGTTGTACATAGGCTGTACATCATAGTCAACATTCCATAATGCACTGTCGTCTTCGTGTGCGTCTGATGTATCATATCTTACTACGGAAATATCCGTATGACCTGCAGCACTTCCGCTCAGCGTAAGGTTCAGCTTTTCGGGACGCTTACCGTCCTGATTGTTGTTGTCGTTCCATACCTTGTCGGCTTTAAAACGGATAACGGGAAGTGTGTTTGTTATTGTATATCCTGTAAGTATGCCACGTTCATAGGTTGTATCTGTGATTTCCTGCTCATAGCCGTGCATATTAACTATTAACTGCGGTTGCTCCCGAGCCGCCGTGAACGGTTTCCGTAACGGTATAGTGCAGAACAGCTCCGTTCTTGTCATATTCGGGAAGATTCATAAATCTGACGGTCATAATCGGCTGTCCGTTTGAATCAACCGCATCTTTTCTGAGAGTTTCGGTTTTTGAATACTCAAATCCCGAAGCGTTGCCCGTACTCGTAAGGGTAAAATCAATATCATAGTGAAGACTACTGCCGTAACCGTTATCGTTCCATCGTTTGGTAACGGTTATATTTCGGGTTTTCAGCTCATTGACAGCCGTAACCTTCTGATTGCTTCCGACAAGTGCTGTATCGGGAGATGTTCCCTCCCCTGCTTCACTATGCGGAATAGCTGCTCCGTCGGCTGCACCGTAAACATAGGGATTTTCCTGTCCTGCCTGAAGTGTCGGCTGTGCTTCCTTGACGTAATATCGGACGGCATATTCCTTGCCGTTCCAACGTGCATCACCGCAGGTATTGATATAAACAGGAAGATTGTCAAATCTTACGGCATTCTTCCATTGACTGTCATTCCTCTTGTCGGAGGGCTGGAGGGTTATTGAGTAGTTATACCTGCTGCTGTCAGGATTATTCGGGTCATATGCTGTATTCAGTGCGGTATCGGGATAATATGCAAGAAGCTCCGCAGCAGAATCGCCGTCATAATTGACAGGCCCGTCATATGACTTTGAAGTATCCTCAACAAATTTCAGAGTTCCTGCATTCTTAGCCGCCAGCTTTTCGGCATCGGTTGTTAAATCCGTCTGTACATGGGTGACAGGGTCTTCCGAAACATATTTATATGCCTTGTACTGACAGCACAGAATAAACTCTATACTTTCGGGACGAAGATATTTGTCCGCTTCTGTTTCGTTTGTCCACTTCTTGTCAACACTGAGAGAACGGACTTCCTGAGTGTGTGTGTTGGTGATTTCTCTTTTTTCAAATGAGTTCTCACCAAATCCATCGGTACTTAAAGAATGAACGGAATTTTCATTATATCCGTTAATCGGAGTTTCATATTACATCATAATAATACAGATTTCCTTCCTCGTCATTTCGGGGATAATTCGTCCATTCGTAGAACCAGTTGTTCGTTTCGTTGAGTTCAACCGTAAGAGTGTTTTTGACCTGCTCCTGAACAGTACCGTTTACAGTTTTCTTTATATACTGCTTCAAAGTAACCGAAACAGGCTGTCTTTTTCCATCCTGATTGCTGTTGTCACTCCATATTTTCTCTGCTCTGAAATTCTGATAATTCGTTTTTCGGATAAGATAGTTATCAATTACAGTCTGTGTATCTGTCTGGCTGTCGTCATAATCCACATAGTAAACATTTGATGCAGGATATTGTATACCATTTTCATCAGTATATGTTTTATCCGTTTTATAATTATCCTGCTCAGGGCCGATATATGTTTCAATAACCCTGTAATAATATTTGTTTCCGTTGCTGTCATACTTAGGCAAATTGCGGAAATGACTATCCGATGAATAATCATCATAGGTATCACGGCTGTTTTTATTTGTCTGAAGCTCAACATTAGAATAAACCGTTGTCCAGTCTGAGTCTGACTGCGGATTTTCTGTCGTGGTACGCTGGAGGGTAACTCGGAATGAATCAGTTCTTGTGCTGTAATAATTCGGATTTTCGTTGTTGTCATCATTATTCCATTTCTTTTTCACCGTATGGTTCTCGGTTTTCAGAGTATTTGTAACGGTATAGTTTTCTTTGAAGTCTGTCGAAACATTCCACAGACCGACGGCATTGCCGCCTGACCACGTGTACGGAAATGTTTCAGGAACTTCACTGCCATCGGACGCACACTCGACAAATTTATAGTAATTAAGAGTGTAAGTACCGTTTGTCTGCACATCTCCGTCCGAACTTCCGAGAGGCAGTCCCGATACGGTAACATCGGGATATGTGTAGTCGGTGTTGTTTCTTGGTACGGTAATCACGCCCTCGGCTGAGGGGGTTACGGTGTTGTTTCCGACCTTGACAGTAACTTTGCGGTCGCTGTAGTCGGTAAAGACATCACCGTTTGCATATGTAAGTTTGAAATATAGGTTATTCGGACGTGTGTCTGCCTTGAAGCTGTTGTCATTTGCATCGAAATTTTTATGCAGCGTAAGCTGACCCTTCTGCGGCATTTTGTAGTTTGTCAGATTAAGACTGTCAAACGTACTGCTTCCAATGGAACGGTATGACGTATCACTTACAGGAACGTAGGTTTCGCCTACATAACCCGGAACAACATATGTGTTCGGATTGTTACCGCCTCCGTATGTGCCTGCCGTGTCGATAAGCGTATAACCTTCTTCAACGGTTTCGTTGATACAGTACTGAATATTTTCCTCTGCAACAGCTCCGTTGAAGTAATACTTTGCAAGAGCCGCCTCCATATGCCATCCAATTTCTCCGACAGAGCTTTCCTTGCTGAGCGTCCGCCAGAAAACTACCTGATTATTTACACCCTGATTATTTACAATCGGCAGCTTCTCGTATATTACAACGGACAAATCATCGGGACGCAGACCGTCCTCATTGTTGCCGTCCAGCCAGTATTTGTTGATGTCGATTTTCTTCGCTTTAAAAATGTTCTGAACGTAGGTATGCTTGGAAGCATTCCTGTCCTCATCTGTCAGGGGAATTGTATGCTCATCGGGTATGGTATCGGGCTTTTCAATCCTTGAGGACTGAATAATGCTGCCGTCACTGTACATTGTGTATACCTTATCGTTGTTTCCTGTCTGAGCCCCGTCAGATTCTTCAACCCAATAAGTGTAGTAATTACCGTTTACATCTGTCAGCGGAAGCTTTGAGAATGTATACAAATAACCTGTATTGTCGCTCGCAGCCGGATTGTTCGTTCCTCCTGCACTCAATGCGGCAAGTATTTCTGCACCTGTTACTTTCCTGTAC
>ONBJ01000072.1 GCA_900316025.1 uncultured Eubacteriales bacterium
TGTCTTCACTTAACATTTTCTACACCTCTTCTTTATTATCTTCCTCCATTATATCACTTTTTATTGCGTTGTGCTATTTTATTGCATTGCTATAAAAGGAAGGAGAAAAACTATGTATCTAACGGTAAAGCAACAAGCGAAACATCTGTCAAAGGAAGAATACAGCATTTTGAGAGAATTGTGCCATACAGCAAAAAATCTTGCCAATGAAGCAATCTACAATGTCCGTCAGTATTACTTCACAGAGGGAGAATATCTGAAATACGAAAAGAATTACGCATTGCTGAAAGACAGTCCCAATTACAAAATGCTCAACTCCAATATGGCACAGCAGATTTTGAAAGAAGTAGACGGTTCATTCAAAAGCTTTTTCGGACTGCTGAAACTTGCGAAAAAAGGCAAATATTCTTTCAGAGACTGTAAATTACCGCATTATCTTCCAAAAGACGGATTCACAACACTCGTGATAGGATTTGTCAGGCTGAACGGAAATAAGCTGATTCTGCCGTATTCCAATACATTCAAGAAAACACACAAGCTTGTTGAAATCAAAATGCCGCCGATACTTGCTGACAAGCATATCAAGGAAATCAGAATCATTCCAAAATCAGGAGCAAGGTTCTTTGAAATTCAGTATACTTACGAAGCTGAATGTATTCAAAGAAATCTTAACAAAAACAATGCACTTGCTTTGGATTTAGGTGTGAATAATCTTTTAACTGCTGTATCCAATCAGGGCAGAAGCCTCATTATTGACGGCAGAAAATTGAAGGCTGTCAATCAATGGTTCAACAAAGAAAATGCACGGCTGCAAGGTATCAAAGACAGACAGGGTGATAAAAGAAGAACAACAAACCGTCAGAAAATCTTAGCTGATAAAAGGAACAGACAAGTCAATGACTATATGAGCAAAACTGCAAGAAAAATCATTGATTATTGTATTGCTCATGATATTGGAACGCTTGTAATCGGATATAATGAAACATTTCAGCGTAATTCTGACATGAACAAGCGTAACAATCAGAATTTTGTCAATATTCCGTATGGTAAACTGCGTTCCAAACTGGAATATCTTTGTGAACTGAACGGAATTGTTTTTGTAAAGCAGGAAGAAAGCTATACTTCACAAGCATCTTTCTGGGATAGGGATAATATTCCTGTCTATAATGCAAACAATCCGCAGCCCTATAAATTCAGTGGAACACGCATACGAAGAGGATTGTACAAAACTGCTGACGGAATATTGCTTAACGCAGATGTCAATGGTGCATTGAATATTTTAAGAAAAAGTAGCGTTGTGGACTTAACAGTCCTATACGGTAGTGGCGAAGTGGACACGCCTGTAAGAATAAGGGTTGCCTGATTTCAGGTGGAAACTTAAATACCAATCTTCTTACGAAGCCCCCACCTCTGCAGGTGGGGGAGAGTTCACGCTGGCAAATCTGGACGGAGTAATCCGTATCAACGGTGAGTTCTGTCTGTTTGAAGCCAAGACAGCTTCAGCATATAAGTCTGATGAGTGGAAGAACGGCATACCTCAGGAGTATCTGTTACAAATACAGCACTATATGGCTGTAACGGGAGCAATCAGAACATACATTGCAGTGATTATCGGTGGTAATCATTTTGAGTATCGTATCATTGAGCGTGACGATAAAATGATAGCGGATATTATTGCTATGGAAAAACAATTCTGGGAAGTAAATGTCATTGGCGGAGTTGAGCCTTTGCTTGATGGCTTGTCCATTACAAGCGATTATCTTAACCAAAGATACTGTATGTCCAATGGGAAAACGGTGATACTTCCAAGTGAAATCATTTTGATGTGTGAAAAGTACAGCCTTATTTCTGACAGTATAGACAAACTTTCCACAGAAAAAGAAATGGTGTGTAACCGTATCAAAAACTCGTTGAAAGAGAATGAAATAGGTGTGGCAGGAGATTATAAAATCTCGTGGAAGCAGATTAACTCCACAAGGTTCAATCAGACAAAGTTCAAGGCGGAAAATCCCGAACTTTACAGCAAGTATGTTATGCAGTCCTGTTACAGAAGATTTAACATCAGTCAGGAGGGAACAAAGTGGGGAGTATCAACATAAGGCTGTTAAGAGCAGAGGAAATTGAATGTCGCATAGGAACTATCAACGACAAAGGGCTTTCACTGTTGCTGTACAAGGACGCAAGAGCAGATATGAAAATCCTTGATGAAACTTTCGGTTGTTTTGGCTGGAAAAGAACACATCAAAGTATAGACGGCAATCTGTACTGTACGGTAGAGATATGGGATAAGGAAAAACAGTCGTGGATAGCTAAGCAGGATGTCGGAACAGTAAGCTATACCGAAAAAGAAAAAGGACAAGCGTCAGACAGTTTCAAGAGAGCTTGTGTGTCAGTAGGAATAGGCAGAGAATTATATTCCGCACCGTTTATCTGGATATCAGCCAAGCGTTGCAACGTTCAGAAAAAGAATGACAAGTACATCTGTTATGATAAGTTCGGTGTTGGTGAAATAGCGTACAGTGAAGACCGTGAAATCAGAGATTTATCTATTATCAACAAAAGTACGGGAGAAATGATTTATTCAACTTTTCAAAATTTCTCATCAAAGAATACAGAGCAGTCACAGTTTTATGAGTTCAACAGTGAATTGCAAAGAACAGGAATTTTGTTGAATACGGTATTGTCAAGATATGGAGTAAATACTGTGGAAGAAATGACACCCGAAATGCTTGGCAGAGCAATCAACAGTCTGAAAAAGACAAAAAACAAATCAGCATAAATCAATACAGAAAAAAATTGACCGTTGGCATTTTGCCAACGGTCTTTTCTATTGCAAAGAAAAGGAGAATCACCATGGAAGAAATTATTTTATGTAACATATGCGGTTGTGAACTGAGAGAAGAAGAGGATATTTATGAAGTAGAAGACGAATATTTCTGTCGGAACTGTTATGATACCCACACTTTTTCGTGTGCAGGTTGTGAGGAAAGATTTCTGTACAGCAACAATTACGGCGATGATACAACCTGTCTGTGCAGAGATTGTTATGACGAAGACTATTATCACTGTCACGGTTGTGACTGCATAATACACCGTGAGGACACTTACTGGAATAACGGTGAACCATACTGTTATGACTGTGACAGTGACTATAACGGAGAGAATTACATCAATGAGTATTCCTACAAACCGTCACCGAGATTTTACCGTTGTTCAGATGAAAAGAATGTCAGATATTACGGAGTGGAACTGGAGATAGACGAAGGGGGAAAAGATGATGACAATGCTGAAATTCTCTACAATATCGCCAACTCTGGTGACGATGTTATGTATATCAAGTACGATGGTTCATTGGACGAGGGTATGGAGCTGGTAAGTCACCCATGTTCGTTGAAATATCATAAGGACTGTTTTCACTGGAAAGAGGTAATGCAAGAAGCAAAGAATATGTACTACCGTTCTCATAATACCGGTACTTGCGGACTTCATGTACATATCGGCAGAGAACAGTTGGGAGAAACCTATGAACAGCAGGAAGAAGTCATCAGCAGGATTATGTTCTTCTTTGAAAGTCACTGGAATGAACTGTTCCGATTTTCAAGACGCAGTGAATACGCATTGGGAAGATGGGCATCAAGATACGGTTATGACGAAAAGCCGAAAAATATTCTGGAAAAAGCGAAAAAAGGTCATGTGGACAGGTACAAATGCGTGAATATTACTAATTTTGACACGATAGAGATACGCATATTCAAAGGAACACTCCGTTGGAATACCTTTATGGCAACTTTGGAGCTTGTGGATGCTGTCTGTGAAAACGCAATGTATCTGAATGATGATGAAATCCGTAAACAGTCATGGAATGATTTTGTTATGGGTATCTGTTCAGAAAACAGAGAACTGATTAAATATCTCAAAGAAAAAAGGCTGTATGTCAATGAACCGTTTGAAAATGAGGAGGAAATATAAATGTGTGCGATATTTGGATTTGTGAGTTATCAGAACAAAGTGAGTGGAAAGCAGTTGAAAATATTGGTAAAAAAGCTGTCAGAGGAATCAGAAGTCAGAGGCAAGGACGCAACTGGAATTGCTTATATCAGAAACGGTAAAACAGTAATCTACAAAAGACCAAAGCAGGCAACAAAGATGAAGTTCTATTTTCCGTCAGATACAGTTATGCTGACAGGTCATACCCGAATGACCACACAGGGTGACGCAAAGCATAATTACAACAATCACCCGTTTTCAGGAAAAGTCAGCAATAGAACTTTTGCACTGTGTCATAACGGCGTGTTGCATAATGACAACATATTGAAAACAACAGAAAGGTTGCCGAACACCCACATTCAAACAGATAGCTATGTTGCGGTGCAGTTACTGGAGAAGTACGGTAATCTGAATTTTGAGACACTTACTCAAATGGCAAAAACAGTACACGGAACATTTGTATTCACCATTCTTAACAATGATAACACCTTGTATTTGGTTAAAGGTGACAATCCGTTATGCTTAATCCATTACAGGCATCTTGGCTTGTATGTGTACACTTCAACCAACACCATTATGAAATCCGCTTTGACAGGCAGTTCTCTGGAAAAAGAACCGTTTGATTTTATCAAAGTTCAGGAAAATGAAATCATCAGGATTGACCGTTGTGGAAAATTGGAGAAAAGTCAGTTTGAAATAGATTATGACGGCTACATGAATTTCTATGACTGGGATTACGATTACTTTGAAAGAACGGCAGAAAGAGAAGGCTATCTGTACGATTACTGTAATATGTTGGGCATTTCAGAAGACGAATTGTCAGTGCTGTACGAGATGGGATATGACGATGAAGAAATTGAGATGATGTTGAATGACAAAGAGTTGTTCCGTGAATGTGTTGATGGAATGCAGAAATACATCAAAGAGTATTATTATTGAGGTGATAACGATATGGAATATCAGTTTAACGGAGAAAGATACATCACAAAAGGCATAGCAGAAATTTTACCGTCTACAGTACAGATACTGATGTTTTCAGGGATAGATATCATGCGTAAGAAAACAAACGGAAAACTGGACTATCTTCAGGTATTCACACTGAAAACATTCGGAGAAAATGAAAATATGCTGTTGAACATTATGCAGGAACAGGAAAACCCTGAAAGATGTATAAATTATATTATACCGATTGACAAAACTATTGACACTAAAGTGTATATCATCGATGATATTGACCATGTGACCATGCTTTTAGCAGAAGAATATTAAACTCATTATTATAGTAATCAGAGCAGTAAGGAAAAAGATAATATTTTCTTTACTGCTCTGTATTTATGTAAGTTAGTATATCAATACATCGTGAACGGTTCTGGAGATTGTTTATGATGTTGCATAAAACTAATGTAAAAATTTTTTTGTTTCTTTGTAGAAGACGCTGATTTAAAAATTTGAGGTTTCAAGCTTTGGGAAAGATTCAAAGTAAGCGTATAATATTCCTCGTCTACCTATCCTCAAAGTAAAAAGTGTATGATAAAGTATAATGAACTCCATAGAGCAGATAAGGTATATAAACAAGCT
>ONBJ01000061.1 GCA_900316025.1 uncultured Eubacteriales bacterium
CCATTGTAACTCATTTTGGAGCCGTTGTCTTTATTTATTTTTGTGCAATTTTTAGATTTGCTCATTTATAGTTTATGATATAAAATTTTAACACAAACCAAATTGTTATTCAACCTGTTATAGACAGTTTGATGTTTTTAGTATATAATGTATGTGTATTAACGCATACTCAAAGAAAGGCTGGTATAAAAATGAACGATGTAATAAAAGCTATGATTGAAAGAAGAAGTATACGCAAATTCAAAAGCGATATGATACCCAAGGCGGATATAGACGAAATTATAAAAGCGGGCTTGTATGCGGCAAGCGGAAAAAATCAGCAGGCTGTTATAACCATAGCCGTAACAAACAAGGAACTCAGAGATAAACTTTCAGATGCAAACCGTAAGATAGGCGGCTGGGCTGAGGGCTTTGACCCGTTCTATAATGCTCCTGTTGTTCTGATAGTTCTTGCCGATAAAAACTGGCCTACAGGAATTTATGACGGCAGTCTTGTTATGGGAAATATGATGCTTGCGGCATATACTCTCGGAATTGGAAGCTGCTGGATACACAGGGCAAAGCAGGAATTTGAAACAGATGAATATAAAAAGCTTCTCGCTGATTTGGGCATAAACGGCGACTATGAAGGCATAGGTCACTGCGTTATAGGTTATCCCGACTGCGAACTCCCCGAACCGCCTGCAAGAAAAGACGGCAGAGTTTTTTATATAGATTAATCAAATTTTTTTAAGCCATAAAGTTTAGGTCAAGCCTTTTTAAAGGCTTGCGGTTTCCAAAGGCTGAGCCTTTGGTGGGATTTTTAAGGGCAACGCCCTTAAACTCAGTAAAATAAGGAGTGAAACTGAAAATGGATAAGATTTTGAATATTTTAAAGGAAAACAGCAATCTTTCTTACTCAGAAATTGCAGTGATGATTAACGAACCCGAAGATTATGTCGAAAAGCAGATAAAACAGTATGAGCAGGACGGCATAATAAGAGGCTACAGAGCAGTTATCGACTACGACAAGGTTAAAGATGCAGGTGCAACCGCATTTATCGAATTAAAAGTAACCCCAAAAAAAGATACAGGCTTTGACGAAATAGCAAAGCAGGTTATGGCTTTTGAAGAAGTAGAAAACGTCTATCTTATGGCAGGCTCTTTCGACCTGATGGTAAGGGTAAACGGCGAAAACGTTACTGAAATAGCTATGTTTGTTGCCAAAAGACTTTCAACGCTTGACGGCGTACTTGCCACAAATACTCATTTCCAGCTCAGAACCTATAAGGAGAGCGGTATAATCATATTCGATGAGGAAGATCAGGAAGATAAAAGGAGTATTATATTGTGATTGACTACAACAGCATAATAAACGATAAAATCAAACAGATAAAACCATCAGGTATAAGAAAATTCTTCGATATTGCAAGCGAAATGGATAACGTTATATCTTTAAGTATCGGCGAACCTGATTTCAATACCCCTTGGCACGTAAGAGAAGCAGGAATTGTATCTTTACAAAAGGGAAATACAAAATATACCTCCAACAAAGGTCTTACTACACTCAGACATGAAATATGCAGCTTCTTTCTGAGAAAGTATAACGTAAGCTATAACGGAAATGACGAGTGTATCGTTACCGTTGGCGGCTCTGAGGCAATAGACCTTGCTATGCGTTGCCTTATAAACGAGGGTGACGAGGTTCTTATACCTCAGCCGTCATTTGTATGCTATGACCCTCTTGTACGTATGGCTGATGGTATTCCCGTAGTTGTTGAAACAAGAGAAGAGGACAATTTTAAGCTTATACCTGAGCTTCTCGAAAAGGCTGTTACACCAAAATCAAAGCTTCTCGTTCTTCCCTACCCCAACAATCCTACAGGAGCTATAATGGAAAAGGAAGAGCTTGAAAAAATTGCAGAAATTGTCCTTAAATATAATCTCTTCGTAATTTCAGACGAAATATACGCAGAACTTACATATAACAATAAAAAACATATCTCTTTTGCATCAATAGATGGTATGAAAGAAAGAACCGTAGTTGTAAGCGGATTTTCAAAATCATATTCAATGACAGGCTGGCGTTTAGGATATTCACTTGCTCCTAAGCCCGTAACAGACGCTATGGTAAAGCTTCACCAGTTTGCAATTATGAGTGCCCCCACTACCGCACAGTATGCCGCTATAGAAGCCTTGAAAAACGGCGATAAGGATATTGAAAAAATGCGTGACGAATACGATATGAGAAGAAGGCTCGTTGTAAGACGCTTCAGAGAAATGGGTCTGAGCTGCTTTGAACCCGAGGGTGCTTTCTATGCGTTCCCCTGTATCAAAAGCACGGGATTAAGCTCTGAGGAATTCTGCACAAGACTTTTAAGGTCTAAAAGCGTAGCCGTAGTTCCCGGTAATGCTTTCGGTGACAGCGGCGAAGGATTTATCAGAGTTTCATACTCATTTTCAGTCAAGCACATAAAAGAGGCTCTTAACAGAGTCGAAAGCTTTATCAAAGAAATTAAAGAGGGTAAAAAATAAGTGAAAAATAATTCTTCAACAATAAAAATTCTTGCTCCTGCAAAGATAAACCTTACACTCGATATAACAGGCAAGCTTTCCAACGGCTATCATACAGTTGATATGGTTATGCAGTCGGTAGGTCTGTATGATGAAATAACTGTTGAGAAAAAATCTGTTTCGGAAAAAAGCCAAAATATAATAAATATCTTCTGTGACAAGGAAAATATCCCCTGCGATAAAAGAAATACCGCTTACAAAGCGGCTGAGCTTTTTGCAGAAAAGTGCGGTATACTTTGCAACGTAGATATAACAATAAAAAAGAATATCCCTTCTCAGGCAGGTCTTGCAGGCGGAAGTACTGACGGTGCAGGTGTTCTTGTTGCCTTGAACATTCTTTATGATACAAAGCTTTCTGCTGGCGAGCTTTCCGAAGTTGCCGCTAAAGTCGGTGCAGATGTTCCTTTCTGTCTTTACGGAGGTACAATGCTGGCAACGGGAACAGGTACGGATTTGAAAAAAATAGAACATAACTTTAAGCTTGATAATTACTTTGTTCTTCTCTGCAAACCTCAGATAAACGTATCAACCCCCGAAGCTTACAAAAAATCCGACAGCAGACCGTTTTCGGAAAATATACACAGCAAGGCTCTCATAGACGCTCTTATAAACGAAAACGAAACAGCCTTTTTTGACAATCTCTATAACGATTTTGATAATCTGCTCAATCTTGAAGATGTTCAGAAAATAAAGAATATTATGAACCAATATGGCTGTATCAAATCTGTTATGAGCGGAAGCGGCCCTACAGTATACGGCTTCTTTTCAGACTATGAACGGACAGGGGCTGCCGCAAATAACCTGAAAAAAATCTATTACGATGTATGTATAACAAAAGTTTGCGATACGGGCTGCAAACCCGAATAACGCAATCTCAACGTTTAATTCTTTACGTTTTGGGTATCGTAAACAGTCAATTTATTTTCGGAGGAATTATAAATGGCAAAACGTCATACAATCCTTATTTTTTCATTTTTTTCTTTTTTCCTAATAAATTTTGCACCGGCAAAAAGCAGTATTATTCTTAATATTATTTTATCTGCATTTGTTTTTGTGGTATTATGCTTTGAAAAATTATCTTCAAAAACAGCTTATCTTTTTTATAATAAAAAAGATAAGCTGTTGTATATCATTTCATCTATTGTTTCGGCACTTCTGGCAATAAACTTTTTCAGTATATGGTTTCCGTCAAGCAAATTTACTGAAATTTTGGGCAATAATATCATAATTAAAACTATTGCTCTCTTGGTTATCACTTTAATTTTATCTGTCGGCTGTTTCCTGACTATTAATATGGTACTCGATACTCTTAGAAACTTTGCAAATGACTATAAGTATAAGCCACAAACAATACCTGACAAAAACAAAAAACTGTCTGTTAAGGCTATTATAATATTATTGTCTGCATCTGTTGTCTGCATAACAATATGTTCAAAATCATCTCCAATATATCCGTTCAATGACTGGGTTGACATAAACTGCTTTTTTACTGTAGGAAAATCTGTAGCAAACGGAAGAATAATGTATAAGGATATCTTTGAACAAAAGGGACCTTTATTGTACTTTTTGTACTCGATTATATACTATATTTCATCTGATACCTTTTTAGGTGCATATATTGTTGAAATAGCATCATTTTTTTCTTTTTTGATAATTACATATAAAATATTACTTTTAATTTGTGATGAAAAAATTATTTATTTAATTCCGATTGCTGCTGCGTTTATTTGCAGTGCTCCTGCCATGTCGCACGGCGGCTCCGCTGAAGAACTCTGTATTCCCATTATAATATTACCTTATTATTTTGGAATCGATGCAATCATACAAAAAAAAGAACTGACCCCTGTCAAATGGTTTATAATCGGAGTTAGTTCAGGTATGGTACTCTGGATTAAATTTACAATGCTTGGTTTCTATTTTGGCTTCGGATTGTTTTTCCTTATTCATTATCTGGTAAACCGTAAATTTTCTCATCTGATTAAATCCCTGTTTTCATTAATTGCAGGGATTTCTTTTGTAAGCATACCAATATTTATTTATTTTATTATGAATAATGCAGTGTCTGATTTATTTACAGTGTATTTTTACGATAATATATTTATGTATTCGGTCGGAAACAACTCTGGTATTATTGTTAAAATCATTAATAATATATTTACAGGCTTAAAAATATTTACTAACAGCTTTAAGATTGGTGTAATTGTAATTTTACTGGGTTTCTTTGGAGTTTATTATATCAATAAAAAAGTCTTTCTGTTAAGCGTTATAACATTCTTCTTTTCTTTCGTTTTCATATATATAGGTGGAAGAGAAATTTCGTATTATTCTTTTATATTTTCATTGTTTATCCCTTTTGGTATAGCTTTTATCTATATGGGATTAATACCGATTTTAAAGACGTTAAAAAACAAATCAATAAAAATGAATTTTCCGCTTTCAAAAAAAATCTGCATATTATCGGGATATTTAATAATTTTTGTGGCAATGTTTATGATGAGCAGCAACATTTATTTATTAAAATACAAACAAAGTGATATGCCTCAATATAAATTTAATAAAATAATTTCACAAAGCAAAAATCCCACCTTGCTGAATTACGGATTTTTAGATGGTGGTTTTTACACGGTCAGTGGTATCGTGCCTAATTGCAGGTTCTTTTGCGGGTTAAATCTTCCATATGAAGAGATTGGCAATACTCAAAATTACTACGTATCAAACGGATTAGTTGACTATATAGTAACAAAAGATGATATAAAGCCTACTAATCTAAAGCATTATATATGTGCTGATACACAAGAATTTGAATTTGAAGGTACTGTTCATACATATAATTTGTATAAAAAGAAAAATATACCGTAACGTGCTTTTAGCATTTGGTCTTTACAAATTTTTCTGAATCAAAAAACTTCCGAATTTACTATAAATTCGGAAGTTTTTCATTTTTAATTCACGGGAACAAAGGGTAACTCATACTCATCATAATTATCATAGACTGTTTCTCCGATACGATAGGAGTTGTTATCATATCCCACAAGATAACGCTGAATTTTTACTGCATCAGCAAGCTTTAATCCGTTGCCGTCAACATCAGCCGCTTTTTCATTGAAATTACTTACGCTGACAGACATAAGCTTCTTCTGAATAGCTGTAACATCAGCGACAGTCACTTTGCCGTCATTGTTGGCATCTCCACGGATATAGCTTTCACCTGTGGCAAGTGCCGAAACGTGTACGGTAAACATTATTATAGCTGCTGCTGAAAAAGCAATAAGCTTTTTTATTGTTTTAATCATATTTTTTCACCTCATCTGTTCTGTTTCAGCCGATTATGGATCTACCCAAACAGGCGGTAATTCATATTGATCCTTATCGCCATCGCCGCTGTCGGTAATCACATCTTCCTGTTCAAACTCGATAATCTCCATTTCGCAAGAAACATATTTATTTTTATTCATACGTATTCCTCCTTTTACTGGAAATAAATGTTTGCTGCCTGCCAGTATTTATAAAGTGCTTTTACAGAGTTCTGCCAGCTTATGCCGTTTGAACTGTTATTCAATACATCATAGCAGTAATTCAAAGGATTATAGGTTAATGTTCCGCTGTTTTCTCCGACGGTGACAGTTACAGTGAAATCGCTGCCTATTTCCTTAGACGCAATACCGCTTATACGAAGTATCTGAAAACCGTCCTTTTTGGTAACTGACAGAATTTTACCTGGACAACTGAATGACAAGGTTTCTTCGCTCTGAAAATAAAGTGAAAGAGTTGTTTCTGACTGCAAAGAAAGTGTAGCTCCTCTGAATACAACGCCGTCACAAAGGAAATTCTGTGTATTTTTATTATAGGGTTTGTTGATAGTCTGTGCAGTAATATCACTGACATCTTTCTCGTTTTCTGTCATATTGTCATTGACAAGCCTGTCGGAAGCTCCGTCAAAATACATCTGTGCATATGCACCATGGTTCAGCATAGCTTTGACAATTCCTTCTGCCCTTGCATATGCGGCTATTTCCTTATGAGCAAGCATATAATACGCATAATCCTTAACCGAATAATTATATTCTGTTGCCTGACTGTCGCCGTCAACAAGCTGAGCTTTTACTCTGAGACCTATCTCTTTTGGAGCAATACGGCATTTGAAAACGTATAATGCCTCTCCGTTTGCATATCTCAATTTAGCATCTTTTACAAATACCTTCTGTATCTCCGTATTATTCTCACCTTTAGGAATGGTAAACTGCATATAAGCTGTTTCGCTGCCTATGACACCGCTGTCAAGCTGCATATAGAAATTCAGAGCTATATCTCCCTCAAGGCTTGATGAACAGCCTTTAAGTATCGCTCTTGTATCTGTTTGGGTAATTGTTTCAAGTGCGTTAATACTTGTACTCAGATTTTGTATAGCATTCTGCACCTGAGTTTCTGTGGCAGGAGTACTGTTCTGCACGTTTTTTGCCTGATGGAGAGCTTCTTCAAGACTGCTTACAGAAGCTTCGGTATATTTAAATGATACTGACATTTTATCTTCGTATTCAATTCTGACAGTGCAGTATCCACTTCACTTTGTACAGAAAAGAAATTTTCCTTTACAGCAACAGCATTTTCATATGCTAAAGAAAGTGCGTTGAATGTTTCTTCTGTATACAAAGAAGTATCCGCATAATTTAACCAGTATGCAATTTCAGAAATGCGGTCTGAAAGAGCTGCGGTATATTTTCCTTTCAAATCGACAAACGGAATATGGTTATTAAGTGCATAAATATGAGCAGGTGTTCCGCTTTCTCCATAAATTGTAAATCCGTTTCGGGTAGAATAGAAAGAATTATCAGCTATAATAGAAACTGATGACGGAATATAAATCTTGTCCAGGCTCATACACTGTGAAAAAGCATACTCCCCTATTTCAAAAAGGCAGTCAGGTAAGACAACATTGTTAAGAGCTGTACAACCGTAAAATGTAAATTCTTTAATCTGCAAAAGTTTTTTTGTCTTAAAATCTACAGTTTTCAAAGATGAACAATATGAAAATGCCTTTTCTCCTAAAACAGTCAGATTTTGAGGGAGTGTAATTTGTTTCAGGGCTTTCATACCATACATAGCACTGTCACCAATCTGAAGAATACTTGAGGTCAATGCAATATTCTGTACGTTTTTATTATCTATAAAAGCCGAATTTCCTATTTGTATAACGGATAATCCTCTGATAGTATAAGGTATAACCAAGTTCTGTGCGTCTGCCAGTTCGCCGTCAGGGTCAATACCGACAATCTCCATAACATTGGAATTGTCAATACGTTCATATAAAAAGCCGTCCTGACTGCTTACCGCCCCTGCAGTTACAGTAAACGACATCATCGTTACAGCACAAAGCAGCACTGCAAACAGTTTTTTCAACATTTTCATAAGTAAAACCTCCTTTTATTATTATAAATATTGTTTGCTGTATGTAGCACAAAACAGGCACAAACTTTTATTAGGTCTGTGCCTGTTTTTTCAGGAAATTAAAATAACTTTACGATGTCTTGTGGAAATTAGTCGAACATTCCTCCGCTGTCACCATCGCCGATAATGTCATCATTGCCCTCATTTTCATTAAAAGCACCGCTGTCATTACCGTTGGGGTCGCCCCAACCGTTCTGTCCGCTTGTCTGCGGCTGAGATGAAGCAATAATATCCAACAAGCCATACTCAATTATTTCAACTTCGGGTTCAATGTATTCTTTCATTGTAAACCTCCTGTATAAATCAGGTAGCATTTGCACTTGCTTTTGCTTTAATTTTAAATTTCTGAGGCGGGTTCTGAGATGTATTATCATATAAACCATCACCATCATAATACAAATAACGATTTTCCGAAATATCTACTTTTCCATCATCTCTGCCTGTGTAGCGTGTTTCTATTGTTCCTCCAGCATATCCAGTTACATCATAAGCATCATAATCAGCTTTAGCGTCACAATAGAAAACAACATAATTACCACCAGCGGGTATAGTAACAGTGTATGTAACATATTTTTTACCTTCTATTATTTCATATGTCACACCACTTGAAGGAACATCGATACTGTAATTGGTGCTACCTATCGAATATTTAACTTTCCACTGCAACGTACCGGGAGTGGCGTTCTCGTTATTTAATGCCGTAGCCACACCAATTGTGTTCGTATGGTCAGCATTAGCAGCACTCCAATATGCCGCTGCCAAATCATTAGGACACATCGTGAATGAAATTGTCGTGCTGTTACCATGATAATTAGCAACCAGTTCAGCACCATTATCATCAGCAGTGAAGCTATAGGTATATGTACCTGTATTATTTGTATCAACATGAGTACCATTCTTCTTCCAATCGTCATAGGTGTAGTCATCTGTATTTATTGCTGTAAGCGTATAATCTATTGAACCACCGTTATCGTCAAGCTGAGATTTTGAAACTGTAACTGTAACAGTCTTGCTTGTGCTGTCATATGAACCTATTGTACCTAACATATCTTCAACACTTGTTGTAACTGTTACTGCTTTTTTTGTTGATGAAACATTTGTATTGAATACATCTGCAGGGTTTGACTTAACCGTAAATGTGTATGTCAGCTCCTTAGCCTTAGGCAGATTGAGCAATAACTGTGCAAACCAGTCTTTATTGCTTTCATCATCTAAAAGTGTATCATTGACTGTGGCTGTCCACGTTGTGTTGTCTTCCGACAATACAGCTGTAATACCGTCTTCAATAGGTGTAGGTATTCCGTCTATCGTCAGTTTTGTCGGAATAGTTGATGTGTCAATGGTGTAACCGTCAGCCGCTTTAACTACTACTTTCAGCTTGTCGTCATACGGTACTACCTGACCGTCAGGTGTAGTATAAGTTTTGCTTTCATCTGTAAGTGCTTCCGTGTAAGCTTTATTGAAGCCTATAACCGCACCGTCCGAATCATTCAGCACCGAAGTTGTAACAGTTGTATTCTTCCAACGCTTTACATCAAAACGAATACCCAGTACTTTCTTGACATATTTAGCTATAACATCAAAATAAGAAGCATTGGGGTCGCTGATAGTTGAATTTGCAGGAGTAAGCGGGTCTGTATTTGTAGGAACAACAAAAGTATCAGTGATTGTTCCTCGTTTTTTGATACCGCTTATATCTTTAGTATTATTACCTATTGTAAGACTTTCAAGTTCTCCTGTATACGGAATACCCGTGTCGGGGTCAATCCAGTTAGTTGTTCTGTTGGTATAGGCTATTTCTCTTCCGTCAACAGCAGTTGTGTAGTTGGAAAGAAGCGAACCTACATGAGGATTTCCGTCTGTATAATCAGTTCCATCTTCATAACGCCACTGATGTTTGATTCTCATCAGATAAGCTCTCTTACCCTCTGTATCCTTTACCGCAGGGTCTGCGTCTGCAAGTGTGAACGTTGCAGGACTGGGCGAAATATAATATGTGCCGTTTCTCTTGGTAACAAGATATACTGTGTAATAATACTGTCTTGAAGACTCTGTATTAATCATATCAAAAACAATATTATATCTGTTTTTGTTGGTAAGCTTTATACCGCTTCCCGAAGCTTGCGTATCAGGGTAAACAGGTCCCATTGTACACTGCAAGCCGTACTTTTTACCGTCAGTACTGCTGTAACACTCTGCACTGCTGTCATCTTGTTTTACACTCTGAGTAACTCTCATGTTTGTCGCAGAAGACGACGTGCTTTCCAGTAATTCTCTTGCTTTGTTGCCGTTGCTAAGGAGTGCATTACGAAATTCCTGTGCATCACCGTAAACCGCATCTGCCCTGTCTGCATATTTCGGGCTTTGGAACAGTATGTAACCTACCTGCTCAATACCGTCTGCGTTTGTATCTGACTTTATGTCATAATCTTCTCCTGTGGGTGAACCAAAGATAATGTCAACTCTTGTACGGTCTTGTTTTTCGGTAGTAGTTACATTGTTTGTTGTGGTTGAAACTTCTTTTGTATAAGAGTTCATCGTTCTGTCGGTTGCCGATGTACCGTAACCCTCACCGTTAGTTGCCGTACTGGGCTTGTTCGGAACACAATAACCTACATTGTAAAGCTCGGTATCTTTCTTTGTTACCTTAATTGTTGTACCGTCTTCGCCCTCACGCATAACTTCTATACTGTGAAGTGCGTTTCCGTTAGAATCAAATCCGCTTATTGCCAAATCCGATGTCGTCACAAGCCTATCTGTTTCAGAATGAACATAAAGTCCGTAAACATTATTGGTGGTTGCGTAGCAAGCCTCTGTCAAAGGTGACGGCAGAAAAGATGCAGGAATTGTATAACTGTCATCATCGTCCAAATCATCACAGCTTGCGTATTTCTTTACACCGTTTATTGTTTTCCAGTAAATATATCTTGTTGTTTTTGTAGGTGTAGGATAGAGAGTTCCAATGAGAACGTTTTCATTAGAATCTATCGGAACAAATGTTGTATTCGCTCCTGTGGGGTCATATCTTGTGCCGTCTTCTTTCTGATAAACAGCTCTGATTTTTACGTGGTCATTTACACGGTAATGATAGTCATAGTTGGTAGAAACAGGTATCCATTTTGTTTCTATCTGATTACCCGTGTTATAACGCACCTGTCTTTCCCAGTAAGCAAAATATATATACTCGTCGGTGGTTTCGTTTATTCTTATTCTGAACAGCTTGTTTGCTGACTCGTCCAGCTTCAGTGCCTGCAAGGTAGCCTGCGTATCACCAACAAACAGCATATCGCTTGTGTAATACTTGTCAACTGTACCGACCGCTGAGCCGTATGACTGAGCTGCCTCTGAGCCTTTTACCAGACTGGAAAGTCCGTTATAAGGTACGCTGTATTTCAGTGTGAGAAGTGAGCCTTCTGCTTTACCACTACCGTTTACAGTAATACCGCCTGTAGGTGCATATGTTTCAACTTCTACATCATAACGTCTTAATGTGTTTTCGTATGTTGCCTGAACAATATAGTACTTGCTGTCGCTGTACAGGAAGTAATTATTGTTGTCTTCCTGGAACATAGCTATCAACTGTGCTTTTGTGGGAGCGGCGTTGCTATTGCTATGAGCTGTTTTATAATCGGAAATTGCTCCGTCAATAATACTTCTCAAGGTTGCTTTCAGACCTACAACACCTGTATTATCTGCAGTATTTCCGCAAGCTTCATCAAGACCTGCATAATTTGCTTCCTTGATGTCTGCGGTACCGTCAGTATACATAGCATTAAGTACCGCATTCAGTTCTGTGGTAATTTCTTCCAGATTAAACTGAGATGTCTGCGTACCCTTTACAGTAGCAAAATCATTTCTGTCACTGTACGCTTTTGCCTGACCTGTCCAGTATTTTCCGCCTTTGGTAAGGTTGTAAACACATATAACATTGATAATCTGCGGTGACAACTCCGCAATGGCTGTCTGTGCATCATCTTTTATAGTTGTTCCATCTAACATCTCACTGTATTTCAGGTTAGTACCCTTTGTAAAGTAGGTATAATTACTCATAAGACTGGTCGGTTTACCGTTTTCCAGTTTTCTGTCAATATACCTGTACAGTATCGGTGTGTGTGCATAGGAGTTGGTAAACTCAAATGTCCAAGTGTCATATACAGTTGAATTAACTTCTCGATTAGTTAAACGCCATGCATCGGTGTTTACTGTTGTCAATGTTTTTGAAACACCGTCTAATGTTGCAGTTTCTTTACTGGTTGTTAAATCTTCTTTATTGGTATAGTTTTGAAGATTACTGGTTTCGGTTCCTGCTCCTATACTTTCTGTGCCTTCTGCTACCATACCCGTAAATCTCACTTTGCCTACAGATGACGGTATATCCGTTATCGGGTGATTTTCGGAATATTCCTTAATCTGAATAATCGTTCCTACAGGAATGCCGCTGAAAGTAACAGTAGAACCTGCTACCATACCAAATCTGCCGTCTGACGAAGTAACCAAACTATTGTTCGCAGATGTATAATCCTTGCCTTCTGCATCTTTTCCGCTTCGTGTACCGATTAATGCGGCTGTTTTCCAAGTATCGGTATCAAGTCTGTCTTCCGCAGTAGCGTCACCGAACAGATTTTTATATCTGATTTCAAAGGTATATTCAGTCTTTTTATCGTTTTCGGTTTTATCGTTACCTTCAACCTCTTTCTTAATAACGATATTACCTGTTTTTACTGTTTCTACGAAGTTGAAAGAAGCTTTATTTTCTTTAAGGTAAAACTTACCGCTTGAATTTCCGTTATATTCTACAGCAGTGGCTTGTCCTGCCGTAGCATTACAACCCTTTACATTCAAGGACGGAGTATAATAATCATCAAGCAATCGATTTTCAACTGAAACATCTGCTATTGATTTTGTGCCTGTGTTATCTCGGGAATCTCCGCTAAATCTTGCTATCGAGCTATTTAATACGACACTTACAAGTGCTTCTTTTCCTGACTGACTGCTTTCTGTACTGAACTGATTAAAGAATATTGCAGACTGGTCATAAAGCAAAGGAACAATACTGACTGCACTTGAATCAAAACCTGTACCTTCTGCGTTTAATTTTATATAAGGAAGTCCTACACCTGAATTTCGATAGGCTTTCTGAGTAGGTTTTGTTACCTTTCCGTCTTCTCCCAACAGCACAGACCTGTCTATCCACGAGTAAGCGGAATAAATATTCTTTTCTGTATCCTGTGACTCTACGTTTTTATCAGGTCTGTAAGTAGGATTCGTATATGAAGCCTGAATTTTCTGTATCAAAGTCATATTGTCATTATTCGTACCTACATACATATCCTGACGACGCTTGAAATCTACAGTAGCAGGAAGTGTAATCGGGTTATCACTTGCAGCTTTCATATGCTGTGTTTGTACTTTTGTTGCAAATATATCCTTGTTTGCAATATTCATTGTTTCAAGACGCAAGCCTTCGTTTACGTTATCTGCATTTACCTTTTGGGTAATGGTAAGCTCGTTATCGTTTTCAGAGTCTATTATGGGCAAAAGAAAATCCATATAGAAGTTGGAGTCGAACTCACCACGCTCCATATAAAATACCGTCAGGGTGTGTTTTTGGTTTGTCTGATGAAGTATTTCATAAAGCTCAGAAGTACTTGAAAATGTAACGGTCTCGGTAGTAAATCCTGAGTTATTGTCTTGTTGTCGACTGCCGTTATACCAAGTACCACTCGGGTTTGTAGTTGTACTGGATGATAAGTTAGGGTTACTGCTGTCTGCACCATTATAATTAGTATATGACACACTATAGTAGCCCGTCTTATAGTATGCTTTACATTCTGTTAAGTTTATACTGCCTTCACCTTTGTTATGCTGACCACCCAAATCCAATGCTAAAACACCGTCAATGTAAACCCAAACATCATCGTCTCCTGCGAAGCTGAACACCAAGTCCTCTTCTGTAGTGCCGTTAGTACCGCCTATTTTTCTGCTGCTCGGCATAATAAACTCAATATCAAATCTTGTTCCGAAACAGTTGACAAGATCTTTTGCATCACTCGGGTTTGTCGAGTTAAAAGGATAATAACCTCTTTTGTCACTTTTATTTCCCCCAGCATCTCGACCATAAACACTGGTTCCTATTTGTAAAGTACTATTGCCTTCCTGATAATACCTGTTGTTATTCTCTGTAGAAGCATCATAGTAATATAGAGTATTATGAGTACCAGTTTTTTCTTTTTTATTAAACGGAAATTTTAAATCATCAATTTTTGTCTGCACAGCATTCTTTG